>NZ_NEGL01000016.1:0-48674 GCF_002135425.1 Acinetobacter sp. ANC 4654
GAAAAATAAATAAACATCTTAGATCAAAGGGTGGTAAGAATTATGAAAATATCAGTGATCAATGTTGGTTTATTTTGTGTATGTTTTCTGAGCAATGCTTATGCAACCTCTGATGAGTGGAGTCAGCGCTGGAAAGCATCAAGTAGTCGCACCAATGATAATTTAGTCCAAGCAAATCTCATTGAGCTTAAGGATTCAGATTATTATTCTGGACTGGGAAAAACCACAATAAACAGCACATCGACAAGTTCTATAGGTACACTTAATTCATCTACTAGCAATGTAAATGTAAATGGTTCAAACAACGGTGTAGATATCTCGAATGATACTGCAAATGACGGTTCTGTAAATTCAACTACCACTCAAAATAATCAGCAATGTCCTAACTTAAGCACTCAACCAGGGGGAGAATCACTATGTTGAATTTTCCTTGGTTGAATAGAAGAAAAATATCTTCTGTGAGCATCACGATCCTTTTTAGCCATCTTCTGACAGGATGTACTGGCATGGCTCTTTCAAACAAGGAGCCTGTCAGCCTTGTACAAGGACCGCCTATTACTGATATTTTTACGCCTTTTGATATGGCCTTATCCTGTCTGAAAGGACAATTGCGCAATGATGTTAGTTTCTCCGTTGGCGCGATTTTAGACCAAACAGGGAAAGATGTTGTAACGAATGGCGGTAGTGGCAAAATGGTTACGCAAGGCGCTGGAGATATGGTGCAATCTGCATTGTTTCAGGCGGGTGTCAACTTATTGAATCGGCGTGATCCTCGTATTATAGAAAGCGAAGCCAAGTGGGGAATTCGTGACCCAAGGCAAATTCAAGCTTCTGATTATTATGTGACAGGTAGTATTAACAGTTTGGATTTTATTCCCGGTGGCGGTTTTGACATGCAGATTGGCGGTGTTGGTCCCAATTATAGTCAAACTCGAATTATGGTCGGTTTAGATTTATCTTTGACAGATACGCGTAGTAGTAAAGTCGTTGCTAATGTTTCGCTACAGAAGCAAATTGCAGCACAGGATTACGGCATAAATGCAGGCAGGTTTGCTGGTCATACTTTACTGAACATTCAGATTGGAAAAGGAGAGAGAGAAGCGACCAACTTTGCTTTACGTCAAATGTTGAATTTGGCTACTTTTGAATTGCTCAGTCAGGTCATTCCGCCCGTAACATTTGAAAGTTGCCGCGCTGAAATACCACCTGAATTTGGCAGCTTAGGTTTAACGAGAAGTTCTGTTGCTCTGTATAAATATAAAGAAAGCCAGCAGAAAAACACTGTGGATTCAAGCGGGTCTCTTCTGGACTCCTCATCAGATAAAACAAGTTCATCGAATGAAAAAAATAAATCGACAAACTCACCAAACAAAGATACGCAGCCGCATAAGAATAAAGAATCTGACCTGATTAAAAATCCTGAAGGTGATTCTGAAATGAGTAAAAAGGATTTAATTAAATATATCAGTATGAAACAGCGCTCATCTCCAAACAAAGTGAATGAGGAAAAAAAAGAAGATGAGAAGGCTAAAATGTTATGGGATGTAAATCCTGCGATGATCGAAAATTACTGGTCAACAACTCAGCGTGATTAAAAGATATATAAAAATGGGCTCGCTCCCATTATAAAAAGAAGTGCTTAGCGAGAAGTGCTTCAAAACTAGAAAAGAAAACTAGAAAAGGAAATTAACCATGAATAAGACTATCACAACAATCGCCTTATCCGTCGCCTTCCTGTCCAGTGCAGCCATGGCAAATAATGTACATGTAGATACTGGTCTACAAGCAACCCTAGATCTTTTATCTCAACATGCCAAAAATGGTAGTGCACTTAACCTTGCAATCAATACCAATAATATTGATGCAACTGTCAACATAGATGGTCGTTATAATTCACTCAATAATGTTGGAGACAAAGTCTCGGCAGAAACTTCAGCAATTGGTGCCGTGAATACAGGTAGTATTAACTTACAGCAAGGCAACTTCAGCGCTGTTACTGCGGGTACATTCAATGGAACTTTTGACGCTGAAAAAAATAAATGGAGTACAGTGGAAGGATGGCATAATGAAAAGTCATCTGAACTCGAAAGCTCTATCAGTGCAGGAGTGAATACTAGCTATTATGATCAATTCTCTACAACGCTGAGCAATTACAGCGCAGCAAATTTAGCCTTTAATTCAGGCGCTATTGATGCATCTGTAAATGTAGATGGAAAAGTGAATCATATTGATGGCATCAAAACTTCTGCCATTGGTGCTGTGAACACCGGTAGCATTACAGTGACCGTAAAGTAAATCAACCCTTCAACATGATTCAGGGTCTAACTATTAACGGATAGTTAGACCTTTTTTATTTTGGAATAAATTTGCATTTAAATGCAACAGTTTTTTTATTTACTGATATTACTCAGTCAATGGGCTGCTAACTTAATCCTGTTTCAGATGTTGGGCTTACTTATAGAAGCTAGAAGCGGACACTTCTACTTGGAAATAACAGTAGGTGTTGAATCTGCATTTTTTAACTTGGTATAGCCACAAAAAATATGTTCAATAAAAGTCTGTATCTCTATCATACAAAGAATTATTCTCTATTTAGTGCGACAAAAAAATAAATTGGAGATAAAAAATGTCTGTTCGGTTTTTACTGCCCATTGCGAGTTCTGCCATTGTATTGGCACTAACAGGATGTGCTTCATCATCTAGCTCTCCAAGCACAGACAGCTATGGCCCACAACCTAATTTGCCTGAACCTAAATCAAGTTTACTGCCTACGGTTAATATTGCCACTGCCAAAGGCTGGCCTGCGGGTATTATGCCAACGCCTGCTGCAGGTTTAAAAGTACAAGCATTTGCGGGAGAACTTGAACATCCGCGCTGGCTGTATGTGTTGCCGAATGGTGATGTGCTAGTGGCCGAAACAGATGCGCCATCTAAGCCTGATGATAGCAAGGGAATTAAAGGAAAAATAGCGAAACTGGTGATGAAGCGTGCAGGGTCATCGCATCCGAGTGCCAACCGCATTAGTTTGCTTCGTGATAGCAATGGTGATGGTATCGCTGACCAAAAAACCGTATTTCTACAAAATTTAAACTCTCCATTTGGCATGGCACTGGTAGGAAACATGCTGTACGTGGCCAATACTGATGCCTTAATGCGCTTTTCTTACCAAGAAGGTGCAACTCAAATTACAGTAAGTGGAACCAAAGTATTGGATTTGCCGGGTGGTACGTTAAACCATCATTGGACCAAAAACGTAATTGCCAACCCTGCGGGTACCAAACTTTATATTACTGTGGGTTCAAACAGTAACGTGGCTGAAAATGGCTTTGACCAAGAAGTGGGTCGTGCACTGATTATGGAATTTGATATTGCCAGTGGCAAGGCACGACCATTTGCGACAGGGCTGCGTAATCCAAATGGCATGGATTGGCAACCTCAAAGTGGTGCGCTATGGACAGTCGTGAATGAGCGTGATGAATTGGGCAATGATTTAGTGCCCGATTACATGACTTCAGTTAAAGAAGGCGCTTTTTATGGCTGGCCGTATAGCTATTATGGTCAACATGTGGACACACGAGTAAAACCACAAAATCCTGAGTTGGTCGCACGAGCAATTAAGCCTGATTATGCACTGGGTAACCATACAGCATCGTTAGGCTTGACATTTTATGCTGCCGAATTAATGCCACAATACCGCGGTGGTGCGCTCATTGGTCAGCATGGCTCATGGAATCGTAAACCGTATAGTGGCTATAAAGTCGTTTTTGTGCCGTTCCAAAATGGTCAACCTTCTGGTAAACCGCAAGATGTATTGACTGGCTTTTTAAGCGATAAAGGTGATGCGTTTGGGCGGCCTGTTGGTGTAGCAGTGGATTTTTCAGGAGCTATTTTGGTCGCCGATGATGTGGGTGATATGATTTGGCGCGTATCACCAGTTGGCGCAACGATTTATGAGAGTCCAATGAATCAAACACCTTAAGGTGCTTGATTTAAAATTTGGATATCAACATTGAAATTTACAGTTTTGCCGCGCCGTGCTGTATTCCGCATTTGATAAACTTGAAGTGTATATTTTCCCGTGGAGGGTAGAACCACTTCTCCAGCTGAGCCTGCTGTAGAACCAATCCATAAGGCTTCAGCTTTACCTGGCTTATCTTCTGGTGCATAAATATTGATATACGCTAAGTCGCCCGTGCTGGTTGTTTTAAATTTCAATCGTTGGCCCGCTTTGGCATGCAATGTATAACGGGCATCATCATAGCCTTTGAAAGTACCTTTTAAACTTGCGCCATAAGTCCCTTTTTTGAAAGTCACAGGTGTTTCTAATGACTTTGCAACTACAGGAGCAGAACCTAATGCAACTGAAGCAGCTAAAATAGCGAGGCTTAAACTCTTTTTCATTTTATGCTCTCAAATAATAAAATTATGGATTTAGCATATCATTTTCTGTCGGTCTGAATTTAATTATGCGATTAGACGATAAGCTTATTTCTTTAATTTTAAGAGTGTATCTGCTTCAATGATGGACACTTTTTGTTTAGATCGCTGCCATAGACATAATTCACGTCCAAGCTGATTTTTCATATGCGCTTGAGGATAGCGACCCTCTAAAACTACAGCAGAATATCCCACACGATCATCAAAAGGCATAATGTCACTGACGACCTTTGTATTTTTTAACAGACTCGCTTTTATACACGCTGCTTTAAGCTTTTGATCATGTTTTTTCCATGCATCGTCTGAACTGGCTTGAGCGGTGTAAGATGTACACATTAAACTTAATAAAATAAAACTTATCCTTTTCATTCTTTTTATGACCTTGCTTTAAATATTAAATTTAATAATACAGAGGTCATTCAATTTTTAAGAGTTAATTTACAATACTTAAAACTGTTTATTTAACTTTATGCTCACTCTTTCTTCTGTGGACACTTTTTCCGATTTTCATTCAGAAGGCAGTCACATGCGCGACCATATTCATCGAAACTTTTCCAACTTTTTGTGAGCTAAACTCAGCAAACATTGTATTCACTTTTCTTTGTCATAAAGATTACATAAATTTTGATACGCTATATGAATGGAAGATAGTGCTGTCTGAGTGTAAATGAAAATTCACGTGTAATTTTTAAATTTGAAGATGGTGATGCTTACGTTGCAGATTATCCGAACGATCACTAAGCCTTAAGTGTAGGAGAGCTAAAGATACGATGAGTCTTTACTTAAATGAGGTCAGTGCGGTATATAGCAAATCTAAAATGAATACGCTCAAGTTAGTCAAAAGATTTCCCATTTTAATGAAGCCTATCATAAAACTAAAGAGTGTGGATTTATCGGATTATGTAGTCTTAAAAAAGCACTTATTCCAATCGAAGTCGTGTGCGTAGGCACATCAATATGAATAGCTAGAAATATATTTCTTAACGAAGATTTTTTAACGTATATTGATTAGCGTTCAATGTATATAACTACAAAATCTAATAATCATTGAATGCTATTTTTGGCAGTCTCAGACTGTGTGTTATTTTCTTTTTAAGGTGTATTTATGAATAAATTTAATATTAGTGTGAAGGATCAATTTGGTGTGCATTACGCTATTGAAGCAACCTTGGATGAGGTTGTATCAAGTACTGTTAAAACGTATGAACGAATAAAGTATATTATTGTCGATAATGAGGTGATTCGCCCTAGCATTTGAAATACTTTTTCAAAGTACAAGCAGCGGAAAAATATTTAAAATTATTAAACCTTAAATGACATAAAAATATAGGTCTACCTAGCGAATATTGATCAATATCATATTTATATTGAATAATGTTTGTGTTCCTGAGGATTAAGGCGTATAAAGGCACTTCGTTGATGCGGGATGGAGCAGTCTGGTAGCTCGTCGGGCTCATAACCCGAAGGTCGTTGGTTCAAATCCAGCTCCCGCTACCAACGAAAAAATTTAAAGTTTATGCCCTAATTTGCTTCATGCATATTAGGGTTTTTTTATGCTTATATTTTTATTGATATTCTAACTTTCATTGATGTGCTTCTTATTTGTTTCTAGTAGAAATTGACCACAGTTAACAATGTGATTTGTTTTGCATTATTTTTAATTATTGTTATTTTTTGCCACTGTAACTCACTCGATTAGTGTGGAAAATGGCTAGCAGAAACTAGCTGTGGTTTCTAATACCTTTAAGGTATTTAAAGTTTTAGCCCATACTTCCATGTGTGGGCTTTTTTTTGCATTTATGCTTATGAAGAGGCTTTCGATCTTGATGATGGTCACGTAAATACCGAAAATGTGGTAAAGATAGTTAGTATTGCAAACTGTTAAGCATATTACGGCACATTAAACTTTGTCATATTGTGGATGTTAACGGGGTTTTGCTTTTTTGTTTGGTGGTGAATATAGGATAATTTACAATAAAAATTATCGCGAAAACTGTATAAATTATATTATCAACCTACCTGAATACCCAATTAAATTTAAGCCAAATAATATTAAAATGTTGTTTTGTGAAAGTATACATACAATAATTTCGATGTGATTGAGCGAAAGAAAAGGGATTATAGATATTTCAAATTCGTTTAATTATATTTTGTTTAGTTAAACTTAAAACAGTTTTTTTATTTATTAAAGTATTTATGTTGCTAGAATATGAAAATGTAATAATATGACAATGCACTCTATAGAATATATATAATAAAATTATTACAACTTTAGCACAAAGTATGGAACATAATAATGCCTCAAAATAATCCTAAATTTATATTAGAACAAATTTACAATTTCATTGTAGAAAAACCAACCATCGATTCTCAAAGTCAGTTTATGCAATTGAAGACTTTTTTGAGTGAACTACATGAGAGCGATAAATCTACATTTGAAGCGGTGAAACCTTATAATTATAAGGGTATATTTAATGGCAAACAGCAAACCATACTGGCTCATGCAGCTCCCAGTTTTCTGCAAAAAAATGAATTTTTGCATTGGATGAGTAATCAATTAGAGCAATAAAAAGCAGTTTAAAATGAACCACTCGAGGGTGGTTTTTTGATATTAATATTTCATTAATCTCTTATATTATTGAAAATTAATGATAAATTTTAATAAATAATATTCAATAATTATGCTATGTAAAAATAGAGTGCTTGTGTCATGATTCAACTTTAAAGTGAGAAACAGAAAATTTATCTTTAATAAATATGATGATGCTTAAACGGGCATTGAAAGAAAATTATAAACTTAAAATATACCATCTCAGCCGAAATTAAATGCTTTGGCGCAAGCATCTAATAATACATCGTGTGCATCTATTCATTTAGAGCAGCATAAAGATGCATGCTTTAGGTCGGGTAGAATGTCAAAAATAAGAAATGATTACCGAATACAATTTCGGCCAGCGGCTTTGGCTTTATATAGGTTATTATCGGCTTTTTTAAATACCTCTTGAACATCAAAAGAGTCATTAGGCCAATGAGCTATTCCGATTGAGACTGTGACAGGGCCTATTGAGCCAATCATCGTAGATTCTAGTCGTTTTCTCAGTCTTTCAGCAATGGTGTATCCAATTTCAATATTTGTTGTTGGTGTAAGGATTATAAATTCTTCGCCTCCAATACGACAGCAAATATCATTACTTCTAAAATTTTCACGAATGTAACTAGCAATCTGGTTTAGTACTACATCACCTTGATTATGACCATATGTATCATTAATTCTTTTAAAGAAATCGATGTCTATGTAAATAACTGAAAATTTAGTTTCAGTCTTGATAAAACTATCAACGAATAGATCCATACCTCGTCGATTATAGAAACCAGTGAGTGGGTCAGTATTAACCCTATTGTTTAATTCTGATATTTTTTCAGAAAAATTACGTACACTCATTAATAAAGAAATTTTGAATCTTCTTACTTCAAAGTACCATGGTTCAATTTTAGCAATATTTAAATCAATATTGGGCTGATTAAGTCGGCTAGCCATTTTTGCTAAGCTATTTAATGGTGAGGAAATAAGTAAAGAAACTTGCCATACAATGAAAAATATAAAGGCATAAAAAACAAGCATAACCAGTGCAACTTTATAAATGATGGTTGTTGCTTGTTGAAGTAGTTCTTTGGTCGGTTGTTGAGAGACAATAATCCAGTCTGTTGTTGGAATATGAGCAAAACCTGCTAAATTTTTAATCCCGTCAGAATTGATTAATTCAAGACTTCCTGACTCTTTCTCTCTCATATAGGCCAAGCCTGTGTTATTTAAAATTTGCTTACCAATTTTACGAGTATCAGGGTGGAAGACTATTTTATTTGATTTATCAACAACATACATGTAGCTATTTTTGTATCCATATTTTATTGTAAGTAAGTCACTAATAATATTTTTATCTTTCAGATAAATAGCACCTCCAATAAAGCCAATGAATTCTTTTTTGTTATTAAAAATTGGTTGAGAAATGAATATAATTAAGTTATTTCTTACAGAGTAATATGGAGTTGAAATATAAGTACTTTTTGCTTTTAAAGACTCTCGTAGCCCTAAGGTTGTATTTGCTGTCTCTTTTTTTAAATGAAGTTGAGAAGGGGCATAATCTATAAAGTCACCTTTAGAATTGACTATGACAATACTATTAAAGTAATCAGACTGATTTTTTAGGCGCTCAACCTCGGAATGAGTGATTTGATTATTTTCAAAGTTATTACCGAGGACATACGCACTATATTCTAATTCTTTTAATATCGTTTGAAAGTGGTTGTCAGTGCCTATAGCAATTTTTGATGCATATTCAAGATTAACTGACAAAGAGTTACTGATAAGTTGTTGTTTTTGTATATAGTAACTCACAACAACTGAAACAATAAACAAGCTTGAAACACTAAAAACTGATAATAATAAAATCAACTTTCTAAGATTGAGCTTTAGCGGATAAATCATGTACTTAAATAACATAACAGTATATTAGTTTGATTATTGTTTTCCCATTTAATAGTATGTTGTTTTAAATCATAAATCAAAAGAATAGTTTATTTTTTATAATTTAAATTTTAGATATTTAATCAGAGTAATTGCTATAAACTCTCATATCTAATTAGATCGATCCAATTTTAAATTGGCACTATCAGCTTTTTGCCTGTTTAACCGTATGAATTTTGTTTCAATAAAGATGATGGAAAAAAGATTTTGAGAGTGCACTAGGTAGGCCAAAACTGGTCCTTAGGCATTGAAGAGTTATTGAAGATGATTGTTTTTGATCATTTTGCTGGTGCTATCTACAGTTGAAAAAATTAACAATATAGACAATCAAAAATTTTGAATATGAGTAAAATGTACTTAGGTATATTTATCCATTAATTCAACAATGATTATAAAAGAGATCGGTCATGAATGGAAAAAATGAATGTCGTGAATGTTTAGTGTGTGGAAAAGCTTTTCTAATTAAAAGCCTTATCCCGATGGGGATGATACGAAAAGTGATTACAGAAGAAATTTCACATAATTTTCCAGAGTGGTCGCCCCAAGACTATATTTGCCAAGCCGATTTAACCAAGTATCGAATTCAGTATGTGCATTCATTATTAAAATCAGAAAAAGGGGAAGTCACTGATCTTGAATATGAAGTGATTAAAAGTATGCAGCAGCATGAACTCATCACAAAAAATGTTGAGAATAAGCTAGATCAACATTGGACTTTAGGAGAGCGGCTTGCAGATAAAATAGCGACTTTTGGCGGAAGTTGGGCATTTCTGATTTGTTTCGCCATATTTTTGGTCATATGGATTACCGTGAATACAGTCGTTGTAGTGGTTCATCCTGCTGATCCTTATCCCTTTATCCTATTAAACTTAATACTGTCTTGTATAGCAGCCATTCAAGCACCCGTTATTATGATGAGCCAGAATAGACAAGAAGCAAAAGACAGATTGCGTTCACAGAATGATTATCAAATTAACTTAAAAGCTGAGCTTGAAATCCAGCATTTACATGAAAAACTAGATCATCTTTTAATGCATCAGTGGGATAGACTTGCGCAAATACAAGAAATTCAACTGGACTTATTGTCTGAAATGAGCAAAAAATATTAAAAATTTATGTATATTTTTATTGAAGATCTAAGAAAATTGGATTAATTTAACTTTTAGTTAATGATTAAAAAGTACAAGCTTATTTCGTTTTTATATCAAAAGTCATCTAAGTGAGAACTGTTACATAATCAAACCGTTATTTAATAAAAATGACATCAATTTGAAATTTTTATAACCAAAAATATACACCATAATTACATAATATTTTGGAACTTTTATGCTTATTTTAGGAATGGGACTGGTCGCTATTTTATCTATTTTTGCTGTTATAGCGATTGCTTTAGGTTTAATGAGAAGTGATCCTTTATTTGTGATGGTTGGAATTTTACTATTTGTAAGCGCATTGCTGGTATTTATGATGTTTAAAAACAACCTGACGAATCCTTTCAAAGATTAATCTTTGACTAAAAGAATACCAATATTGGCAGAAACATTTGAGTATTGAGTTGTTGCTGCACGATTAAGTGAAATTTGCTGTGATGTAATCGTCTCGATGTGAAAAATACTTACAAATAGTTGGAAAATTGAGTAATTTTTGCATAAATATAGATCTAGCTAGATCAAATTAGCCATTTTTTCTTATAAAAAGCTGTCTACAAATATGACTATACTATAAAGCTATTTTTGAATTGAAAAAATGGTCACATCAAAGTAGACCTTGCTTAAATCATGAAAGACCCCTTCAAAGGGTGGTTTATCATATTTTTAAAAAGAACAAGAATAGATGATGAATGGTACAATTGATTATTTATTAATCAATAAATATGTGATAGAAAATTAAGGATAATAAAGAGAGAGTATTTATGAACTTTATAAAATATACATGTTATCCATTCTAATAATTTTAACTGGGCTATTCGCCAACATAGCTCTGTCGTTTGACTAAATTTGCCTATTTAAAAAAGGATAACATAATGACTAAAATGTTAAAAAAAGTATTATTTGCTGCGGGTCTTTTAATCGTTGGAGAGTTAACCATGGCATGTACTCGTGTGGTTTATCTTGGTGATAATGATGTAATGACAGCGCGCTCTATGGATTGGAAAAGTGATATCGGTACAAATTTATGGATTTTACCAAATAAGGTGAAGCGCAACGGCATGGCGGGGCCTAACTCGATTAAATGGACTTCTAAATATGGCAGTGTTATTGCCTCAGGTTACGATATTTCCACCACGGATGGCGTAAATGAAAAAGGCTTGAATGCAAATTTACTTTGGTTAGTTGAGTCTGAATATCCTGATATTAAAAATAATACTAAGCCATCGTTAAGTATTTCACTATGGGCACAATACGTCTTAGATAATTTTGCAACAGTGAATGAAGCAATTGCAGCATTAGAAAAAGAGCCATTTCTAGTGATGACAGATGCGGTGCCCGGTGAGGAACGTCTTGCTACATTGCATTTGTCTATTTCAGATGCAACAGGTGATAGTGCAATTATTGAATATATTAATGGAAAGCAGGTAATTCATCATAATCGTGCTTATCAGGTGATGACCAATTCTCCTATATTTGAACAACAACTCGCGTTAAATAGCTATTGGAAACAGATTGGCGGTACAACCATGTTGCCTGGAACGAATCGTGCTGCAGATCGGTTTGCAAGAGCTTCATTTTATATTAACGCTATTCCAAAAAATGCAACGCCTGAACATTCTCTGGCAAGTGTATTTAGCGTGATCCGTAATGCTTCAGTACCATTTGGTTTAAATACAGAAGAAGAGCCGAACATTTCCTCTACGCGCTGGCGTACTGTTGTCGATCATAAGAGAGGATTGTATTTCTTTGAGTCTGCGGTATCGCCAAATGTGTTTTGGGTAGATTTAAAAGATATTAATTTTAATGATGGGCAGACTAAAAAACTTGAATTAGGTCGAGATCAGGCAAAAACCTATGCAGGGAAAACCAATTCATCATTTAAGGTCACTCAACCCTTCGAGTTTCTCGGCATTAAATAAGGCAAAAATAATAGCTGGTTTGATATGCATGTAAACTCATCTTTGGATGTAATGCCAGTCAGTTAAGAAATTGACTGGCATTTTATTTTTTAAGTTCATGATGTTCTTCGATAAAAGGTATTTGGCGAGTTTTGCGGTGAGGTGCACTGCGCTGCAAGATGCCTTATCTCATGCCTTGTTTGTATTGTTTAATGAAAATGTTGTATGGCTGAAATGGTCATTCCCTAATTAAATTGAAGGGAATCTGATTCAGATGGGGCTTGATCTGCTAATCTATAAAGAACAAAAAAAATAGAATGTATTTATGAAAAAATTAATTTTATTAAGCTGTTTATTTGTTTCAAGTGCGGTATTGGCTTCAGGTGATGACGCTCAAATATGCAATGAAATTGCGGATCTTGCGGCAACGGTAATGCAGCAAAGACAGGATGGAGTGCCGATTGAAACTCAAGAAAGAATAGCATTAGAGTTTGAAGGTGATTCCAAGGATGTGTATGAGTTTATCGTCGAGGATGCATATGATCAATTATTGCTGAATACTGATCTGGGTAAACAGCAGATTGTAGATAATTTTCGTAAGCATTATTTTGAGCTTTGTATGAATGAAGAAAAGTAGTCATTTATATTTTTAATTAGTCATAATTGATTACCGCTTTTTTATTGCCCGAGCTGAAGTTGAATACAAAATAAATAGGCAATTTTGAAATTTCGTTGTAATTAAAAATACGCCATCTTTACATTATTTACGGTAAAACAATTTTAATACAAGCAATTGTTTTACCTTGTTTTTAAGAGTTAAAAATTTTAAACCAATAGATTGTTAGATTTTACGGAAGGAGTTGACACCGCAGCGAACTGTTTAAAGTCAGAACCAGAAGGCGCTTGATAAATTTTCAATCCAAATTCTGGAATAATCGCAATGAGATGATCAAAGATATCGGATTGTATTGCTTCATAATCCTTCCAGACAGTGGTATTGGTAAAAGCATAAATTTCAAGGGGTAAGCCTTCACTGGTCGGTTGTAATTGGCGAATGATTATTGATTGATTTTGTGCAATACCTGAATGCTGTTTAAGATAAAATTCGACATAGGCTCGAAATGTACCTAAATTGGTTAAACGGCGTTGGTTGTATACAGACTGGTTAGACAATTGTTGATTGAAATTTTCCAGCTCATCTTGCTTTGTATCTAAATATTGATCTAACAATAAAAACGCTTTTAATTTTTTTTGCTCCTCAAAACTCATGAAATGCACACTGCTTTGATCAATAAAAATAGAGCGTTTGATACGACGAACCCCTGCATGTGCCATACCACGCCAATTTTTAAATGTATCAGTGACTAATTTATTGGTTGGAATAGTGGTCAAAGTTTTGTCAAAGTTTTGTACGGTAATGGTATGTAATGACATATCAATGACATCACCATCTGCATTTAAGGATGGCATTTCAATCCAATCGCCAATACGAACCATGTCATAAGATGAAATTTGAACCGATGCAACCAAAGACAAAATGGTATTTTGGAACACGAGCATAAGTACCGCAGCCATTGCTCCGAAGCCTGCAAGTAAGGTAAAAACATCTTTTTTAAGGAATGTACCTAAAATCATTAAGCCACAGACAATAAAAATAATCAGCTTAACCAGTTGTAAATAGCCTTTAATAGGTTTATTTCTAGATTTTGGATTACGTTGATAAAGCAGATTAAAAATACTTAAAAATTCACTAATTGCCAACGCAATCGTGAGGAAAATAAATGCTTGTGCACCCATTTGAATAAAGGTAATTATTTTTTCTGAAAGGTATGGAACAGTTACGATTCCATTCATAATCACAATAGCAGGGACAATATTGGCAACGCGGCTGATCACACTGTGTTGGGATAAAACTTCATTATTTGCAAATTTCATTTTGGAAATAAGTTTACGAATACCCCGAACCACCACTTGTTTTGCAATAAAATTGGCGAGGGCTGCCAGCAAGATTAACAGACTTAGCGAGCTCAGCATTTCTAACCATGGATATTGATTTGACCAATCTTGAATATTCTGTATAAAAGCAAAATGCTCCAAAAGTACACCTTTAACATCGTTATTTAAAAATTCTTTATAGTTTATATAGTTATATTTTAATTGCAGTTAAAGGTAACGTTTTATATACATGAACTCAAACTGAATTAACGACATGAGTATCAAAATTAAGCTAATTTTTTGAATGTGGTTTTGAGTGCAACTTATATGAACATAAATTGCACTCTTTTTAATGATCAATGTGCTGAACTTACCACATTAAATCATCAGGAATAACATAGGCTGCGTATGGATCTTCTTCATCTGTGGTTTGTTCATTATTTTCAGAATTATTGACAATAATGAAGCCTTCCATTTTGTCATTGATACGATCTGCTAAGGCTTTTGGTAAAATGGCATAGCCATCACTTTCTTTAGCCACCACCAATGAACCAGAAACGAGCGCATTATAAATTTGTTGATTGAGATAAATCTTTTTGACTTTACTCTCATCAATAAATTGATATGACACTTCGCCATCGATATTACGAATTTTATGCTGATTGATCATTTGAACAATGGCAGCTTTGAGCTCTTTACCTTGCAATAGACGTTTTTTCTCTAAATCTAAGGCTTGGTCTTTTTCAAGTTTTTCTTGCTGATCTTGTGCAATTTTTGCTTTTAATTCAGCTTCATCGCTTTGCCCAGTACGTTGCTCATGAACTGCCTGTTTAGACAATTTTTTAGCCTTTTTATTATCGACTAAACCGGCTTTTAGCAATTGAGCCTGTAATGCATTTTTGACCATAATAAATTCCGAAACTACTCTTGAATACGTCGATAACGAAAATAAATAACCCAATATACGATGCTGAGTATCCAACTTAACAGCGCAGGGATAAGGAATGAATTTAATTTTAAATAAGGATAAATCATGCTGGCAACTAAACCACCTAAGAAAAATCCAAATAAAATGACTAAATGTAGAATAATTCGTCTTCGATCTACATCTAAGCCACGTAAGCGATAGCCTAACGCTAAACCTAAATCAGTCAAAACACCAGATAAATGGGTGGTGCGAATAATTGTGCCTTTGTAATGACTGACCATCGCATTTTGTACGCCCATCGCTACACATGCCCAAAGTAAGGCATAACGAGGGAAATAGGGTAAGAAAGCCCAACAGAGGACAATAAAAAAAGCCACTAAGCTTAAAGGTAAACCATAACGGCGACCTAAGCTAAAGTGGCTATTTCCAAGAATAAATCCGCTATAAAATGAACCAATCACATAACATAAAACAACACAGGTTAAGTAGATAATGGTGTCTGGTTGCCAGTGAAGCAAAGCCATCGCCAACATGCTGACATTACCCGTCATATGTGAAACGGATTGATGCAATACGGTCACCAATCCAAGGACGTTAATTATTCCTGCATTTACTGCAAGAAAAAAAGTACCTAATTGCACCCAAGGCGGTAAAGTTTGAAAAGGCATAACGTCATAAAAAATACTTAATAATGACTATCTTAATCTAAACCGCGGTCAACAGCAGCAGTAAAAAGCACATCTGTAGAAGAATTTAATGCAGTTTCGGTTGAATCCTGTAGCACACTAATCACCATACCAATGGCAACCACTTGCATAGCAATGTCTGAACTAATGCCAAATAAGCCACAGGCCACAGGAATAAGCAGTAAAGAACCGCCTGCAACACCCGATGCACCACATGCTGAAACAGTTGCGATCACAGATAAAATTAACATTGTGGTGAAATCAGTAGCAACCCCCAAAGTGTTGACGGTTGCTAAGGTCAGTACGGTGATGGTGACAGCTGCACCAGCCATATTAATGGTTGCACCTAATGGAATAGCCACATTTGCAGTGGATTCATTGACCCCTAAACGCTTGGCTAAATCCAAGTTGACTGGAATATTTGCAGCCGAACTACGGGTGAAAAAGGCAGTGATACCACTTTCACGTAGACATTGAAACACTAAAGGGTATGGGTTTTTACGTGTAACAAATGCCACCATAATTGGGTTGATGACCAATGCAACAAAAAACATCGTGCCAATCAGCACAGCCAATAAGTGAGCATAGCTTTCTAGTGTACTTAAGCCTGCTTCAGCAAATGTGACAGCAACCAGACCAAAAATACCCACAGGAGCAAAATTAATCACTAAACGGATGACATGGTTGACTGCCGTTGCAGCATCCGTCAACACCACTTTGGTGGTTTCACTTGCATGACGAAATGCAGCACCTAAAGCAACAGCCCACGCCAAAATACCAATGAAGTTTGCTTCACTAATGGCAGTAACAGGATTAGCCACAAAGCTTAAAAGTAGATTTTTAAAAATTTCACTTAAGCTGCCGGGTGGTTGTAAGTCGGCTTGTGTAGAGATGTCCAGAAACAATGTGCTGGGAAATACAATACTGACAATGACTGAACTAAACGCCGCCAAAAGCATCCCAATAGCATACATCAATATAATTGGTTTGATGTTAGTACCGTGTCCGACTTTAAAATTAGCAATCGAGGATAAAACAAGGACAAAAACCAAAATAGGCGCAACAGATTTAAGTGCTTTAATGAACAAGTCACCCAATAAGCTTAAATATGGAGCAACATTTGGGAACACAACAGCAACGCCAATACCTAAAATAATGGCGATAATAATTCGGGAGACTAAACTCAAACGCATTAAAGCATAAAACATAAGGGTGCCTTGTTAGACATATGAGGACTAAAAAATTTACAAATATGCACAGCATTTTATACCTAAAAGGGGAGCTGCTAAAAATTAATTTTTATATAAAAACTAACTGTTTATTTTTAAAGTTGATATTTTTATTTTTAAAGATTTTTTAAGTCAAATTTCAAAAAATCTTAGAATATAAATGTGCTAAATGAACAACATTAAATTGATTTTGATAAATCGTAAAATAGGTTTTATCTTTAAAAATGTGTGGGTAATGAGTGTCGTTTGAAAGATGAATGAGGCGACATTGCTCCGCAAAGCAAATTTTTTTCATATGCTGAATTTTGAGTCACCAACTATATTTTATTATTGAAGCATGCTTTTGTTATTGAAAAACCTCGGGTGAGAGTTGCTGCATTGCTTGGAAATGGGTCAGATAAATTTTCCCACTTAAATGCTTTAATAATTTGGAATGCTGTAATTTATCCATCACAGGACCCTTAATTTCGGATAAATGTAATTTAATATTCAATTTATTTAACTCAGCATTTACGTCCTCCAACATTTCTACAGCACTTAGATCAATTGAACTAATACTTGAACAATTAATCACCACATGTTCTAAATCAATATTATGACTGACAGCATTAATTAAAAAACCTTTAAAAATATGAGCATTTAAAAAGTTTAGATTTTCATCAATTCGCATTGAAAGTAATTTAGATGAGGTCAGCACATGGTGGCGTTGGATATTTCTAAAATGTTGCGTACCTTCAATTAGCCCAATAACTGCAATATGCGGGCGACTAATTCGCCATAATAAAAGAATAAAAGTGGAGACAATACCGATAATTAAACCTGTAGAAATATCAATACAGATCACCCCGAAAAAGGTAATCCACATGGCAATTCCATCTGCTTTTGAATAACGCCACGTTTCAATAAAAGGTTTGAAATCGACTAATTTCCAAATGGAAACAATAATAGTGGCTGCCAGAATGGCTAAAGGTAAATCACGAAAAAAACCTGTGAAATAAAGGCTGACCAACACAATCAGAAGTGATGAAAAAACACCTGCCATTGGAGTTTTAGCCCCAGAGTCTGCATTAACAACCGTTCGAGATAAACTGCCTGTGACTGGAAATGCCGAGCTTAAACCTGCACTTAAATTGGCTAAACCTAAAGCGACCAACTCTTGATTGCTATTTAAGTCACTTCGTTGTTGTAAAGCTGTTGCCTGAGCAATTGATAATGATTCGACAAAGCTAATCATGGCAATCATGGCTGCACCGGGTAACAAGGTGATAACCAAATCCATATTCCAGTAAGGCATGCTAAGGGGTGGAAACCCTGAAGGTATTTCCCCTACGGTTTTAATGCCAATTTCTTTTAAGTTTAGAAAATAGACCGCAGCAATTGAAGCCACCACAAGGATTAAAGGCAGTGCTTTTGAAATAAAAGCGGTAGAGCCCATTCGGCTTTGAACGGCATTTGAGCTTAATATTTTTGGCATATAGATGAGAAAGCACAAAGACAGCATGCCAAAAATGAAGGTTTCAATATTGCTATAACGGATGTATTGCCAAAAACTGAGTAAAAATTCAGGAATATTGTTGGCTTTTAATGGTACATCGACCAGAAATTTGAATTGTCCTAAAGCGATAAGTAATGCCGAAGCAATAATAAAACTCTTAATGACAGGGTGGCTAATGAGTTGAATGAGAAAGCCAAATTTTAATAGGCCTAACAATAATGAAATTACACCAACCATAAAAGCCAGTAAACAAGCCGCTTGTATATAGACTGGGGATCCGACTTCAAACAATGGATTTAAAGTCGCAAAGGTCATCATGGAAATAATAGCCACTGGACCAATAGAAAGTGTAGGGCTACCACCAACCATGGCATAGATCATCATGGGGAGGATACTGGCATACAAACCCATTATAGGCGGTAAACCTGCCAGCATGGCATACGCCATGCCTTGTGGAACCAGCATCGCAATGACAATAAATGCAGAAAGAAGATCCGATTTAAATTTAGCTTGATTATATTTGCGAAGCCATTGCCAAGCAGGCAATAATGTCATTAAGCGAGAATTTAAGTCTGACATATCTAAAGCTAAATCACTATTTTAGATATATTATGCACAAAAAATGCTAAGAAGTCTTAACCCAATAAATTTCTTTCTTTAATTTAATGCTATTTATCGGATTAAATTAGATTTTTAGGGCAATATAATTGATATAACGTATTTAATACGTGCACCAATTTTTCATCTTTAATGGAATAAAAAATTTGTTTACCATCACGACGAGTTGAAACCACATCACTTTTGCGTAACATCATCAACTGTTGAGATAAAGTAGGCTGATTAATTTGTGTTATTTCTTCTATTTGTGAAACATTTAACTCTTGTTTGGCAAGGTGACATAAAATAAGTAAACGATCTGTATTGGCTAATGATTTTAATATGGTGACGACAATATCCACAGAATCATGCATAGAAGCAATTTCAAGATCGGTGTTCATATATTTCTCATGTTACTTGACACTAATACACGCAGTATAATGCTTCAATAATTGAATACATTAATAAAAAGTCATATTTTCAATTCTTTTTAATGAACATAAATATCAAATATTCTTATATCAATTAAAATAAGGCATTTAATTTAAGATAAATGCCTTATACTGGTGCAAAATATTATGAGCTGATAATTATTTATTGAATTGTTTAAATCCTTTTAATTCTTTTTCAGTAAAGTGCAGTGCTGCAATGATTGCTTGACGCATTTCAGAATCATACCAACTAAAAATAGCTGATATTTTTTCTTCAAAATCATCACTAATTACCAGACAATCATCTTTAACACTCAATACGCTATTTTGTTTAAGGACTGAAATAAAGCTTTTTAAGGTCGCACTATCAAAATAATAACCAGATTGAATTTTTTGCGTTTGAGCGAGTTTTTGCAGTACAGCTTTGCTCATGTTTTCTAACTCTTTGAGCGTCAACGATTGAGCTGGAGCGTATTGTTGCAGTAATGCGGAAATGATCAGCATATTATTCAGGCTAGCACTTGATAAATATGCCAGTGATAAAAGCTTACTTTGCATGTGCTCATCTAATGTCATTGAAACAGTATTATCTTGAAGAATAATCCAGCCTAAATGTTCTAAACTATTTAAAATTGAACCAATTTCATTTTCTAATTCATCTAGATTCCATTTTAAGAAGAACTCTTCTTTAAAATAAGGATACATGTTTTTGATGGTGTCGATTAAATAATGACATGAGACTTTTTTATAAGACTGAATCAGCATGGCAACTAATGCTGGAAGAATAAAACAATGCAGGATATTGTTACTAAAATAACTGAGTAAAATTCTTTGACTTTCGGCAACACGAATCCAGTTTTCATTATTTTGACTAACAGATTCAACTTGTTTTAACTTGATGGCATATTGAATAATCTCAACACTAGATAACTCAGTCATCATCATTCTTGGATCGTATTTTACGTCATTGAGTAAATAACGATACTGTTCAATTTGCGAGATTAAATCATTTTCGTTTAAAGCATGATTTTCTGTATTTAATAAAATAAGTGAGATTAAGGAAATAGGATTGATCACAACAGCTTTATTAATATTTTCTAAAATTGAATTTGCCACTTGGTCTACGGTTTGAATGACGGGTTGTGGTAATTCATCATGAATATTTAATTTAATTTGATCTGCATGATTGGCTGTTAAAACTTGATCGAGAAAAATGGGTTCGCCAAAATTGACATGGACTTGACCAAAGATTTTCTCAATTTTACGTGCTGAACTTAAAATTCCCCAAATTGATTCGGCTTCCTTTGGTTTGCCATTCAATTCATTTAAGTAAGATGTACCTTCAATCAACTTTTCATAACCAAAATAGGTTGGAATAAAAGCAATCGGTTTGGTTGCACCACGTAAATGGCTTTGCACTGTCATCGACAGCATGCCTTTTTTCGGTGGTAACAGCAGCCCCGTGCGTGAACGTCCACCTTCAATAAAGTATTCTAACGGTGTATTTCGTGATAAAAGACTGTGTAAATATTCTTTAAAAACAGAAGTGTATAATTCATTTCCACTAAAGGTTCGACGAATAAAATAAGCACCAGCACCGCGCATGATTTGCCCAACTACAGGTAGATTTAAGTTAATCCCTGCTGCAATATGCGGAACCATTAAGCCGCGATTGAAAATCACATAAGAGAGCAGTAAATAGTCGATATGACTGCGATGACAAGGTGTATAGACAATCTCATAGTCCTTGGCTAATTCTCGAACGGTATCGAAATTATGCACTTCAATACCATCATATAACTGCGTCCATAACTTGGTGAGCGCAATTTCAGCAAAACGTAAAGTTGAATATGAAAAATCAGAAACCACTTCAGTTAAATAACCTTTGGCACGATTTTCTGCTTCAAACATACTAATTTTATGGTCAATACTTTCTTTGCGAATTGCATCTTGAACCGTTTCAGTTTTCATTAATTTATTAATCAGATTACGACGGTCTGATAAATCGGGACCTAAAATGGCTTCTTTGTATTTATTAAAGTTTGAATTGAGTTCTTTGACAATAGAATGCGCAGGAGAGAAGTTTGGACGCTCAATTTTGGCCTTTTCAATTGCGGCTTTAAGTGAAATTGGTTTGTGAAACTCAATGTAGTTTTCACGACCATATATGGAAATATTCAGAGCTTGTTTTAATTTGGATGGGGTAGACCAAGCATCAGAAAATAAAGCCTTAAACCAAGAGTCTTCATATTCAGGTGAGCGTCCCCATAAAACAGTCACAGGCACCAGCTCAATATCGTATTCAGGATATTTTTCTAAGACTTCAATCATTCGAATCAATTTTGCCGAATAATGGTAAGCCTCACTTTTTGAGCTGGGCATATTCAATGCCAGTATTGAATCTTCTTCTTGAAATTCTTGAATCATTAAAGGGGCAAAAACAGAAGGTAGTTTTCGTGCTTTGGCTTCGGTGTCGATTAATACCGTGTTACTCAGCGATGAATCTTGCAACACATAACAGATTAATTTTTTCTCGAATTGGTTTTCTATATTTTTTTCTAATTCGGTGGTGTTGCCTAAGACTTGAGGAGTGACGATCTTATCTAGGAGTTTTTGCGTAAATTGGCGATAGAATCGGCTATAACCCTTATTAGACATCGTATTCCCTAAATTAGTTTTCATTTGAATGATATTGTGTGCAATAACATGAATAAATACAAATATTATTGATGACAAATAAGTCATTTAAGTTGTAACTATGTAAGAAAATTTGAACGCTGATGATCGATAATTTTTTTATTTTTAGATTTAAATAGGCCAGTAAAGTTGCATAAAAATTGAATTAGAAAAGCTTATCTTCAATGTATAAATGGCTTATGATGAATCCATGACTTTAAAATCAAAAATCGCTCAATGGAGTTAAAATGAGTACAGATTCAGCTTTTCCAACACCAAAAAATTTAGGTATTGCGGTTTATAGCAATAATGCTGAAGCGATTGGCAACACGCCATTAATTCGGATCAATCGTTCAATTTCGTCACCTGCCACAGTATTGGCTAAAATTGAAAGCCGTAATCCTGCTTTTTCTGTGAAATGCCGTATCGGTGCAGCTTTAATTGCAGACGCTGAAGAAAAAGGTTTACTGAAACCGGGCATGCATATTGTAGAACCAACCAGTGGTAATACGGGTATTGCACTTGCATTTGTTGCTGCTGCAAAAGGTTATGCGATTACTTTAACCATGCCTGCAAGTATGAGTATTGAACGTCGTAAAGTGTTAAAAGCATTTGGTGCAAATTTGGTACTGACTGAACCTGCAAAAGGGATGAAAGGTGCTGTCGATGAAGCCATTCGTTTAGCTACGGAACAACCTGAGTTATATTATTTACCACAACAATTTGAAAACCCAGCCAATCCTAAAATTCATGAGCAGACCACTGGCCCAGAAATTTGGGAAGCGACAGGTGGTAAGGTTGATATTTTAGTTGCTGGCGTAGGTACGGGCGGTACGATTACGGGTATTTCTCGCTATTTTGAGCAAATCAAAAATCAACCACTTTATTCAGTTGCAGTTGAACCGGCTGAATCGCCAATTATTGGGCAAACCAAACGTGGTGAAGCATTAACTCCTGGACCACATAAAATCCAAGGCATTGGTGCGAACTTTATTCCTAAAAATCTAGATTTAGATTTAGTCGATGAAGTGATTGCGATTGAAGGTGCTAAAGCCATTGAATGGGCGCGTAAAACAGCAACACAGGAAGGCATTTTGGTGGGAATTTCAAGTGGTGCGGCAATGGCAGCCGCAGCTGAATTAGCAGCACGCCCTGAAAATGCTGGAAAAACCATTGTGGTGATTTTCCCCGATGCTGGTGAGCGTTATTTGTCTTCTGTATTGTTTGAAGATATTTCTGCTGAATAGTTTTTAGTTTTTTAGCTTATCGTTTCAATGTTTGACTTAAATTTGAAAACTCAGCTTTAAGTCAAACAGATTGCATTATTTTTTTATCGTGTTGATAAACGTGTAATGCGCCTACTATATTTCCAAATTCACAGTGCTCTAAACGTTCAATTATTAAGTTAGACTTGATAAAGTTTGCCCAACAATCGAAAAATGTTGCATGCAAAAAGTCTATTTTTGTCTATCGTTATTCATTTATAATATGAATCATCATTTAATTTCGCTGACACAGCATATTCGGAATAAATGGACATTGGAAATTTGTCTAAAAAAGTCGATGATGTATCACCGTTACATATAGAAAATAGTAGGATTTCGATTAGTGTTTGAGCTTGACTGTAAATTACTCAGTGTTTTTTTGTATATTTATAAATATAAAAGTGTTTCGCTTGCAGCCGAATATTTGTCGATGAGTCAACCGACAGTAAGTAACATTCTGAATAAAATCAGACAGCATTATAACGATCCTCTTTTTTTACGGATCGGTAATGAGATGGTTCCAACCGAACTTTCTAAACAGCTTTTTCCTTTGGTTAGTGAAGCGCTGAGTAAGGTTGAGATTATTAATAATTTTACCATTAATTTTGACCAATCGACTTCACAGCAGAAATTTACCATTGCCATGACCGATGTTTCACATTTGGTTTTATTGCCTAAAATTTCCCAGTATTTAAAAAAACACGCTTCACATATTCGTTTAAATGTTCGTGGTATTACCTCTGAAACCAGTTATCAAATGGCCAATGGTGAAATTGATTTAGCCATTGGCTTTTTGCCGAATTTTGAAAATGGTTTTTATCAACAAAAATTATTTGAACAATATTATGTAGTGATTGCTTCAAAAAACCATCCTCGACTGAGTGAAAATAGTTTAACTACAGAGCAATATATCAGTGAATCACATATTGATATTGATGCAGGAATGGGACATTACCATATTGAAAATGAACTGTTAAATTTAGAATTAAAACGGAATATTTTAATGCGACTCCCGAGTTATTTAGGGGTCGGGCTGGTGGTTCAGGAAACAGATGCAATTGCGACGGTGCCTTATTATTTAAGCGAAGTTTTATTGTCACGTGGTAATTTACAAATTTTTGATGCCCCAATTACCTTTCCAACTTATGCCGTAAAACAATATTGGCATATGTCTTGTCATCATAAAACCAGCCATCAATGGTTACGTCAGATGTGTTATGAATTATTCAGTCAAATGAATGACATAGATGATTCAAACTATGGCATTATTCAGCAATAATTAAACTCTAAGATAGAGTTTAGAGTTCGATTACTTGCATTAATTAAATTATCGGGATGGAAAAGTGATTGGCATTTATGCCAATCACTGAGCAATCAAGACAAGGCTTAACCCACGGAAGGTATTTTATCTGGTGTCATGAGTGCTTGATTAATATAGAGTTTGATTAAGCGTTCTCGTGAACCAATTGATTTTTGATAATGGGTTGAATTGAGTAATAAAGACGCACCATAAGTCACTGTCCAGACATAAGATAAATAATCGCGAATAGACATCGCGCTATCTAAAGATTTTAGATATTCATCCGTCATGTCTTTAATTTCAATAATTCGTTCTTCTCGTACTTGATATAATTCTTCAAATAATTCTTTTAATTTTTTTTCGTTATTGGTCAAGCGGTCTTCAATGACATGTAATAAAATGGTGCGGTTAGAATTTAACATGTTGTAAAGCATGTATTGAGAAACATAGGTTTTAATATTGTTTTTATATTTTTTTGAAATTTCTAATAATTTTCTTTCATTTAAAATAATCAGTTCTAAATAAAGCTGATTTTTACTTTTAAAATGCTTATAAATTGTACCCTTGGCAATATCAAGTTCAGAGGCGAGTTCTCCAAGCGTAATATCTTGATTGTTATCTAGCAACAGCGTTTCTGCCATGGCTAAAATTTTCTCTTTACGTAATAGAAAATTTTGTTGGCGTACTGTATTCATTGCAATTGTCCCAAAAAGACATTAAAAAGCGAGGTGACTATATACTATATAAAATAGCAATAAGTATTCCACCATTGTCGAGTATGACTGGCAATTAATATTTTAAATCAATATTTCATTTTGACAAGTTCTATCCACTGCATAGCCATAATTAAAAGTCAATCAATGAGAACTTTAGAGGTCAATAATCATCAATAAAATTCCAATTAAGGAATAATTATTTTATTGTCTTTTTACACTAAAAAATAGATCCACTGAGTAAATACAAAGAGATGAATATTCTGATCGGGCAGTCTTCCAGTCAGTTATTTAACGGTGATGTTTGATGATGAATCATTCAATTCAATGTCATTTATAGAAAAGATATTTTATTCAAGCATTATTCGAATGGATATATTCTCAATTTTGAACACATAGGGTTATGTCTTTTAAATTGAGGGTTCATGTTAAACAACAAAATTTATAAATTAGGATGAAAAAATGATTGTTATTGTCAATGCTGTTCGCACTGCAATGGGTGGTTTCCAAGGATCACTCTCTTCATGTACAGCACCCGACTTAGGTGCTGTTACCATTAAAGAAGTGGTTGCACGTTCAGGCCTACAGCCATCGGATATTGATGAAGTGATTTTTGGTTGTGTTCTGCCTGCGGGTTTAAAACAAGGTCCAGCACGTCAAGCCATGCGTCAGGCAGGTTTACCAGATTCTACTGGTGCAACCACCATCAATAAAATTTGTGGTTCAGGTATGAAAGCGGTCATGCAAGCTGCTGATGCGATTAAAGCCGGTTCTGCACAAATTGTCGTTGCAGGGGGTATGGAATCTATGAGCAATGCACCTTATTTACTTGAAAAAGCACGTGCAGGTTACCGTATGGGACATGGTAAAATTATAGATCATATGTTCCAAGAAGGCTTAGAAGATGCTGAAACAGGTCTTTCTATGGGCGTACTTGCACAAGATATGGCAGATCAAAAAGGGTATACCCGCGAACAACAAGATAGTTTTGCGATCAGCTCTTTAAATAAAGCAGTGACTGCAATTCATAATGGTTATTTCAAAGCCGAAATTGTTCCTGTAACGGTATCTGGTCGTAAAGGTGATGTCATTGTTGAGCAAGATGAACAGCCTATTAATGCCAAAGCAGATAAAATTCCAACTTTACGCCCAGCTTTCAAAAAAGACGGTACGATTACCGCTGCGAATGCCAGTTCAATCAGTGATGGTGCATCTGCACTCGTTATAACTTCAGGTGATATTGCAGCTGAACGCGGTCTTGAAACGATTGCGAAAGTTGTCGCCTATGCAAGCAACTCCCAACATCCTTCTGAATTTACGATTGCCCCAGTGGGTGCGATTGAGAAAGTCTTGAAACAGACGGGTTGGACTGCGACAGAAGTTGATCTTTGGGAAATTAATGAAGCTTTTGCAATGGTGACGATGGCAGCCATTGATGCCTTTAATTTAGATCAAAGCAAAGTCAATGTGAATGGTGGCGCTTGCTCACTAGGACATCCATTGGGTTCGTCAGGTTCGCGTATTATTGTGACATTGATTCATGCATTAAAGCGTACTGGTGGTCAAAAAGGTATTGCCGCTTTATGTATCGGTGGTGGTGAAGCAACCGCAATTGCAGTTGAACTGCTTTAAAAATTTTCTATTCATAATATAAATAAGCAACATATGAGAGAAGCAATAAATGCCATCGTTTCAGCATATTGAAATGGTGGCAAAATTATATTTATTTTGATATTTTTTTAAATGAAAAATGGTTTGATTCATGTTTTTATCTCTTTATATATTACGCACTGTGATTTTTACCTAGTGAAAAGTAAAAGCCCCACAAATAAGTGAGGCTTAACTCGAGTCATTGCTATTTAAGCTATGTATTGTATTTTCGCTAAGGTCAACACAAACAATGCATGAAATATCAACACCCTTTTATATTTTTGTATTAAGCAATAAAGCGCTGAACTGCTTGATTAAACTCATTTGGACATTCAATATTTGAAATATGCGAGGCATTGATTTCAAACATTTGGGCATGAGGAATGTGATCCAACATAAATTGGCCATCTGTAAGCGTCGTTACAGGGTCTTGAATACCCGCAACAATCAAGACTGGAACAGTGATGTCTTTGAGTTGTTCACGGAGGTCCGCTTTAGCCAAAGCTTCACAACAATTTGCATAACCTTCTGCGCTGCTAGCTGCGAGGTCGTTACTCAGCGTTTCCACAATTGTTGCTTGGCTTTGGATAAAGGGATCGGTAAACCAACGTGATGCTGCTGTTGATGCAATTGGTGCTAGACCTTGCTCACGAACCAATGCTGCACGTTCTTGCCAAGCATTTTCTTGACCAATTTTTGCAGCAGTGTTACAGACAATCACATGGTTAAAACGTTGTGGATGATGGATGGCAAGCCATTGACCTGTTAGGCCACCCATTGAAATACCACAAAATGTTGCTTTTTCAATATTTAAATGATCAAGTAAATTCACTACATCTTGACCCAATTGTTCAATGCTATAAGGGCCTTGAGGTGCAGTAGATGCACCATGACCACGTGTGTCGTAACAAATCACAAAAAAATCATTTTGTAGTGCATCAATTTGTGGTTGCCACATCCGATAATTAGTACCGAGCGAATTTGAAAAGATGATTGCAGGTTTCTTCGCATCACCAAAAGTGGCGTAATTGATGGTTGCATCACTTGAAATAAATGTTGGCATAAAATCCCTCCCAACCTCCCTTTAAAAAAGGGAGGAGAAATAGCTGAGCAGCCTCTAATTAAATTTTCTTGTGAAAAGAGAAAATTTAATTAGAGCAATAAATTCTTAAACCCGTTGAATAATGAGCGCGATGCCTTGACCGACGCCAATACACATTGAACATAAGGCGTATGTTCCACCTGTGGCTTCAAGTTGGTTCAGTGCTGTAGTGACCAACCGCGCACCCGATGCACCGAGTGGATGACCCAGAGCAATTGCACCCCCATTGGGATTGACTTGTGTCGAACCATCGGCAATGCCTAAATCACGCGTCACCGCTAAAGCTTGAGCGGCAAAAGCTTCATTCAGTTCAATCACATCCATTTGCTCAAGGGTTAAACCGGTTTGCGCCAAGAGTTTTTTGATTGCAGGTGCAGGTGCAAAGCCCATGATACGCGGTTCAACACCGACTGTGGTTGCGCCAATAATTTTGGCACGGGCTTTTAAACCGTACTGTGTAATCGCCTCATCCGATGCAATCAATAACGCGGCTGCACCATCATTAATGCCCGAAGCATTGCCCGCCGTCACTGTACCGTCAGCTTTCACCACAGGTTTCAGCTTGGTTAAGACTTCAAGTGTGGTGACACGTGGATGTTCATCCTGAGCAATAACCACAGGCTCGCCTTTACGCTGCGGAATAGATACAGGAATAATTTCTTGTTCGAAGAAACCACGCGCTTGAGCTGTTGCGGTGCGTTGTTGACTGCTGAGCGCAAACTGATCTTGATCGGCACGATTAACATTGAACTGTGCTGCCACATTTTCAGCGGTTTGCGGCATGGTTTCGACACCATACAGCGCTTTCAATTTTGGATTGATAAAACGCCAGCCCATGGTGGTGTCTTCAAGTTTCTGCGCACGACCAAAAGCCGTTTCAGCTTTACCCATCACCAAAGGCGCACGGCTCATGCTTTCTACACCACCAGCAATAATTAAATCTGCTTCACCAGCTTTAATGGCACGCGCGGCCATCGCAATCGCATCCAGTGATGAACCGCATAAACGATTCACGGTGGTGGCAGGCACTTGATACGGCACACCAGCAAGCAGTGCCGACATACGACCGACATTACGGTTGTCTTCACCCGCTTGATTGGCACAGCCGTAAATAATGTCATCGACTAATTCCCAGTTCACCGATGGATTACGTTGCATCAGCGCTTGAATTGGAATTGCACCCAAGTCATCGGCACGAATAGCAGCGAGACCGCCCGCATAGCGACCAAATGGGGTACGAATCGCATCTACGATATAGGCATTTTTCATTTTAAATCTTGTCCTTTAATCCATGTCTGGCTAAATTCGAGCAATTCACTATAAGTATTTCGCGGTGGCGACATGGATGTCGCCTCGTTGAACAGGGAGGCAAGGATGCCTCCTCTGTTTAACAAAGATTTTTGTTACTTTTCATCTTTGAAAAGTAAGATAATCGCCTATACAAAAAGCTTCTAAACATTGTTGTAATTTGCGGCAGTGCTCATCTTACGAATTAGTCGCATCAATCAGCGTTGCACCCGTCATCGCCTGCAATTCTGCAAAGCTTAAACCGTCCACTTTCTCAATCACTTTCATCCCTTCAGGGGTGACATCAATCACACAGAGGTCGGTATAAATACGATCGACACATTTTAGGCCAGTGGCAGGATAAGCCAGTTCAGCGACAATCTTCGGTTCACCTTTTTTAGTGACATGATCGGTGGTGATAAAAACTTTTTTCGCACCGACGGCTAAGTCCATGGCACCACCCACCGCAGGAATCGCATCCGGCGCACCGGTATGCCAGTTGGCCAAGTCACCATTTTCAGCCACTTGGAATGCACCCAGCACAGCGATATCGAGGTGACCACCACGCATCATCGCGAAGGAATCTCCATGATGGAAATAAGCGCCGCCTTGCAGCAAAGTCACAAATTCTTTACCGGCATTGATTAGTTCAGGGTCTTCTTCACCTTTGGCAGGTGGTGGACCAAAGGCCAACAGCCCATTTTCAGAATGTAAAAAGACATCTTTGTCTGCAGGCAAATAATTGGAAATCTTGGTCGGTAAGCCAATGCCGAGATTGACATAGGCACCATCTGGAATGTCTTGTGCAACACGTTCAGCAATTTGGTCACGGCTTAATTTGGTATAACTCATTTTGTAATCCTCAGGCCTTAAGCAGATTGTTCAAGTTGTTTAGTGCCCACAGCAACCACGTGTTGAACAAAAATCCCTGGGGTGATGATATGTTCTGGATCTAAAGCACCGAGTTGAACCACTTCAGCAACTTGCGCGATGGTGACATCCGCTGCCATGGCCATGATGGGACCAAAGTTACGTGCCGATTTGTTGTAGACCAAGTTACCCCAACGGTCGCCTTGATGGGCTTTAATCAGGGCAAAGTCGGCTTTAATGGGGTTTTCCAGAACGAAGTCTTTGCCTTCATAATTGAGCGTTGCTTTACCTTCAGCCAGCAATGTACCAAAGCCTGTAGGCGTATAAATTGGACCGAGTCCCATACCTGCCGCTTGAATCCGACAAGCCAGATTTCCTTGAGGCACCAGTTCTAATTCAATTTTGCCAGCACGGTAGAGTTCATCGAAAACCCAAGAATCGGATTGGCGTGGGAAAGAACAAATGATTTTACGCACAGCACCGGTTTTTAACAGTTTGGCCAAGCCATAATCGCCATTGCCTGCGTTGTTGTTCACGATGACTAAGTCTTGAGTACCCAGCTCAATTAAGCCATCAATCAGTTCAGCAGGCTGACCTGCTGTACCAAAACCACCAATCATGATGGTGGAGCCATCTTTAATTTGGGATAAGGCTTCGGTTAACGAAGCAGCGCTTTTATCAATCATAATGTTTCCTAGACAAGTGTTTGCCCATTAACTTTTTGAACTTTGAGTTGAAGGCAGAGCAGTGGTATTCGGTTCGCGTTTAGTCAAAAATAAATGTGCAACAACACCGATACAAATGCCCCAAAAGACTGAACTCAGCCCTAAAAAATGCATACCCGATGCGGTAGCAAGGAATGTAATTAGGGCTGCATCACGATGAGATTCATTTTTCATCGCAACTGAAATATTGGTTGCAATTGCACCGAGCAGAGCAAGCCCTGCTAATGCTGCAACGAGTTCTTTAGGCAGTAAGCTAAACAACATGACAATGCTGCCTGCAAATAAACCGCCTAAAATATAAAAAATACCGTTGGCAATACCGGCGATATAACGCTTTTCTTTGAGTTCGTGTGCATCTTTACCCATACATAACGCGGCAGTAATGGATGCAAGAACAATGGTAATGCCACCGACACAAGCGACCGCAAGCGATGCAATACTGGTTGCCGTGATAATGGGTTTAGCAGGGGTGTCATAACCACTTAATTTCATGATCGCCATACCCGGTAAAAACTGTCCAGAAAGGCTGACTAAAATAAGAGGAATGGTAAGATTCAGGGTTGAATTCCAAGTCCATTCGGGTGCAATAAATTGTGGAATCGCAAGGGTGAAATTGACATCGACAGGATTCATTTTGCCTAAAAATAGACTCAATACTATTCCTGAAATAAGTACCCAAACCATGGCATAGCGCGGCACTAAGCGTTTGGCAACCAAAAATACCATTAACATGCCAAAGACAATTATTGGCATGGTATCTGTAGCCGTAAACAGCCCTAAACCAAACTGAAGAAGAATGCCTGCCATCATGCCAGCTGCGACATCTTGGGGAATCCATTTCAATAGTTTGTCAAAACAGCCGGTAATCCCGATTAGAAAAATGACCACAGCAGAAGTGATATAAGCTGCTACGGCTTCATTTAAAGAAATATGCGGAAATAGCGTGACCAGTAAAGCTGTTCCGGGGGCAGACCAAGCGGTAATTACAGGCACTTTGTATTTAATCGACAGAAAAATACCAGCTGCCGCAGCGCCTATTGAAATTCCCCAAATCCATGAAACCATCATGGCATTTGAGACTTCTGCTTTTTGGGCAGCTTGGAAAAAGATAATTAAAGGACCAGCGTAGGAAATCAGTACTGCCAAAAATCCTGCGACAGTGGCTGAAATTGACCAATCTTCTTTTAACGTTTTGAACAGGGTTGCCATTGGGCTATTGCCTCCATGCTTAGAATTCAATGCACCTGTTGATCTTTGATGAAATCAGGTTTAACCCTGATCACCACCACCTACAGGAACCACCGTTCCTGTTATATATGAAGATTCATCTGAAGCAAGGAATACAATGGCGTTGACCTGTTCCTGAATACTGCCGTAACGGCCCATAAAAGTTCGATCAATAGTCTGATCAACCACTTCTTGCATCCATTGTTGTTCATTTTCAGAAAGTGGGCTGGCATTACGCGGTACTTTACGTGGTGGTGCTTCAGTTCCACCTGTTGCAATGGCATTGACACGAATGCCATCTTTGGCATGTTCAAAGGCGAGGGAGGCGGTTAAACCATTGACCCCACCTTTCGATGCTGAGTACGGCACACGGTTAATGCCACGTGTTGCAATAGAAGATACATTTACAATCGTACCTTTCTGATTTTTAATCATTTCAGGTAAAACTGCGCGGCAACACCACATGGTCGGGAACAATGAACGATTCACTTCCTTAATAATTTCCTGTTCAGAAAACTCTTGGAAGGGTTTCATCCAAATTGCACCACCAACATTGTTAATCAGGGCATCGACACGACCATACGTTGCAATGGCTTTTTCAACCACTGATTGTGCGCCTGCAAAGGTTTCTAAGTCAGCATTGATGATGACAGCATCACCACCCGCCGCTTGAATTTCAGCAAGCACTTCAGCCACATATTCAGATAAATCCGCCATGACCACTTGTGCACCTTCCGATGCCACTTGCAGGGCAACACCGCGACCGATGCCTTGAGCGGCACCCGTCACAATCACGACTTTATCTTTAAATCTTTGACGATCAGACATTTGAATTCTTCCCTTAATTAGTTGGCAGAGAATTTTTCAAATAAGAAGCTTGCCGGTTTAACACCTTCAGCATCGAGCCAACCGCGTACTGCTTCCACCATAGGCACTGGACCACATAAATAGATATCGACATCACCGTTATTTAACCAATCATTTTCAACATGACCCGTGACATAACCTTTACGTTCATGTACAGATTCTGGATTTGCTACTACAGTACGGTATTCAAACCAAGGGAATTTTGTTTGCAGTTCATTTAGTTTTTCAATTGCCACCAAGTCAAAGTCATTGGTTACACCAAAAACTAAGCGGACAGGGTGCTCTGAACCTTTTTCTTCTAAAACTTGTAGCATCGACATGAAGGGCGCAATGCCTGTACCACCTGCCAACATAAGAACTGGACGTGTCACTGGGCGTAAATAGAAACTACCAAATGGACCAGCGAACGTCATTTTATCGCCTGCTTGGGCAGTGGCACTTAAAAATTCACTCATTTTGCCATTTGGTACGTTACGTACCACAAAACTGGTTAAACGATTACCCGGTTTAGAGCTAAAAGAATAAGAACGCGTTTCTGTAGTATTTGGCAGTCCTACATTTACATATTGACCAGCTAGGAAGTGAACGTCAGGTTGACCTTCATCGAGCTGAATATCAAAAGTGATGGTTGAATCTGATAATTTTTCAACACGTTCAAGCGTACCGTGGAATTGGTGAATTTCTGTTTTGCATACTTCAGAAGAGGCTTGAATTTGAAATACAGCATCAGAAGTCGGGCGGCACTGACATGCTAGAACATAGCCTTCAGCGGCTTCTTCAGGTGTTAATGCATCTTCAATATAAGTTTCTTCAGGCATGTCAAACGAACCTGATTCACAAAAAGCACGACACGTTCCACAAGCTCCATCTCGACAGTCCAAAGGAATATTGATTTTTTGACGGTAAGCAGCATCAGATAAAGTTTCGCCTTGAACGACGCTGATAAAACGTGTAACGCCATCTTCAAATTGAAGTGCAACATTAAGGTTTGACATGGCTAGAATCCTATAAATATTTAAAACTGGTGTTCTTCTTCAGCCAATTTTCCATTTGACTGAAGAATTTTTGTTTGTTCTTTACAAGTGGTAGATATCAATCACTTGATTGATATAATCATTTTTAAGTACCACATATTTATTGACGATTTTTGGTTCTGCGCCAGAAAAATCGATGACATAACGTGACATACCGAAATAGCTGTAATTGGTCTTATAACGGAAACTGAGCGTATTCCAGTTAAAACGAATCGTAACTAAATCACCGTTTTGTTCCACAATCTCAATATTGCAAATATTGTGGCTAGTACGGGTATCAGGCATGGTTGCAGAAGAACGTTCAGTCTTAATACGGAATACGCGGTCTTCCAAACCTTGACGGTCTGGGTAATAAATCAAAGAAATTTCAGACTCAGGATCTTCTGTTAATTTGTCATCATCATCCCATGCTGGCATCCAAAATTCTGCAGATGGTGCATAACACTGTAACCAGTCATCCCATTGCTCATCATCCAGAAAGCGTGCTTCTTTGTAGAGGAATTGAGCAATATTTTCTAAAGTCATCGCGCTCATGCGTTTTCTCCTTCAGTTGCAGCAAGTTCTTTTTCAGAGGTAATCGCTTCTTTCATTAGATGTAACCAATGTTCATGTTGAGCAAGGTATAAACCTTCATCTTCAGTTTTAATCCCTGAAAGTTTTGGTTTTAAACCAATTTCATTGGCTGCATCATCTGGACCTTGAATCCAATGTTTTGCACCACGGCTCATATCGTTCCATTCAAGTGCAATACCAGCATAACCTGCTTGGCAAGCACGGAATTCTTCTAAGTCATCTGGAGTAGCCATACCTGAAGCATTGAAAAAGTCTTCATACTGGCGAATACGACGTGTACGTGCTTCTTTGTCTTCACCAATAGGTGCAATACAGTAAATGGTGACTTCAGTTTTGCTCGGAGACAGTGGGCGAAGTACACGAATTTGAGAACCAAACTGATCCATGAAATATACATTTGGGTAAATACATAGGTTACGAGAACGCTCGATCATCCATTTTGACATCGCAGCGCCGAATTTCTCGGTATATTCTTCTGCTTTAGGGAAGTTTGGTCGGTCTTCTGGATTTGCCCATTGCGTCCAAAGGAGCATGTGACCATTGTCAAAACCGTATGAACCACCGCCTTGTTTACCCCAAGAACCCGCACTCATGGCACGAATATTATCGGTTGCTTGAGCTTCTTTACGGTGTTGAGTGGTGGCTGCATAGTTCCAGTGTACGGCAGAAACATGGTAACCATCGGCACCATTTTCAGCAGTTAATTTCCAGTTACCTTCATAAGTATAGGTAGACGCACCACGTAAAACTTCAAGACCTTGATCAGACTGACCCACAATCATATCGATAATTTTTGTCGCTTCGCCAAGGTATTCTTGTAGTGGAGGAACATCAGGGTTTAAGCTGCCAAATAAAAATCCTTTATAGTTTTCAAAACGGGCAACTTTTTTTAAGTCATGTGAACCGTCTTGATTAAAGCAATCTGAATAGCCAGCATCAGAAGGATCTTTTACTTTTAATAATTTACCCGAGTTGTTAAATGTCCAACCGTGGAATGGGCAGGTGTAGGTTGCTTTATTGCCTTTTTTATGACGACAAAGTTGTGCCCCACGGTGTGAGCATGCATTGATCATTGCATTAAGTTCACCTGCACGGTTACGTGCGATGATGATCGGCTGGCGACCCATATGGGTCGTGTAATAATCATTATTATTTGGAATTTGGCTTTCATGTGCCAAGTACACCCAGTTGCCTTCAAAGATGTATTTCATCTCTAAATCGAATAGGGCCTGATCTGTGAATACTGAACGATGAAGTTTAAATTCACCAGTTTCATAGTTTTCAACAAGTAACTCATCAATGCGGTCGAGATGGCTGGTATTAATTACAGGGATACGAGGCATGTCCGTTCTCCAACTTTCCAAATTTAGGCAAGTCCCCGAAATGTCATTAAATTGACATCTCGGTTCCTTATCATAAGATCATTAAGCGCTTGCGCGGCGACGTTCAACTTCAGTAGAAGGTGCAGTTTCAGCATCTTTTACCAGTTCAACATTGAACTGAATGTGTTTGAATGCTTTGTCTAAACCGCGACGTGCAATTTCAGCTTCATCCGTTACATCTTCAGCGGTAGCGACTAAGCCTTCACGGGTTGCAAATGCAAAGTCATCCCAAAGATATTTATCGCCTTCAATATTGAATTGCGTAGTTAACTTACGGTAGCCCGGTGCAGAGACAAAGTAATGTACGTGAGAAGGACGATTACCATGACGGCCAAGTTTGTCTAGAACAAATTGAGTCGTACCTTGTGGCGGGCAACCATAGCCAACGGGCATTGTGGTTTGCGCAACATATTGACCCGCTGCATCACTTAAAATAGTACGACGTAAGTTGAAGTCAGATTGTGATTTATCGAAGAATGAATAGTTACCTAAGCTGTTGGCATGCCAAACTTCAACTTTAGCCCCTTCAATAAGGTTGCCTTCAGTATCTGTTACTGTACCTTCGATAAATAAAGTCGAAATTTTATCTGTTTCTGAACCATCATCCATACGCGCAAAGCCTACAGACTCAGGTGCACCCGCAACATATAATGGACCTTCAATGGTACGTGGTGTACCACCCGTAATCCCTGCTTTCGCATCTGCTTCGTCTGCACGAAGGTCAAGATAGTGCTCAAGACCCAAGCCAGCAGCCAAAAGACCAAGCTCATTGGCTTGACCCGCATCGGTAAAGTACTCTAGACCTTTCCACAATTCTGTTTGTGAAATATCCAGATCTTCAATCGCTTGGAAAAAATCACCCAATAAACGAACAACGATCTGTTGTACACGTGCATCGACAGGGCCTGTCGCTGTATCGACATTCATTTCTTTAACAAGCGCATCAATTTGTTGACGGTTCATACTAATTCTCCTTAAGTATGTAATCTATTTGGGGTGGCTAGCTTTCTCATCCTTTTGACTACGAGAAAACATTAGCTGCCACATCCTTGTTGAGTTACCGATTGGTATTGCTTTTATTTAAAAGTGACTCTGTTTGATACAGTACACTTTCATTGTAAAAATCAGCTGTCATCTTCACGGATTGAAGAAGGGTGGCGGTTCAATGCCATCACTTCAATTTCCATGTACGGATACAATGGAAGTCCCTGTAAAATGCTATGCAGTTCTTCATTGCTTTCAACATCAAAAATACTGGTATTTGAATATTGACCTGTAATACGCCAGATATGACGCCACTTACCTTGGCGTTGCAAATCTTGTGAATAGGCTTTTTCAATCGCCTTGATTTCATTGGCTTGATCACTTGGCATATCCAGTGGAATGTTTACATTCATACGTACTTGGAAAAGCATGTTGATTTCCTTCAATTACTGACGACGTAAATTGTCAATTTTGTTTAAATCAAGTTCGATACCCAAACCAGATACCGTTGGCAGTACCAACTCATAGTTTTGATATTGAAGTGGTGTTTTTAAAATTTCTTCAGTCAACAGTAATGGGCCAAATAATTCTGTGCCATACGCTAAGTGATCAAAGGTTGAAAAAACATGCGCTGAAGCAATTGTGCCGACTGGACCTTCAAGCATGGTGCCGCCATAAAGATCGATGCCTGCAAGTTTGGCAATTTTTCCAACTTCGCAGCCTTCAATTAGACCGCCAGATTGAGCGACCTTCACCGCAAATACAGATGCACCATTATTTCGTGCGATTTGGTAAGCGCTGTGTGGGCCATTTAAGGATTCATCTGCCATAATGGCAATATCAAAACGACGCGTTAAACGCTGCATTGCATCTAGGTTTTCAATTGCACAGGGTTGTTCAATCAGATCAACGCCACCATCTTGTAACGCTTGAATACCCTTAATGGCTTCAAGTTCTGACCATGCACGATTGACATCGACACGAATAGAAATCTCTGAACCTAAGGCTTGTTTAATGGCTAAAACATGAGCGACATCATCTTCAACTGGGCGTGATCCAATTTTAAGTTTAAATACGTTATGACGTTTCAACTCAATCATTTTTTTGGCTTCGGCAATGTCTTTTTCCGTATCACCCGATGCAAGCACCCATAGAACGGGAACACTATTGCGTAAACGACCACCCAAAATTTCGCTTAACGGTAGATCTAAACGCTGTGCTTGAATATCAAGTAGGGCAGTTTGAATCGCACATTTAGCAAAGCGATTACCATTAATGTTACGTTTAATGGTTTGAATTGTTTGTGCAAAATTTAAACCTGAAAGTGATTTCAATAAAGGTGCAAAATATGTCTCGATATTTGTTTTTACACTTTCTGGGCTTTCATCACCGTATCCCAACCCACCAATCGTGGTCGCTTCGCCCCAACCTGTAAAACCATCGGATGTCGTTACTTTTACCAGTACTAATGTTTGGGTTTGCATGGTCGCAACCGCCATTTTATGCGGGCGGATGGTTGGAATTTCGACAAGCAATGTTTCTATAGATTTATACATCTTTAGCCTTCTCAATCTTGCTTTGTGTATCTCTTGTGGTATACCTTAAAAGAATAAACATTTACTGTCGAAGATCAAATTTGCATTTTATTATGCTTATAAGGTATGGAATATTATGGAACTGAGACATCTACGTTATTTTGTAGCGGTTGTAGAAGAGCAGAGTTTTACTAAAGCAGCCGAAAAACTGTTTATTGCTCAACCTCCTTTAAGCCGACAGATACAAAACCTTGAAGCAGAGCTGGGAATACAGCTTTTTGAACGGGGAAGTCGTCCATTATTAACGACTGAAGCGGGTCAGTTTTTTTATCAGCACGCTGTTAAACTTTTGTCTAATGCTGAAGAAATTAAAGCGATGACTAAGCGTGTAGGCATGGTCGAAAAAACTGTAACGATGGGTTTTGTTGGTTCTTTGCTTTATGGACTATTGCCCAAAATCGTCTATTTATTTCGTCAGCAGCAGCAACATTTAAAAATTGAGCTGATTGAAATGAGCACTAAAGAACAAATACAATCACTTAAAGAAGGTCGTATAGATGTCGGTTTTGGTCGACTACGAATTTCGGATCCCGCCATCAGACGTATACTTTTGCGAGAAGAGCCTTTAATGGTGGCGGTACATGCGAGTCATCCACTGGCTTTGCAAAAGGCAGGGGTATATCTGACAGATATCGTTGATGAAAAATTATTTTTATACCCAAGCCACCCTAAACCTAATTTTTCTACGCAAGTCAGATCACTTTTTTCTGAATATAGTTTAGATCCAAAAAATTTAAAAGAAGTCCGTGAAATCCAGCTCGCACTCGGCTTGGTTGCCGCTGGTGAGGGGATTTGTATTGTGCCTGAAAGTGCTAAAACCATTCAGCTATCACATTTGCACTATATTCCATTACTTGATGATGCTGCTGTCAGTCCAATCTTTTTGGCAATACGCAGTATGGATGAGAGTGAAGATATTCGTTCATTATTCGACTGTATTTATCAGGTTTATGATCTAGAAGCGATTAAATATGATCGTGCTGTTATTTAAAAACAGACGGCAATGCGCCCTCAGTTTTAGTCTAGTAGTCAGCACGTCTAAACCATAATTTTTAAAAAAGACCTGTCCATCAAGTCGCATGATTTGATGGGCAGGTCTTTTTTTATACCAAATAAAGCTCGATTTTATTTTTTTGATATTTTTAAAGTATTGTTTTTCTAATTAGAAAATTAAACACGAACTTTTAAGGTATGAATATATATGTAATCGGTTTTGGACAAAAAAAATGCTTTGCCTCATTCTTTGCTCAATCTAAAGATTCATATGCAGGAGCGCAAAGTGAATACCAATAAACTGAACATCAATACTTTAGTGGATGAAGCCAAATTTACCCCTTTTCATTGGGGCGTACTTATTTGGTGTTTAATGATTATTATTTTCGACGGTTATGATTTAGTCATTTATGGCGTAGTTCTACCGATCCTCATGCAAGAGTGGGCATTAACGACAGTACAAGCTGGATTGCTTGCCAGTACCGCGTTATTTGGAATGATGTTTGGTGCCATGAGTTTTGGTACGCTTTCAGACAAACTCGGTCGTAAAAAGACCATCATGATTTGTATTACTATTTTTAGTGGTTTTACTTTCCTCGGCGCATTTGCAACCACACCTACAGAATTTGGAATATTACGTTTCTTAGCAGGGCTAGGAATTGGCGGGGTCATGCCAAACGTTGTGGCACTCATGACTGAATATGCACCTAAGCGTATTCGCAGTACTTTGGTTGCCATTATGTTTAGTGGTTATGCTATTGGTGGTATGACTTCAGCATTATTAGGTGCTTGGTTAGTACCTACTTATGGCTGGAAAATCATGTTCTATATTGCCAGTATTCCTTTGTTTACTTTACCGTTAATTTGGAAATACCTGCCTGAGTCACTGATGTTTTTGACCAAAAAGGGTGAAACAGAACAGACGCGTGCGATTGTGCAAAAAATTGCACCAGAACAAAAGCTGACTGCGGAAACCACATTTGTTTTAAATGAAGCAACAGCTGGTGATGATGCCCCGCTACGTGCTTTATTTCAGCAAGGTCGTACGTTTAGTACCTTAATGTTCTGGGCTGCATTCTTTATGTGCTTGCTTATGGTGTATGCATTGGGAAGCTGGTTACCAAAACTGATGATTCAAGCAGGGTATTCGTTAGGTGCAAGCTTAATGTTCCTATTCGCACTTAATATTGGCGGTATGGTTGGTGCGATTGGTGGCGGAGTTCTAGCAGATAAATTCCATTTAAAACCAGTGCTCACGACTATGTTTACTGTCGGTGCGATTGCGCTTATTTTACTGGGTTTTAATAGCCCGCAAGCTGTGCTTTATACCCTTATTGCCATTGCTGGTGCCGCAACGATTGGCTCGCAAATCTTACTTTATACCTTTGTTGCACAGTTTTACCCAACAGCCGTTCGCTCTACAGGGATGGGCTGGGCTTCAGGTATTGGTCGTATCGGTGCAATTGTTGGACCCGTTCTGACCGGTGCCTTATTAACCTTTGAACTTCCACATCAAATGAACTTTTTGGTCATCGCCATTCCCGGTGTATTGGCAGCGATTGCTATCTTCTTGGTAAATTTAAAAGCTTCTGTAGATGGTCAAACCCACGTGCAGCAAAGCATTCAAACGCCATCACTAGAACGTAAAGTGACGCAGTAATTTTCAATATAGACAATAGTCTAGGTGATATAGATCGCCATCGTAGCACTGGTGATCTATTGCTAGAATCTTGTTGAACAATCATAAGTATTGTCGAATAATCATAAGTGAGTTTAGGATGAACACCACGCAATTAACCCAACCAACAGTAAAACGTAACCTTATGATGAGCATGATTGCTTTAAGTATGGGCGGTATGAGTTTATCAACTCAAGCGCAAACCCAACTACCAAGCAAGCAGAGTCAAGAAGTTGAACAGCTAAGACAAGAAGTCCAAGCTTTACGTGAGCTTATTGAACAACAAAAAGTACAGACAGCGCAGACTGCAACTGCTATTGCAGAGGTTCAACGCCCAGCGCCTGTGGCTATAGCACCTGTACTAAAAACTGCCAAAGGTGCCGAGCTTAATTTTTACGGAAATGTTCGTTTAGATGCCTCTTATCAATCTGAAGGTGGCGGTAATGTCAATATGCCGTACAATCAAATTAATTCGGTGCCACTGAAAGGAAATGCTGAAAACAGTGATCGCTTAAAATCGACATTGGCTGCTACCCGTTTAGGTGTTGATTTTAAAAGCCAAGTGGCTGATCAAGAAGTAAAGGGTAAAATTGAGGTGGATTTTCTGGGGGGAGCAAGCCTTGATAATTTACGTATCCGTCATGCTTACTTAACGTATGCCGACTGGCTCATTGGTCAAACTTGGTCAAATTTTGCAGTGCCTGATTATATGCCTGAAACCATAGATGCATTGGCATATGTTGGTGGGGCTGTGAAACGTACTGCACAGGTGCGTCATACTACTAAATTTACCCCACAAACCAATTTGGTTATGGCACTTGAAGACCCGAAAGATGCTTCAATTACGCAACGTCTACCTGCTTTAACTGCACGTTTAAATCATCAATTTGCCAACAACTTTAATGTTAGTGCGCGTGCCATGGGGCATGAAAAAAGAACCAATACAGATGAAGAAATGGCATGGGGTGTCGGTTTAGGGGCTAAATATGAAGTGGTTCCGGGAACAACTTTAAAAGCAGACTACTACCATGTCAAAGGCGATAGCAGTTTTGTTTCATTTACCAACAGTGGCGTAGTGACACAGGCGGACGGTAGCCTTGTACAAAGTGAGTTTGATTCGATTACTGTCGGTCTTACTCAGCAGTTTAATGAAAAACTGCGTGGTACTGTCGGTTATGGTTATATGACTTTTGATGAAGATCCAAACTATATCAATGCATTAGCGGATAAGACCAAAGCCAATAAAGACTTATGGCAAGCTTGGGCAAATGTTTTTTATAGCCCAAGCAAGCCTTTAAGTTTTGGTCTTGAATATGTCTATGGTGAACGTGAAGCATTTGCTGCTGCGCCAAATGGTAGCAAGACAGGTGAAGATAATCGTGTAAATGCAGTTGCCATTTATAACTTTTAATATTTTGTAATTGCTAAATAAAAAAGCCTCTATTTGAAAATAGAGGCTTTTTTATATGAATTATCTTTTAGATTTTATCGATACATAAAAATTAGACAACTTGCATAAATCAAAAAATGTTCAATATTCGATTCTTTAAAATCAGTACTGCCTCATTTGATTGCTTCAATTTTTATGCCTTTGCGTAGGCATTAGCTTTACTTTTGAAAGGTCAAAATGAGGAGCACTGCTACGCAAGAAAAACCTTTTGTTTCCCATACACGACATCCTGAGCCAGTTTTAAGTACTGCTTTAAAATGCAGCGCAAGGATGGGAAACGTGTGGCATCCATGCCACACCCATCAATCTAACACCTGCCAAAATTTATTTTTAATTTTGGTTTTACGAACGACTTGTATTGATTAAAAAATAACTTATGAAAGAAGCCTATTATTCTGTAACTTCTACAGTTAAACCATAAGTAAAGTTTTCAGTGGCTGGTTTTTTTGTTGCATCAGGATTTGCTTCTGGGTAAGCCGTGGTAATTAAATAAATACCTGCTTGATCGAATTTAATTTCCACTTCGCCTTTAGCATTGGTTTTCACATGCGGCTGTTCGCGTTTTGCATTTGGCTCATAACTGCCTGCGCCTTTAAATACATCTACTTCAAGGTTTGGAACAGGTTTCCCATTCATCAACACCTGAGCTTTAAGTGACTCACCTGCATATAATTCGTTTGGATGAGTCAATAATGTGAACTCAAAGCCTTTTTTACTTGGTACTGGAATAGCAGTAGGTTTGCCTTTAGTGACATAACTTTCAGCAATAAAATGATTGGTCACTTCAAGCGTTTGTGCATTTGCAGGAACTTGATCCGCTGCAATCATGCGTGGTGGTTGAGCATTGACTGATGCTTTTGGTGTTGCGGCTGTTTCAGCAGGTTTATCCGCAGGTGCTTGCATTGGAGCGCGAACTGGGCGGACACGCAACCAACGACCATCAACCAATGCATATTTACCATTATTACCCACTGCATCTTGTGTGCGGATACGGTAAGTCCCTTCTTTAGGTAAATCAAATTCTGCAATATTAAAGCGTTTTAACGCAGCAGCAGCATTGATCGGTTTTTGTTGACCATCAGGTTCAGTAATGACATAAGTAGTTTTAAAATTATTTCCTGCAACAAAGAATTTTTCTATCGTGATGCCACTTTGGAAAGTTATGCTTTGCGCTGCTTTGGTGTCAAACACTTCAGGAAGTAGAAATGGACTCATGGTATGTGCATGACTAAGTACAGGTAATGACGTAAGTAAAGCAATTTTGAACCAATGCTTCATTGTTTGAGACTCCAGATCAACTTTATTTAATAGAATGCACGTAATCTACTTGATAACTACTATCATTATCAATAAAATTCATTAAAAATATTCCGGAGAATCAGCATGTCATCTGCTGTTAGAAATTTTTATCCTATTCGTAAGGCATTTCGTCTTTCGCCATTGGTTATGGCGTTGGCACTGATTTCTCCTTTTCACACAAATGCTGCTGAGCAAAGTGAAAAAGTAGAACAATCAGAACAGATTGCAACACAAACACATCATTTCCATCGTGACCATATATTGGGTACGTCTTTAGATGTGGTGGTTCAAGGGGCTTCTAAGCAAGATGCCAAACGTGCTGTAGATGCTATTCAAAAAGAAATTAGCCAGTTAGATCAGGTGTTGTCGACTTGGCGTGATGACAGTGAAATTACGGCTTTAAATAACAATAAACAGGCGAATGTTTCAGCAGAACTTTTTGAAGTGATTGCAGCTTGTGAAACTTGGCGTGATAAAACTTGTGGTGCTTTTGATGCACGATTGGGGCAACTCATTACCTTGTGGGAACAATCACAAGGTGTGGTCAAACTGGATGAAGCAACTCGTATACAAGTGTTAAATCAGTTGCAATCTGACAGTGTCAAATTAGATGCAGAACAGCGTAGCATCGCAATTGATTCAGCAGTGAAATTTGCACCTGATGCCTATGCGAAAGGTTACATTATTGACCGTGCATTGGTTGCAGCACGTCAAGCGGTACCAAGCATTGAAGGTTTGTTGGTTGATATTGGGGGTGACATCCGTGTTTGGGGTAATGCACCGCAAAAAGAGGGATGGAAAATTGGGGTACAAGATGCCTTTGTACACAATGACAGCAGCGTGCCACTACAAGTCTTGAACTTAAATGATCAAGCCATTGCATTTAGTGGACAGGGCTATCGTACATTGGCAGGACAAAGCCATTTGCTTGACGCAAAAACTGGTATGCCTTTACAACACGTTGAACAATGTGTCGTGGTCGGAACGTGTGCCGCAGATGCCGATGCTTTAGCCACAGCATTAGCTGCAATGACACCATCAGAAGGCTTAGCGTTGATTGAGGCACTTATTGGTTATGAAGCGAAAGTAACTTTAACCGATGGGAAAGTGCATCAAAGTTCGGGCTGGAACAGCTTGGTTCAAATGCCGCAAAATGCAGAAATGCGAACTGTTGCAGCGAGTCAATCCGCAGCTAAATGGCCAGCAGGCTATCAAGCCGTGATTGACCTGACCATTCCTAAAATGGATGTGGAAAAATACCGTGCGCCTTATGTTTCGGTATGGGTGACTGATGCCAATAAGCAAATTGTCCGTACATTGGCAGTTTGGGGTAAAGACGAAAAATGGATCAACTCCAACTATGTATGGTGGCGCCGTTATGGTCGTCAAATGCCAAACTTGGATGCAACGGCTAAACCATCACGTCAGCCCGGTCAGTATAAGTTGGCTTGGGATGGTAAAGATGAAACAGGTAAAGCGGTAGCAGCAGGAAAATATCTGATTCATATTGAAACATCACGTGAGCATGGCGAACATTCTTATCAAACCTTTGCTTTGGATGTAAAAGCCAAAGGTTCAAACCAAACATTGCCTGCACAAAAAGAAATTGGTGCAGTCAAACTCAATTTTCAGAAAGTGAACTAAGGCTGAATACGTGTATCAACGTCGTGATTTTTACCGCCATTCACGTTATGTGCATGGCTGGCTTTCTGCTTTCGCATTTCTGACTTTACTGTTTTTTTCTGTGACAGGATTATTGTTAAATCATCCTGAGTGGTTTGAACCTGCGAAAACAGAAGAAACAACGAAATTGATTTTACCTGAGTCCATTTTAAAGTCGATCAAGCAGCAAGAAAACCCAAGCGATGCTATTTTAAATTACGTGCGCCAACAGCAAAATATGGTGGGACGTTACCAAAGTAGTGAAGTGATGGACAATGAAGTGATGATTCGCTTAGAAAGTCCTGCTGGCGCGACAGATATTTGGGTTATGGCAGATACAGGTGAAACGGAAATTACTCAAAAACCAGCTTCAACAGTCTCTATGCTGAATGATTTACATCGTGGTAAAAATTCAGGTTCGGCTTGGAGCTGGCTCATTGATATCAGTGCTATTGTTGTGATCGCATTGTCTTTAGTCGGCTACATTCTATTTTTAAGCATTAAAACCCGCTTGGTTACTCATCTTGTGCTTACTGCTGCAAGCTTAGCGTTGATTATTTTGCTGATTTGGTCTGCGGTATAGGTAATATCATTTAATGACATATTCTGTTGCTGTGATTTTAATTGCATTAGCGAGCTTACTGGTGCTTTATGTCGTGATTATTGCTTACCTGATTCTAAGTAATCGTTTAAACAATCGTAAGCAAAAACAGCTAGCGACTTTCAAGCAAAATGATTATTTGATAGTTTTCGCCAGTCAGTCTGGTCAGGCAGAGAATATTGCTCATCAGACGGCACAACAGTTACACGCTGTGGGACAAAAGGTCAGCCTTGTCGATATGCAATATTTGACAGTAGAACAATTGTGCCAAGCTCAGAAAGTGCTGTGGTGTGTGAGCACCTATGGTGAGGGCGATGCGCCTGACACTGCACAGTCCGCAATCAAGCACATCTTTCGCCATGCAAATTTAGATTTGTCACATCAGTCTTATGCAATTTTGGGTTTAGGGGATAAACGCTACACACATTTTTGTCGTTTTGGACAAGTTTTAGATCAATATTTACAGCAGCACCATGCTCAAGCTTTATTTGAAATGGTGTGTGTCGATCATTTAAAACAGGCCGATTTAGATTGCTGGCTCAAACAATTAGAACAGTTAAGCGCTCAAAAATTATCTCGAATAGCACAGCAGCATGATTGGACTGCATTGATTTTAAAAAATCGAACTTGTCTCAATCGTGGCAGTCAAGGTAATCCAATTTACCAAATTCAACTATCCTATGACAATGCTCTAAACTGGTCATCTGGGGATATTCTTGAAATTCAATGTGGAAATTCACTTAAAGAGATACAGTACTTTTTAGCAGCACAGCAACAAACAGTGAGTGAAAATTTAGTTGCGATATTGCAGTTTAAAGATTTAAGACAATTACCCGAGCAAGGTCTTAATGAATCTTTTCAAGATTGGATTTTGGGCTTTGCTGATTTAGCGATACGTGAATATTCTATTGCTAGTATTCCTGAACAAAAAATATTGGAATTGGTGGTACGACAGGAAAAAACAGCAACTGGTCTCGGTTTAGGTTCAGGCTGGTTAACCGAACATGCTGTACTTGGGCAAATGATTACTGCAAAAATTCGCTCCAATCCAGCATTTAATTTAAAACAGAATCATAAGCCTTTAATTTTGATTGGTAATGGAACAGGTATTGCTGGTTTAGTTGCTCATTTGGCGCAACGACAACAGCACGGCAACCCACAGAACTGGCTTATTTTTGGTGAGCGTCAACAGCAATTTGATCATCTTTATAAACAGCAGATTGAGCTGTCGCAAGAACAAGGTTTTTTACCTGAAGTGGACTATGCTTTTTCCCGTGATCAAGCCGAAAAAGAGTATGTGCAGCATATTTTACAACAGAAATCGGAACAGCTTGTAAATTGGATAGAAGCGGGTGCCGCAATTTATGTCTGTGGTAGCTTAAAAGGAATGGCACAAGAGGTGGAGAAAACTTTGATCAATATTTTAGGTGCAGAACAACTAGAACAGTTAAAGAAAAACAAGCGTTATCAACGTGATATTTATTAACAAACTTAAATTAAGTAGCATTCAGCACAGTGAAAATTAAGATACTTGATTTGTTAAATATCAATTAAGCACTTTGCGTATTCATTTATCTATGCTAATTAAGCAATATTAATTTAAATAATGACGATAGGTTTTAAAAAATGAGTCAAGTAGACCAAAATGTCTATCAGAATTCAGTAGCTCCAATTCATAATCGACTTTTTTTTCGTTTATTTCAGGCCAGCAATACCTTAGATCGCCAATGTCAGAAAGAATTAGGTATTTCATCTATACATTGGGCCGTTTTGGGGGCTTTATCACGGCCATCAGTTAAGACGGGCATGTCTTTTTCTGACTTAACCAATTATTTAGGGGTTAGCCGACAAAGTTTGGATGGCGTATTAAAGCGTCTTGAACGCGATGGGGAAGTTCAACGTATTAGCGATACACAGGATCGTCGGGTTAAAAATGTAGCCCTCACTGAAAATGGTCAACACGCATGGGTACAATTACAACTTAAAGTTGCTGATTTTTATCAACAAACTTTCGAAGGTTTTTTATTTGATGATATGGTGGCGCTTGCTCATTTAATGAACAAATTAAATGCCAGTATTGCGAAAGTGAATCTGACGGATTTAGAGGTAAAATAAAACCTGATCGACTATAGCTCCCCAAATATATTGATTCTTTTTTCATACCAGCTAAATCTTTTAGATTTAGCTTTTTATTTGGCAGAGTTATCACAATTCACAGAGAAAACTGCTCATCGAGCAAATCATTATTCTACTAAACGATAATAACTATAACTGCATATTCAATCTATTAAAATGTAGTCACGTGAAATTTCATTTATTATTTCCATGTTACTTTTCTTTTTTTAATTCATCTAAGCAAATTCATTAAAAGATGTCTTAAATGTGATCTGTTTAAATCGTTATTATTTATCAGTTGAAATCTGTAAATA
>NZ_NEGL01000017.1:0-10423 GCF_002135425.1 Acinetobacter sp. ANC 4654
ACACCTTATACGAAATTTAAAAAATGTGGTTATCTTTTTGATAATTAAAGAAATTTAAAAATTTCGTATAATGCCCATTATGTTAAATCGGGGGATTCATATCTTAAATAAACTAATTCAGTGTTAGGAATATTTATTAAATTAGGATAATCAATCTGTAATAAATTTTCTTCTATATTGAACTCATCAGAAAAATCTGCAATAACTTCAGTACCAATCATAGTGTAAGCCTCTATCCAATATTCAGAAGGTTTTCCATCAATAACGATATATAAATAAATTATTTTTTCGATTATTTTAATATTTACAGATCTTACATCTGGTGTCAGATACCCGAGTAAAGCTCTTTGTATGGAAATTTTTAAAAGGATTAGATCATTCATTTCAATATTTTAAGAAACTCTAGAATTAACATAATATACCTTATATAAAATTTTAAAAATAATATTATCTTTATGATAATTAAAGAAATTTAAAAATTTCGTATAATCGCCATTATGTTAAATGGAGGAGAAAAACTCTTTAATTTTTTTGATAAAGATATTCATTATCTTCTAATTTATGAAGCTCTTTGTGTATAAAGAAAACCACCGAGTATTCCTGATAACACTGCACTGGGAAAACTCCACCAGAAAGTGGAAAATATAAAGATAAAGATTAATCCTCCCACTAATATTGAATAGAAAGCAATATCTGCATCAAAAACCATATTTTTCATTCTTTGATAATACCAAGAACTGATAAAGCTAAAGAATATTACTAAAATAAAAAAGAAAGCTTTTTCAATATAGCTGCTTTCAATCATATCGTTCCAAAACATTTTATGATCCCCATATCTTTAAAATATTTTTTTAATTTTTCTAAAATTAACATAATACACTTTATACGAAACTAGGATGTTAGAACCCAATTAAAGTGTCAGGGTTCTCCTTAAATAAGGCGAAACAAAAAGTAGTACGTAATTAGTCTGTCCGGCACACACGATAGCTACCTTTTTTGTTAAAAGGTAGCTATCGTGTGTGCTCTATATTTTATATTTATTTTCAATAACTTATGTGTTTAATTGTTTTAGTTTGATTTAAAATCAAAAACCATAATAATAAATAAAATCATATACTTAATATAATTTAAAAAGTAAAAAAATCTCAGCACACATAATACCTACCTAAACGTAAAGGAGGTGAATTTCTTCGTATAAAGAAAAGCTCTACACTGCACACACGTCAGCGACCTTAAATCAAAAAATGAACGCATTAACTTTCGAAAAATTAAAGAAGCTCCAGAATCAATCTACTGCCGGCATTAGAATTTATCTTGTTTTGACCTTGCTCAGTTTAGTCACGTTCTTCATTTATTTCTTTCAGCATTTCACGCTAGACATGTTGATCACCGACCAAAAAGCCGTATTTCCAGCACTTAAATTTGAAATTATCGTACTGAGTCTGCTTTTCATTGCTTATTCATTGTTTTTTAAGTACATCAACAATATGCTCAAAGAATATGGCCTAAACTCTTATAATTTAAGTGAATACATCGACCGGAATGAGGCATTTTTCGAAAAGAATACCTAAACCATATTTCACTGTTCTGGAGAGCGAGAGAAGATCTATTCGGTCAGGGAATTTTTCACTATTCGCAGCTATATCCTGTAGGACTTCAAAAACCAGTTTCTCAATGCCTAAACGTGTCTTGTCTCGATCAGCATCGATCTAAGAGAGTGAAGGAAAGTCCTTACAACGCCCGACATGTTGACCATCCTCAGCCGACCATTCAACTTGATAGGAATAGCGCTCCTCCATGTTAAAATTGATTAAAGCGGTCATCGCTTTTGAAGCCTGCTTGGCATCTGTACGTAGCTCATCTATTTCTTGTCGAGTCAAAAAATAGTCATCTGGATATAGTGGCATTTTTCATCTCATGTCAGGCTCGATGAAATTTAATCATAGCAGCAACGGTCATCATCAAAACTCCGATCAAGAGATATTTCACATCCACTTCCTAGACAAAACAAACCATCTCAAAAAATCACAATGGTTAATTTTCACCCAAAAACAGAATGAAGTGGGTCAGTAATAAAAGGGACACCCTAATTTACAAAAATAAATTAACTATTTTTTTCTACATTTGAACTTTTTTATCGCGAAAATGGGCTTTCCGTAAATAAGAGTTCCAAACTGGAAGGCGCGTAGAACACAAGATCACTTTTCAACCAAATAGAATAGCGAATGGTTGAAGCATAAAAGGGACACCATGATTTACAAAATTTTTTTACCGCTTTTTTGCTCTTTTTTAGCGTTTTTCTCCCAAAATTGGTTGTACCGTAAATAAGAGTTCCTTGATTGGAGACGCGAAACCCTTTAATCTCAGACTTGCCGAATAAGATTTGCTCAACCAGATGTGAATAGTGTCTGTAAGGCAAATCTAAAACCCTTGTCGTGAGTTTTATGTGTAAACGTCAGCCAACGTTTACTAAAACTCGCAAAGCTGCGTGCGTGAGAAATCTAGCTGGCGCGGCTATGAACGGCACTAGGCAGTGAAACTCTGCCTTTTGACCGGATCAATCTGAAAGCGCCTCTATGAAATGAGGCGCAGACAAAGTTGGGCGACATAGAAACGGGAATCTAGGTGACTAGATCAAACCCTGTCTCATGGAGAGTGTGAGTAACTACACGGATGATAGTTACGTTAACCACACCTATTTCATGCTTCAATTTTTACGAAGGGCATGATGTATGGCGCACAGGTGGGCTGCTGAGAGTATCGCGAGGTACTAGGGAGTATGAGGAGAAATCTGGATTACTCTGGTACTCATTGATTGAGTTAAAAAATTTGTCGGATGACATTTTAATTTGGTTAATGAGATCGCTGGATAGCTCAAGCCTGTAACGGTGACACGTAAAACGTTATGTCGCGAAAAAATTAAGACTGCATTGATTAAGTTCATTGCGGTTTTTTTTATTTTTAGCGATACACACATAGCGAAGATGTTGCTTTGCGTAGATCAAGTGCTTTACCCACAATGAAGTCGAATAACGGTGAATAATATGGGTTTTTGGAACTCTTACCGTAAAAAACTGGAAGGCTGTTATTTTACAGAGTGGATAGGCGTACTGATCGTTGATTTAAATCAACACAGACCATGAAGACTAATATGGGAATCTCTCAGGTCGATCATTATATACGGTGGCTCCGTAATATAGACTTTTTGAAGCGAAAACCTGCCTTGAGTGGGGAATAAGTTTTAATTTATGAGAGAAGGAGAATTGTTGAGTAGATTCTGCCTCAAATTTGATGCAGATCCAGTCACTTCGAGCGAATAAAAACGTAAGCGGTGATGAAGCGAAAGACAATGCGAGCAATATTTAAAACCATGACAAGGGTTTTAAACGTGAGGTGTGGCAACCTCGGTATCTATGAAATGATACAAACAAGTTTGGCGTGGAAGAAATCCAATTGAATTATTACAAACATTGGCGTGGCTGCGAATGTTTGCGATATTTGGAGAGTACTCAGTAAGAAACATAAACGGTGGCTCCGTTGTTGGTTCACGCCAACCAAACACCAAGTTATTTCAATGCGTTTGAACCCTGTTCAACCCCAAAGAAATCGCTTCTAGCCTTGCGCTTTAGCAGAGATGTAATTTAGCGATCTGTTGTTTTACGAGCGGTATTCAATTTTAGCAGAGACGTCAGTTTTTTCAGTTAACTACAGAGCGGTCCACATGTGACTTAGCGCAGAAGCAGTTAAAGGAAAGCACTGGCCAGCGGATGAATATTTAGCAGAGATGTAAAACAACCCGTTAAAGCGCTAGCGAGCGCAAGGTATTAGCAAGTCGTAGTTGTGGAACTAAAACATAACCGGAGAATGTATCAAACTTAGTAGAGAGGACAGTCGGGCATAAGCTGTCTGAACGGTTTGAAATTCGCTTCCTTTGCAACGCAAAGAAAAGTCGCAAGTTGATAACTGTGAAAATGTACCAATGCATTTCATTGGCGTTAGGCGGTGACGTTAAACTCCAAAAACAAGCCCTGTCCATTCAAATGGACAGGGCTTACCTTATTTTGCGCTCATTTGCGATTTAAGCCACTTTTTAGAAAAAACTACCCTTTCACCATATAACTTTGTAATCGGGCTAAAAAATGCCATTTTAAGCCTCTAATCAGCATATATAGAGCGAGTGTCTACGAGCGAACCACTAAAATTCGCGCCTAGACCTTCTGAAAAACAGTTTTTTTAATTTCAGAATCTAAATAAATATAGATTACATGCAGAAAATTGATTCTCGACCGAGCGTAGCGAGCAAAAAAGCTTGATGAGCGAAGCGAATTCCGAGTTGCTTTTGATCTTGCTTTTGCTTTTTCTTAAATTCACGTTGGTATTAAGCTAAAAATTGCCCCTTCGAACTGAGCGAAAGCGAAGTTCAATAGAGTTTGAGCGTAGCGAAAACATAGGGCAATTTTTCATGAAAAAGGTTTTTAATTATTTTTAATGCTTTTAAATGCTTTTAAACTAGCTGAAAGTCTCGATATGAAAGCATTTCAAGACCTATTAAACTAGGTTTATCGACCTATTAAACTAGGTTTATCGACCTATTAAACTAGGTTTATCGACCTATTAAACTAGGTTTATCGACCTTAAAGATAGGTTTGTAGATCCATTAAATTAGGTTGATTTACAAACTTATTGAACTAGGTTAAGGTACAACCTAATTAATTATAACTTTATTATTAAAAATGGCTGAGTTAGTAGTAAAAGATAATGCCTTAATTCAAGCTAGTTACACCTTAGATATGGTGGAGCAGCGTTTAATTCTGTTAGCAATTGCTGAGGCAAGAGAAACTGGACATGGCATCACAGAAAATAGTTTGCTCGAAGTACATGCAAGCAGCTATATCAATACATTCAATGTAGAAAAACACACTGCATATACTGTACTCCGTGAAGCTTCAAAAAGCTTATTTGATCGTTATGTCACTTATCATGACGTTAACCCTAAAACTGGGAATGATCGTAGTTTCCACTGCCGGTGGGTAGATAAAATTGGGTATGAACAAAATTCAGGGATAGTTTTCCTGCGATTTACACAAGATATTGTACCTCTCATCACTAGGCTAGAAGAGAATTTCACTAAATACGAGTTACAACAGGTTTCTAGATTAACAAGCTCATATGCCATTAGATTGTATGAGCTGTTAATTCAATGGCGATCTAATGGAAAAACACCTCTATTTGACTTACCAACGTTCCGACAACAGCTTGGTGTTGAATCTCACCAATATAAAACTATGAGTAATTTTAAGACTTACGTTTTAGATTTTGCTCTGAAACAGGTTAATGAGTTAACTGACATAACAGCAAAGTATGAACAGCATAAGAAAGGACGCTCAATTTCAGGGTTCTCATTCACTTTTAAACAGAAGAAAGTTATATCTCAATCTATTAAACCTCATAAAGAACCAGATCCTTTACATCTGTTTAATAAAATGACAGATAAGCAGAGACACCTGTTTGCAAATAAACTTTCAGAACTTCCAGACATGAATAAGTACTCTCAGGGTAATGAGAGCTATACACAATTTGCTATTCGAATTGCTGAGATGCTAAAAAATCAAGAAAAGTTTCAGGAGTTACTACCATTCCTACAAAAAGTGGGATTTCAATCTGTCTAAATTATAGACTTGCTCATTTGTCTATTAGACAGTCTAATAGCAATAAATTTTGACAAGATTAGGCATAGCTCTATACCATGAAAAGTCTTTCTGTTCTTGAATTATCAAAACTTTACAACATCAATAGACAAACTATTTACAACAACATAAACAAAGGAATTTTAAGTAAAAATTCTGATAATAAAATTGATTTCTCTGAGGCTATCCGTGTATTTGGAGAACCTGTAAAAAAAGTTGATGTAAAAGAATCTGTAAAAATAGACAGTCTAAATTCGGCAGAATTTTTACTGCTTAGACAACAAGTAGACATGCTTAAAAATCAGCTTTCAGATGCAAAAGACCGAGAATCTTTTTATCATAATCAGATCGAAACTATGCAACGTCTATTAGAAGCACCTAGACCATATACCACTAGTTTTATCGACCCAGAAAAAACTCAATCAGAACCAATTTTAGATGAAAACAATGAAGTAATAGCAAAGCCACCCAAAGAGCCAGAGGTAGTCGAGAATAGTCGTATTTCTATTCCTGAACATATAGAGCCGGAACCAGAGAAAAGAGGCTTCTGGAGTCGATTTTTCCTACCGAACGGCTAGTTCTTAGAAATCATCACTCAGTTGATCCATTTTCCGAACCCGCTTAGGATATTTTTTTAATTCTAAGGCTCTCCCCAATTCATCTGCGTTTGGATCAGCAATATCAAAAACAGAATCCTCCAGACCTAATACCATTAAAACCGTCACCAAGTTTTTAAAATTAATACTGGGATCACCCTTTTCCAGTCGGCTAATAGTACGTTCATCGACATGGACTCGATTGGCTAACTCCAGAATTGTCAGATTCCTGCGTATTCTTGCCGTTCTAATATTTTGTCCAACGTGTTGGAGTAATTCTGCTACGCCAAACATCAAAAAATGACTAGAAGACTTCTTCATAAAAACCCCAAAAACCGACATTATTTCCTGTTTAAGTTAGCTTAAACCACATTTAATGTCAGGTACTTTTGAAAAAAAAGGTCTATCCGAAACAGGGGGAAAGACGCTTTGAGATTTGTTTTTTAGACCCAATAATTACTCAGGATTGTTTAATTCAAATGAACAAAAATGTGAAACATTGCTCACTTATTAAGCGTGGAACGCGACAATTCACGTAAAAAGCCCAACCGGTGAGGATTGGGCTTTCACAGATACGATAAGACTATGATTTATATAAGAATAAAATTTGCATTTCGTATAAGGTGTATTATGTTAATTTTAGAAAAACTTAATCATTTATAGAGTTTTCATAATTTATTTTTCTAATTATCAATGACTGTACCCATTCATTAGAACTATCAGGGAATACTTCTGAAATAGGCCATTCTGGAGCTGTCTCAATAATTTTAACTAAAGTACCTGCTAACCCAAAAAGATCATCTTCACCAAATAGTTTTGTTAATGCTATAGCTTCTTCAATAGTGATAGGTTCTTTTATTTCTTCTATCAGATTTTGAACTTTGCATACGTAATCATATCCATTTGGATCTTTGAGAATAGTCTTAGAGTCTAAAAATTTTCCTAATTCGACAAGTTGATTTATACATCTTTGCATGTCAAAAACACCTACTATCTTTTGTTATCAAATTATAGAAAGCTGAAATATCTGTCTATAACATCCCCATCATTTAACATAATAGCGCTTATACGAATTGAACTTTTCTTCATCTAGGAATATAGTGTGATTAACAATGTTAATCACAGGAGCTTAACATGGCTTCAAATGCACTAGTAACTACTCGCATTAATGAAAACATTAAGCATGAAGCAACAGAAGTTCTCGCAACAATGGGCTTAACTGTCTCAGATGCAGTCCGTTTGTTGTTGACAAAAGTAGCTAAAGAAAAGGCTCTACCTTTTGAAATTTGGCAACCGAATGCTGAAACCATTGCTGCAATGGAAGAAGATCTGAGTAAAGCAAAAAGCTTTACTTCTGTAAAAGACTTAATGGCTGATCTAAATGCGGACGATTAAGTACACATCAGCATTCAAGAAAGACTATAAACGTGAGAAAAAAGGTCAGCATCGAAATACCGTAGATGCTGACCTACAAACTGTTTTAGAGTTATTGCAAGCTGATGAAACCTTGCCTGAAAAGTATCGTGACCATGCTTTGGTCAGTAATTGGGTAGGTCATCGTGATTGCCATATCAAACCAGATCTTGTTTTAATCTATAAGAAAACAGAAGAAGGTGAACTGCTAATTTTGAAGTTAGTTCGATTAGGTAGTCATAGTGAACTAGCAATTTGAACGACCTAATTTCAACAACAAAATTTAAAAAATTATCTTCAAAAATGGGAGCTTAAAGCTCCCATTTTTAATTTTGCATAAGGTGTATTATGTTAATTTTAGGAAACTACAATTTTAATTTTAGTTGGATATTCAATATCATCAGCATATATTTCAACTTTCTCAATTAAATGCTCTGTTTCCAATTCTAAAATCGAATTACTTTCTGGGTCACTGATTATAATTAGTTTTCCAAATGAAATTTGGTCACTAAAAATTTTATTTAAATCAGCATTATAAAAATAATTTTCATTGTACTCTAATGTAATTTCAGTCATACCATCAACTGCATGTTGGGCAAATATAACTATACAATTTTCACTTCTAATTGGTTTTATCTGTTCATCTTTTATTTCTGGAATAACAAGTGGATCTTCATCACCATGAAGAAAAAATAGCCCATTATGTAATGCTATCACAGCTTTCTTTTCCATCTTTTTATTACCTTAAAATAGATATTACCTAAAACGAGAACCGCGTATTTGCCCACCTTAAAGCACTAGTAACAGCAGATGTGGTTTACTGAGGAGGTGAATTTATATTTATAGATCATCTATCTAATATGTTTGAATAACTTATATATTTTTAAAATAGAGAAAATCTCAAATAAAAATAATAAGAATATTGATAATTGCATATCAGATAAATTTGGTTCTTTATTATTCAAATAAATAAATAAAAGTATAGGAGCGTATATTATTAAAAAGACATTCTCATAAATTCTAACTTTTACATTTTTTTTAAAAAAGATATGCACAAATAATGCACAAACAATTAAAAATAAAAAATTCCATTGAAAAAAACTCATACCAACACCTAAATAAATAAACCCACAAATCATTTCTTAAAATTTTGGGGAATTAAGTTAATTTTTTCTAAAATTAACTTACTTCGGATAATACGAATTAAATAAGCAATAAAAAAGCCCAACATCCTGTTGGGCTTTTTTACATATTTGATGCGTTGGCATAACTCCTGTCGTACCTCACATTCCCTGTATCTAATCTTGTTATTCTTATCTGGAGCATCCTGCTCTCTATGTCCCCATGATAAGAAATAAGCGTGAGGTCGTATAGCCGCAAAGGGCGGGAATTGTTGTGAGCAAATGCGTACAAAACTGTTTAAATTTTACCCCAAGGGTTATCCGCAGAAATTGGGGATAATTTGAGCAGTGGATGAGTTGATAAATCACAACAATGCGCCAATTTGATTAAATATTAATCAACTTTATTGGCAATATGTTCCAGAGTTGTACATAAAAAAGCCGACTTGTGTCGAAGTCGGTTTTTTACTGTTTTTAAGGTGGGTCAATTTTTTTTAACTTACTGAAAAACAAATTCTTTTTATATTGCGTTTCGTATAAGCGCTATTATGTTAAATGGGCTAATTTTTCGCAATTTATTCAACAACTCTTATTTGATAATTATTTCGATCCTTCCAAGAAATAACCCTATATGGTTCATTTAGAAGCTTTTGCTCTCTATAAAAATCTAATAGTTCTTCAGGGCTCCAGTCTCGGCCAGCCGAAAAAATTGAATTAATACTAATTAAATTTTTTATAGTTTTTAACCGATCTTCTTGATCTAGATTATTTTTTTCAAAGCTATCATGCTCATTCAACTTAAAACCGAACTTAACTAGTTGAAAAGCAATAGTTGGATTTTTAGTTTTGACTAGAGTGTAGTCACCTGCAATATCTGTAACTACTGAATTATCTTTTAAAATATTATCAATCATATGAAAAGCCTAATTCAAAAGTATGAATAGATTTATAGATTTTAAGTTTTCCTAAAATTAACATAATACAGATTATACGAAGCCTATGTTTTGCATGAGATTTTTTTAATTTCGTATAATCGCCACTATGTTAAATAGACTCGGAATTTTTTACTAATTTAATTTGGCTCTTTATTTCTTAATTTTAAAACAACGTATCTTTGCCAAAAAAGTAGCATTCCTGCAAAAACACATATGTAAGTTTTATTCTCAATTGAAAGAGCAATTCCTGTAAAAATTAAAGCAAATAAAAAAGAGAAGATTAAATTAGTCTTCTGACTTAATGAAGAACCAATTGCTAATTCAAGGCTAAGGAGTTTATTTAATATCTTCATGAAAAAATCACCCACAGATTGTCATTCGAAATTTTTTTGTTCCTTAAATTTATCCTAAAATTAATACACCTTATACGAAATTTAAAAAATGTGGTTATCTTTTTGATAATTAAAGAAATTTAAAAATTTCGTATAATGCCCATTATGTTAAATCGGGGGATTCATATCTTAAATAAACTAATTCAGTGTTAGGAATATTTATTAAATTAGGATAATCAATCTGTAATAAATTTTCTTCTATATTGAACTCATCAGAAAAATCTGCAATAACTTCAGTACCAATCATAGTGTAAGCCTCTATCCAATATTCAGAAGGTT
>NZ_NEGL01000018.1:0-8322 GCF_002135425.1 Acinetobacter sp. ANC 4654
TTGAACTTCGCTTTCGCTCAGTTTGAAGGGGCAATTTTTAGTGAATACCAGATCTAATTAAAATATTGAAAAAGCAAAATCAAAAGCAGCTCGGAATTCGCTTCGCTCATAAGCTTTTGCTCGCTTCGCTCGGTCTAGACTCAATTTTCTACATTTAAATCACTTTTCTTTGAGCATTCACATGCCGTAAAAACTGTTTTTCAGAAAGTCTAGGCGCGACTTTTCAGTGTTCGCTCGTAGACACTCGCTCTGTAGTCATAATTAAATGCAAAAAATAGGGGGTATTCACGACTTTTTTGATGATTGATTAGTTAGGTATGGAATTAACTTAAAGTGGCTTAAAACGCAAAAGAACGCTTTTAATTGCATATTCACTTTTTCGCTAGGACAACATTTTAAAAACAGCTTTGAATCTTTTAAATCAATTTCTACCTGATGCTGACGCTCAAATTTGGAACTCTTATTTACACAAAGACCATCATCGATCAAAACGAATCCTATTTTTGTCTATATGGTGTTTTTTATTCTTTTAAAGTCATAGATAAACTTTCATGCTTTCCGCATAAAAAGCACGTTTTGATTGAATAATGATCTACTACACCACAACGAAAACAGATTGTCTTTTAAGCCTTATGCAATGCATTTCTAACGGCAGTGCAAAGTTTTGGTTTTCTGATACTGTGCGTAAGAAAAAATCGGACTATGGGGAGCCGGTGTGGAGTTTGGTCATCAATTATGATCCAGCAAAAAATGAGGTATTTCAGTTTTGGTTATTTACCACGGGCTACAGAGAAGCACGAAGAAGTAAGCTGACGCTAAAAGAAATACTCGCTAAAAATTCGAGCATGGTACAGAAGCAAAAATTGAATAGCCTTTTGACCACTAAAAAAGAAAAACTGCTGCGCTATGGGGATTATGTACTGGGACAATACATCGAGTTCAGTGATCTTAAACCGCAATTTTCTCGGGTTTATTATCATCCTGAACGCTTTGGCGTTATTTTTAATGTTCATGCGAAGCGTGTAAAAACCATTGATAGTAATCAAGATCTGGTCTATCGGGTGTTTAAGCCTTTTGATGCCTCTGATGTCAGGCGTTTTTTCAGTATTCAACGTATTTTTGGCTTTGCTTTTTTAGAGAATGAACATACACGTTGGAATCAGGTATCCGTGAGTACGTTCTTACTGCAACGATTTGGGGTTAAATTTAACGATGAGGTGAGCTATAACGAACGATTGAAGGAGTTAACTCGTGCATTACGTGGGGTTCGTAAAAAGCATTTGGAGTTTTTTCAACGATATTCTCAGAAGAAAGTCCGTTTTACGTGGTATCTATCGCAAGAATTTATGCAATCGGCAACGCGGGAGTTGAATAAAAAAATTGATTTAATTTCGACTGAACAGGCTGATCGTTTGAAAGAAGCCACTTTTAGATTGAGTTCCAAGGGTAATTTTCATGGTACACGTCATCAAATTGGCACGTTACAGGCCATGATGAGGTCGGTATTAAATGCCCGAGATCCCGAACAGAAGAAGCTGAATCAAATGTATTTTCCAAAAAACTTACATTATGTGCGATTCACTGCTAAAAAAGCTTGGAATATGAAAGAGTTTGAAATGGCTTGTCGAAATGCAGATCAGATTTATTTGAATAAACGGAATAAGCAAAAGCCTAAAGATCAACGATTGAGACGGGATAGAAAAAAGGGCTAAAGTCTTTTTTTATCAAATTTCGTATAAGGGTTTTGATGTTAACTGAATACTAGAAATGCCTGTAAATCAGGCATTTCGTATAAGGTGTATTATGTTAATTTTAGAAAAGCTAAATTATATTTCATCATAATTCAATTGAGAACGTACAAAGACATCATCGAGCTCACTCTCAGGCCAAACCCATTTTTTCCAATTAAATATAAGCCAATCTTTCGTTATTTCGGATACTGGTAGCTTTTGATAACAATTAATACCTGCTTTATAGCCACTAATTGTTATTAGAGCGAAACCATCTTTATCGGGTGCTTCAGCAAGCATCATTATTACCTCTTCTTCAAATGGATAATGTGCTTTAAATTTTAAAAGATAACCACGCTGTAAATATTGCTCATCAAAATCAATTAATTTAGACCATTTCATTTTATAGATTCGTGATGTTATTTAAGTCATAAAAATACAGTATTTCTTAGCTATTTAACATAATGGCTGTTATACGAAATTTTTCAAAAAATACAGTAAAAATGGGAGCTTAAGACTCCCATTCTAGATTTTTTATAAGGCTTATTATGCTAATTTTAATTATTCTAAATGGTTACATCTGTGCCTTATCTTCCCAGAATTTTGCTTTATCTTGATTTTGTTCTACACCTACCCCGTATTGATACATAAATTCAAGCTCCCTCATAGCTTCCTTGCTACCAAGAGATGCCGCTTTACTTAATAAACCTAATGTTTTGTCTATATCCTTAGTTATTCCTTCACCATTGCGATACAACTTAGCTAAACCTACCATAGAATCCGTATGATCCAGATCAGTCCCTTTTGAAAACCAGACAAAGGCTTTTTTATAGTGCTCTTCAGCATCAGTTGGATCCATGTCGCCTAATAAATCAGCATATGTCGCGTAACCATCACCAAGCCAATACATTGCATTAACACTCCCATTTTCTGCTGATTTAACAGCCCAGCGCTCAGCTTCGGCTTCATCCTCATCAACCCCATAACCGTGTATATAGACATCAGCTAATTCTAGTTGTGCTGATGAATCTCCATTTTTAGCTTTTATTAATAAGTCATTTGAAAATGTTGGATTAGCTAGAGTTTCCATAGAAAGTATTAGTCCTAAAGCGATGTATATAATTTTGAAAATTTTCATTTTCTGCCTTTGAATTAAAGCTATATTTAATTTTGTAGATTGGTAATAGTACTTTATAAGGATGAAAATTCAGTGTTATTTAAAATAATGGGCATTATACGAAATTTTTAAATTTCTTTAATTATCAAAAAAATATAGAATTCCAAAAATTAAAGAGGATAACTTTTAACTATTTATGCATGTAAAATTTTTAAAAAATTTTCAAAGTCATCTGATACTATCCACAAGTCCTGTGAAAAAGGGTCTAAAAAAATAATCTTAGGTTTTAGCTTACTCTCTCGATAATCAAAACAAATTAAAAAATCTCCAGCATCTCTTGCGAAAGGCACCATATCTTTTGGAACATGTTCATTATTAGTACTGTGCCATAGGACAGAATCATGATCATAGCTTATAGTTAAAGGGAAAAAATCACTTATAGATCCTTCATTATCAAGATCATAATCAAAGCAACCTATTTCTATATATGCAGGATTTGCATAATGAACTAGATCTTTATACGAAGTAGGAAACTTTATATCTAGAATAGATTCTATCTGTTCAATTTCTTCGAAACTGATACCACTATTATCGCCTACCAATCCAAAATCTGACCAATTCCACTGATTCGATATCATAAGTTATTTCTCATTTAAACTGAGGCTTGAAGTTTATCGTGAAAGCATTCAATGAATATTTTTAATTATATTACAGTTATAGCTTGGCTCCATTTAACATAATGGTGCTTATACGAAATTCAGATGTTAGAACCCATTTAAAGTGTCTGTACCTATAAACTACTGGACACCCGTTCTTCCTCTGCTTGGACAATAAGAAATAAAAAACCAACTATTCACGAATGAGTAGTTGGACAAAATATTGACTTCTAAAAACTAATGAGAAATATATATTTGTGGGCGTTCATCCAAAATAAAATCAAAGTAAGTATTTGGTGTAACTATTAATAAATGTTCGCACTCTATATCTTGATATATTTCCCCTGCATCACTATAAAAATCTCTCAAAAAAAATGATTGATTTGATATAAAAAATGACCCATTTCTATTTGTAGGCAATGCATTAAGTGTTCGCTGACGGTAACTTTCATCACTTACTCTATAAGAAATAGGCTGTAGCTCAAATTCAACAACAATCTTTTCATTCAAGTTAACAGCATCATATGTAGATTTCTTTGTTCTTTTAAATAAAAACTTTAATTTACCTGCATAAATGCTCTCCATTGAAACATAATCTAGCAGTGGTAAATCATCTCCTAATGGAAACCATTCTTCATAAAAATCTTTCATTATCGATACCTAATTTATCATCAGAGCATTTTCCGCTAAGTGGCTGTATTTCATGTAGGTTTTCTAGAACAGTAAACTATTGAAATAATTTTATTCCATTTTTTATAATGAGTGAATAACCACCACTTAACATAATAGCGCTTATGCGAAATGCATTATGAAAATACTTTGTTTTTCATATAGTTAAAAAATTTGACCCACCTTAAAAACAGTAAAAAACCGACTTCGACACAAGTCGGCTTTTTTGTGAGCAGTTTTGATATATTCCGCCAATAAAATTGACCACTATTTACGCTTTTTAGCTTAAGTGATACAAATATGTGATACATTATTGTATATACAAATTTGAATGTTTTTTATGGAACAATATTTCGAATGGGATGAGGAAAAGAATCGAAAGAATCAGAAAAAGCACGATCTCTCTTTCGAAACGGCAAGCTTTGTTTTTGAAGATCCACTGAGGATTTCCATCCAGGACAGACATACCGATGGTGAAGAACGTTGGCAGACCATTGGAAAAGTAAAAGGCGTACTAATGCTCTTAGTAGCTCATACCATCTTTGATGAAGATGACTTTGAAATCATACGAATCATTAGTGCAAGGCAAGTAACCAAAGCGGAGCGAAATCAATATGAGCATGGTTAGATATACACGCAAAGATCTGAATGAAAATTTCAGCGACAAGCAAGATGCTGAGATTCAACGCTTGCTTGCGAAGGGAACTGTACCAGATGAACAATTAGATTTATCTGATATTCCTGAAATTACAGACTGGAGTAATGCTGTTCGTCATGGGCAATTTTATCGTCCAGTGAAGCAACAAACCTCGGTTCGCCTTGATGCTGATGTACTGGCATGGTTAAAAGATCAAGGTAAGGGCTATCAGACACGTATGAATAAAATTTTACGTGAAGCAATGTTAAAAGACTTAAAAAATCATTAATCAAAAATGGGAGCGATAGGCTCCCATTTTTGAATTTCGCATAAGAGATTTTATGTTAAATAGATATTAAGAACATTTGGAGAATCAAAGAATAATGCTTACGTTTTCAGAAATTCAAGCTAAGGTTGATCAAATTTGTGAAAAAATTGGGCTGGAAAAAAAAAGAGTTTGGCCCGCAGTTCAGAATGATGGAGCTCCATATGTATTAATCCATGAAAACAAATATTGGTATATTTCTGAAGAACGAGGAGAAGTTGTTTTTGAAAAAACAACCAAGGATTTTGAAGAGTTGCTTTATTGGATAATGGATGATTTTATATCTAGCTATTCGTTTGATTTTGAACTTAAAAATAGAACCAGAGGACAAGATTTCCGTCGAATCGCTTTTTCAAAACAAATTGAACTTTTTGGTTTAATCAATGATGAATGGAAAGTAAAAAAAGAAAATAAAATAAAAAAAGTATTAGAAATAGCCCCTTTTGTAGATATCTGATTTATAAATATTTATTTTGCACCAATTTTTGTTCACCGATTAAAATATCTATGTAGTTTCGTATAACGCCCATTATGTTAAATAATAGAGAAATAATTAAATTTAATCATCCCCTTAATGCTCAGGATTGTCGTGAGTCTACTGAATTATAGACAGCATTATTTTCACGTCTGCCTCCAGCTATTTTTCAGATGATTTACTAGGTTTCAAATCATCATTATTTTTTGGAGTCTTCTTATTATCACGTCTTCTTTTATCAACCTTACCAGTAGATTTAGCAATTGGTTTCGGTCCTGGTTTAAGAGGTCTAGTCATTTTAAAAATCATATATAAGTAAAATTGTTAAAATTGCAACAGACAGATAAATTTCATAAAAGGCTATTATTTTTTATGTTCAGGAATAAGTGACAAGATTAAGATTTCCTAAAATTAACATAATACACCTTATACGAAATGCTCTAATTTATTCTTTTTAATTCATAGTCTTATCGTATCTGTGAAAGCCCAATCCTCACCGGTTGGGATTTTTACGTGAATAGTCGTGTTCCACGCCTAATATTTAATCAAAGTTCCACAACTTTGATTAGTACACCTAAACAGATCGGTTAGCCATTTGGTAAGAAAAACCGGCTTAGAAAGCCCCTTTTCGGTGGCTCCAGTTCAACATGCTCTGGCACTGGAATGCGCTTATTTTCTTTTTCAACCAAAGTAGTCAATCCGTCATAGTTCTGCTCAGGCTCAGACCGAGGATCCGTTGCTATATCTTCATTAAATTTCTGATCGGTAAACGTAGTCAGATTGGCTTTTGGTGCTTTTAGTAGTCGTTGTATTGCTTCTATCTGATTGTCTTTTGCTTCTAGTTGTTCTCGTTGGAAAACTTCTCGCTCATGTGCAAGTTCTAGTTGTTGTTTTAGCATGTCTACATGTTGTTTTAGCATGTCTACATGTTGTTTTAGCATGTCTACTTCTGTCTCTTTTTGTACCGTAGCAGACTGTAACGTGGTTACATCCTTATTTTTATTAGATGGTTCCCCAAATACACGTAGAGCTTCTGAAAAATCAATTTTTCCATCACTATTTTTAGATAAATCCCCTTTATTAATGCGTTTATAAATGCTTTGGCGATTCATTCCATATAGATTAGCCAACTCAATAACAGACAATGCTTTCATCATGTAGCCCAAATAAAAAAATGTGTATCAGTAAACATTAAGTTGTCATGTAACGTTACATCACTGTTTTAACGATATCCAACTTTTTTAAGATATGGATAGAGTTCTTTAAATCGTTCAGGATCTTGTAGCATTTCAGCAATACGCACAGCAAATTGCTGGAAGCTTTCTGTACCATGAGAATATTTACCCATATCAGGAAGCTCTGAAAGCTTATTAGCGAACATATGACGTTGAGCATCTGTCATCTTTGAAAATAAATCAAAAGTATTAGGATCTCTTTTTGTGTCGACTACTGGAGCATTAAGTTTCTTCTGTTTAAAAGTGAATGAGAAACCTGAAATAGATCTACCTGTTTTATGTTGCTCATACTTAACTGTAATATCTGTATGTTCATTGATTTGTTTAATAGGTAGCTCTATCACCCATTTTTTAAAGTTGTCTGAACGAATATATTCAGTATCAAGAACGCCCATTTTTTTTCTAAATTCTTCTAAGGGTAAAATTGGAGTTTTGCCAGTACTACGCCATGCAATAAGAATTTCATATAAACGTACAGCATAAGCACTGTTTAAGTTACTAATTTGCTGTAGTTCATATTTAGTAAACTGCTTTTCTAATCGAGTAATTAAGGGAACTATAGCAGGAGCAAAAATTAGCTGAACTACCGCTTCATTATCTATATAGCCTACTTCACTAACCCATCTACTCATTTTGTTTATTGTATTGCCTTTAGCTGATATTTCTTGATAGCTAAATTGCCGAGCAAATAAGTCTTTACATGCATCTTTTAAAGCTTGATAGGCTGTATTTCGATGTACGCTAAATTGGCTAATATAACTTTCAGCATGAACTGTTAAAGGATCATTTGCATTAATACCTTTGCCACTTTGCCGAGCTTCAACAATCGCCAATAAAATTAATCGTTGCTCAACTAAATCCAGATTGTAACTAGCATCTATCAGTGCATTATCTTTAACTACTAACGGTTTCAAATTTTATTATCCTAGTATTTTTTTAATCTAGTATTTACTTTGTATAATATTTACTAGTTATATGCAAGGTAAACCTAGGAGTATTGCAAGGTAAACCTAGGAGTATTGCAAGGTAAACCTAGGAGTATTGCAAGGTAAACCTAGGATATTGATAGCTACATCGCTTATAAATAAAGGCTTTCAAGCTACCTAAAAGCATTTAAAAGCTTAAAAATAATTAAAAGCCTAGAGCATAAAAAATTGCCCTATGTTTTCGCTACGCTCAAGCTCTATTGAACTTCGCTTTCGCTCAGTTTGAAGGGGCAATTTTTAGTGAATACCAGATCTAATTAAAATATTGAAAAAGCAAAATCAAAAGCAGCTCGGAATTCGCTTCGCTCATAAGCTTTTGCTCGCTTCGCTCGGTCTAGACTCAATTTTCTACATTTAAATCACTTTTCTTTGAGCATTCACATGCCGTAAAAACTGTTTTTCAGAAAGTCTAGGCGCGACTTTTCAGTGTTCGCTCGTAGACACTCGCTCTGTAGTCATAATTAAATGCAAAAAATAGGGGGTATTCACGAC
>NZ_NEGL01000019.1:0-15880 GCF_002135425.1 Acinetobacter sp. ANC 4654
TTTAAACCGAACGATTTTGGTTCGTAAGTTTCAAAAGACTTGTCCAAATTCGATCTATGACCGTTGGTGTGGATTGAAATTTGAAGACTGGGCTTTTGATGTCACGGTAACCGCAATCAATGGTTTAACGATTACATTCACGGTAAATCCCACTCAAGTCAAAGATGAGGAAGGCAACTTGGTGTTTGAGCAGGTTCCTGTTCTGGATGAACTGGGGCAGCCTGTTTTAGATGAAAATGGACAGCCGACGTATACAGGTGGTGATCCCATTATGGAAACCAAAACCTATGCAGCGGGTTATCTTAATCGCGGTTTATTTAAAAAACTCGGTGTCTCTACCTTTATTGTTGGAAACACAGCAAATTCAGTCACTTTATATCGACAGCATACGGATTTAAACATCGGTGATGTGATTCGGCTTGCACCGGGTTGTGACCAATCGCTAAAAACTTGCCATGAAAAATTTAAAAATGCTGCTCGATATGGTGGGCATCCATACATGCCGGGAGAAAATCCAGTCATGAGCCAATTGATTAAATAAGGAGTGCTATATGGTTATTGCACCGTGGTTAATATGGGCAATGCTGGCGCTTACGGCTGCTACTGCAATTTATACCTATGTTTCAATGCGAAAAATGCAGAAGAAAAACAGGCAGTCAGCCAATCAGTTGGACGGAACAATTGCAGATGAAGGTACGTCATTTAGTGATATCGCTGGTAGCCCACATATGTATGGGAATATCACGCATCTATGGGGGCAGACCACGACACCGATTAAATCCAAAGGTGGCAAATGAAAATCTATATGTCTGATTTACGGAAAGCCAAAATGTGTGCCAAAGGTGCTAGAAGTTTTGCAGACAAGAATGGGATTGACTGGAAAGACTTTCTTAAAAACGGGATCGATATCAGCAAAATTGAAAATATAGATGATGCGATGGTGCAACAAGTGGTTAAGGTGGTGAAAAATGGCGAGTCAGATTRTTGGTTATAAGTATTTCACAAATTTCATTTTATTTGTCGGTAATCCAATTGAAAAGATACTTGGTATTAACTTTGATAAACGCGGCTGGATGGCACCCCTCGTTGATGAAAATGGCAATCCTTTGGTGCAAGGTGTCATTAATTCACCAACGCTTTACGGTGAAAATGAGGGCGGCGTGTCTGGCTCTGTTCATTTAAAAACAGGAACAAATGATCAAGAAGTTGTGCCATTTTATAAAGATTATATGGAGTTAAAAGAACTTCAAGCTTCAGCATACCCTTATCAATCATATCTTGCATTTAAAGATTTTTACGTCGGCAACTCAGGTTATATGAAAGAAATGCTGCTTTGGCCGAAGCGGATCCATGTGCGAAATGATGGGCGTGGGCAGTGGTATGATGCTAAAGCAGAGATTGATCGAATTAGACAAGAAATAGATCCATCTGAAATGCAAGCAATGGTATTACGCATTGAGGTAGCTACAAAGTCGGAAAAAGTCAAAACTCAAGAACACATTTCATCTTTAGGAAATTGGACTCCAGATTTAGTCGATAAATATGCAGTCGACTCTATGCAATTAGAAGGGATTGGGTACACATGGAATGACGGTAGTCAGTCTGAAGTATATAAGGGAGATTGTACTGGTATAGCTAAAATAGCTTTTTCTTCTAAATGCGAATTTATATTTACGGTTACTTTTAGTACGGACTCAAGCGAAGATTACACATACATTCCAAATCTTCGTGTTGATCCCGCCGATGATACTATAAGTTCAAAATATGAAAAAATCACATCTGGTACGACTGTGACGCATTTTTATACATTTCGCATGGGTGGTGGTGTTGCTGAGGTAACAGCTGTAGTTTCACCGCATAACTTTAGCGCCTCATCAAAATCAAATCGTTTGTTTCCGTTTAATGTGCAGGTATTTTACCCAAATCATTTTAAATCATCATTTATCGTTGGTGACATAAACCCAATTCATAAAATCCGTGAAATTCTGACCGATGATACTGCTATGAATAAGCCTGAATCATCCGTGAATAATGAAAATTTCATCAAAGCGGCGGATCGAATCTGGGATGAAGGGCTGGGTATTTCATGGTCTATTACTGAAAAATCCTGCACGGATGCTATTAATGAGCTTTGCTATCACATTGAAGCGGGCATTCGAGTGAATCGCCAGACTGGTGTTTATGAAATGGTTTTATTTCGTGATGATTGGTTTGAAGAAGATGAAATTCACATAATTTCTGAAAGTAAAATTAAGAGCATACAGTATGAAATTACCAATGCTGATGAGGTGATTAATCAAGTTAATGTGAATTACTATGACCGACAAAATATCAAGAATTCATCATTCTCAATTTCAGAAAGTGGCTTAATTCAAACACTGAGTCGAGTAAATGCCGAAACAGTCGATTTTCCATATTTTATGAATATGAGAAACGCTGAAATTGTGGCGAACTGGAAGCTCAAGTTATTATCTACTGGGGCTTATAAAGGTACTTTTACTACCGGATGGCGTGAAGCTCGAAAATGGAATCGCTATGACCTAATTCATTTGCCATGGTCCAAGCGCTGGACTGGAACTATTTTAGTTCGCATCATGAGCATTAATTTAGGTGGACCAACGAATAATGAGATTTCAATTGATTTCATTGAGGTTGTTCCTTCAACAGGAATGATGAACACAACTATTGTTGCAGATGATTCGATTGATACTAAACCACAACCACCACAGCTATGTACCGCAAAAGTTTTTGAGCTTCCGTATTTTGAAGCTTTACAGGTGTTCGGTGAGCGCGAAGTCAATATTGAATTGACTGATAATTCAGAAGCAGGCTATTTATGTGCAATTGCTAAAAAACCGCAAAATAACTCACTCAATGCTGCATTACATGTAGATAGAGGAAATGGATTTGAGAGAGTGGCAACAATCAACTATTGTGAAACTGCTTATTTAGATCAAGGTATTAACCGTATAAGCAACTCATTTGTTGTAAAAAATGTGGGTAATATTGCGTCTGTACGAATAGGTAGTCAGATTTTTATCAACGATGAAATTATGGTTTATCAATCTTACGATGCAGTGACCAAGATTTTAACTGTAAAACGAGGTGCATTAGAAACCATTCCACAAATTCAAGCATTGGATTCAATTTTGTATTTTGCCGATGATTTTGTGGCTGTAGATCAGACCATTTATGTTGATAGCGAAGTCATTGAAGCAAAAGCTTTAACAACAACACCGAGTGGAATTTTGGCTTTGGATGATGCAGTGGCACATGAAGTTGAGTTTAAAGCGCGTGCAATCCGACCATATCCGCCTGCTGATGTAAAAATTAACGATGCTTATTTTCCAGAAACAACGATTATTTCAAACAATATTGTTTTGATCTGGGTTCACCGCAATCGCGTTCAGCAAACAGGTGGTGAAATCATCGGTTGGTATGACGGCAGTGTAACCACGGAAGAGGGAGTGACATATTTTGTTGAAATTTCTTCTGAAAATACTGTTTTACATTCAGTATCAAACATCAGTGTTGAGACCTACACAATTCCGGCTTCAGCACTTATTCAGAACAAACCGCATACATTGAAGCTTTGGTCGGTCAGAAATGGATATGAATCATATCAAAAGTTTGAGCATTCATTCTTTGTTGAATCAGCTAGCTTAATTTTAACTGCAACAACATCAAAAGATAAAGTTATCGGTAATACGGTGCCTATTGCAAATATTAGTGTAAATGTAGATGAGTTATTGAAAGCAAATATGAATGCAAATGGTTTAAGCATTAGTGGTAAGGCAGAAGCTGGAGCAACCATCACAATTCAAATTGAGGAATAAAAATGGCGACGTACACAGGTGTGGCTGATGCAAACGGGGACTTTTTAGTCCCTTTTTCATCTACATATACGGGCGGTCAGAAAATCATTGTGACTGCTGAAAAAGATGGTGCAGTAAAGTCTATCGAGCTTTATGCTCCAAGTGATGTAGTTGGTGGTGGAGTAATTCAGTTTAGTGGAACTTTTGTGAATTTCCCGCAGAATATTGGTGTAGTTACTTTGACTGATAAAATTGGTGGTGTGATTCAAGCTAACGCGATGAGATCAGGAAATATTGATTCAAACTTGTTTTATTGCGCAATTGGCTTGGTTTTGCAAGGAGCAATAACAGAAATAAAAGATTATGCTTTTGATGGCTGGATTAAAGCAAAGCAATTAACATTGCCAGCATCACTTACAAAAATCGGGCAATACAGCTTTCAGCGGTTTGGAAATTCTGCGATAACAGATTTTGAAATTGTTCTCCCCAATGCTTTGGTTACACTTTCAGACTATTCATTTTCATATGCTGGAATGAAAAACTTTGATGTTGGAAATGGTCTGCGAATAGTACCAAGTCAATGTTTTAGCTATACAAATAAGCTAGAAACATTTAATTACCGTGGTGTGACGCTTGTTGGGGAAAACGCATTTTATGGCTCTAATTTAAAATATAATTTTATACCTGATACCGTACTAACTTTAAGTGCAGGGTGTTTTCAGTTTGCAAAATCAGTTGAAATATCGATTGGGTCGGGCATAACATCTATCCCAGCTTTTGCATTTTATCAAAATACTTTCTGCCTAAAATTAACACTCGGGCTAAATGTTAGCGATATTGCATCGAATGGTTTGGGCGTTTTAAGTGCATGTAATGAGCTTATCTGTCCAAGACAAACTCCACCAACAATAACAGCAAATGTATTAACAGGGCTTAAATCGACTTGCGTAATTAAAGTACCATCTGCATCACTAACTGCTTATCAAGCCGCAACAAACTGGTCAACACATGCAAGTAAGATGGTTGGGGTTTAAGTCTTAACAACAACATAGAGCACCGAAAGGTGCTTTTTTATTGCCAAAAATAAGGGGAAATATGTGGAACCATTGTCTACAAGTAGCTTTGCTGCTTTTATGAAGTTTTATGGGATGGTGATTGTGACAACACTTGCAATTGCTTTAGTAGCAACCGTTGTTTTGATGATGAGGATGCCAAGGTCAGGTCAAGAATGGGTAACTGGACTGATCTGCACTGTTGTTTCGAGCTTGGCAGGCGGTTCTTTCATTATCATTAAATGGGGGTTACATGAGTGGGTAACAGATGTATGGGGAATGATTGCCCTTGGGGGCTTTTTTTTCGTCTGCGGTTTGCCGGGATGGGCTTTGGTTCGTTGGGTATTTAATTTCATTGAGCAGAGAGAAGGTAAGTCCTTGCTTGATATTTTTCGTGAATTTAAAGAGGAGTGGAAGAAGTGAGCAAAAAACTTACTGATGCACAAATTGCAACTCAGGCTAAAGCATTAGGTATTGAAACTGCATGCTTGAGAGCAGTCATTGAGGTTGAGTGTAAAGGTTCAGGATTTAATGCCGATGAAACACCGGTGATTCTATTTGAACGGCATGTGATGCGTCAGCGATTGATTACAAATGATAAGTCTAAAATTTGTGATGACATGATGATTCAGCGTCCAGATTTATGCAGTAAATCAACAGGTGCTTATGGTCTGTATTCAGCTCAACACGGACGATTAAATGCAGCAGCTCAATATCATCGGGATTCCGCATTAGAGTCTGCATCATGGGGAATTGGGCAGGTGATGGGTTATCACTGGAAAGCTCTTGGCTATCCATCACTTCAGGCATTCATCAATGCAATGTATAAAGATGAAGCCTCACAGCTTGACGCGATGTGCCGATATATCAAAATAAATAATCTTGTGAATGCGCTTAAAAATAAGGATTGGAAGGCTTTTGCTAAGAGCTATAACGGTCAATCATATGCCAAAAATAGCTACGACATTAAGTTGGCCAATGCCTATAAAAAATGGAGCTAGTGATGCCAATACTAAAAGTCTTATGGGAATTCAAATACTGGATCGCAATTGCGGTCCTTTCTTTTATCTCTCTTGGTCAGCTGGCGTACACAAATCACTTGAGCGGAAAGCTTCAAGAAGCCGAAACAAAGTGCACAGCAAAAATTCAGGAAATTGAGCAAAAGCAATTAAAGGCTTTAGCTGAAAAACAGAATGAAATTAATCAAGTGAGCGCAGATTATGAAACAGCAAGATCAGCACAGCGTAGACAGGTCGAAACAGTTACACGTGAAGTGCAAAAGATCGTTGAGCACCCTATTTATCTCAACAATTGCTTTGACGATTCTGGGTTGCAGCAACTCAACTCACTTATTAACAGTGATTCCAGCTAATTTACTGGAGCCTTGCCCTGATCTGCAAAAGCTAGAATCAGGGCAGGGTAAAGCAGTGATGTTGTGGTCTGTTGATACTGTGGCGAAATACAATGATTGTAAGGCGAGACATGGTGCGATTGTGAAGGCCCTCAAGTGAGGGCTATTTTATTCTTCTGCTACACACTTAAAACGAATTTCAGTTTTAGGAAAGTTTCCAAAAATATAAGGAGGCTTTGCATCAATGGTTTCTATTACCTTTACTGCTTTGTCTGTCTTGCTACATTGTGTATAGGCTTCTCTCATAGCTTCAGCTTTAAGCGTACCCATTCCTGTGAACCCTGTTGCTGCTTGGCGGGATACCATATATGTATTACTTCCCATAGGGACTATTCCTGAATTTGCAGCGCAACCTGAGATTAATACCATTCCAATTGCAATAAATACTGATTTTATTTTAAGATCCTTAATCATGTTTAAACCATCCAGTTATTAAGATTGTAATAATATTGATTTATAATAGAAATTTCAAAAAAAACAACTAATTTAAAGTTGTTTCAGAAAATAGAAGGTCTTTGTTTTAACTAATGCTGTTGACAAAATATTGAATTCACTCTAAGTTAAATAACTATTTTAAATTAATAACTTATTTTAATAATTAAGGTTTTATGAAGCTTATATCGAAAACACAAAAAAATTATTTTATTCGTATTCAAAAGTTTCGTAAGACTTCTATTTGCAAGAAAAATTTTCGTAAAGCAAGAAAAAAATGGTTAAAAAACAATCGAAAAATGCTTGAAGAAATTAGACTATTTATAGACTTAAAGCTTCCAGTTCATGTAACTATTTTAAATCCAGCTTCAAGAAAAAAACTACGTAAAGTAACTTTAAAATTTAGAGAATATTATCATCGAAAAAATATTTGTTTAAGATTAAATTTTAGAGAAACCAAACAGATGCATTCTGATGGAACTTTATATTTGTTAGCAGAATTGGAAACTCTCACACTTATTAATCCAGATATTACTTTTCGAATTATCCCTTCAAAAGAAAAAATTGTAAATCAGGTTCTTAAACAGACAGGAATTTCAAAATTACTCAAACAAGTAATGGTATTTGATGATGATGAATTTGATGAAACAGTAAAATATTGGAAATACAGCTCGGGACATAATTCTGAAATTGACTCAGCTGATTCGATGTTAGATGATTTTGATCAAATTCTATCAGAAGATACAAGCAAAAACATATTTACATCTTTAACGGAAGCATTAACAAATTGTCATCATCACGCATATGAAGATAAACGCTTCCCTACAGAAACGAAAAGAATAAAAAAATGGTGGCTTTTTTCACATGAAAGAGAAGGGTTGCTTACTGTTTGCGTGTGCGACTTAGGAATAGGCATTCCACGCTCTTTGGTTAGAAATGCCCCAAATGTAAAAGAAGATTGGTTTGTACTCTTAAAAAACTTTATTAAAAAAAATAAAGGCAAATACAATAATGACAGTGCAGCAATTAAGGCCGCTATTGAAATTGGTAACACAAGGACAAACCTACCCAATAGAGGGAAGGGTTTAAACCAAATCATAAACAAAATTAATACAATGTGTGGGCATACGGCATCTATTGCAATTCATAGCAACAAAGGATCATATATAATTAACAGAGGATTCGTGACTGATCTACCCTTAACTGATATTATAAACGGTGTAGTAGTTCCTTATACAGAATCGATTGAAGGAACTGTTATTGTATGGCAAATACCTTTGGATAAGCAAAATGCAAATGAAGCTTTGGTAAAGTCAGATGAGTAAAACTGTTATGAAAATTAATGTAGCTAGGGATTTTTCTAAAAATCCTTCAGGCCGTTATATTAAGGATGGCAAAACATCAGGAGAAGTATTCCTTAAAAATGTACTTTTGCCAGCTGTAAATACCCATGATCTCGTTGAAATAGATTTTGATGGTGTGAGGGGCTATGGCTCATCATTTTTAGAAGAAGCTTTCGGTGGGTTTATTCGTGAGACCAAGATGACATTAGTGGAATTTTTTAAAAAGGTCATCATTATTACCAAGGATCCACTTCTAGAGCAGGAAATCCAAGGTTATTTAGTAGATGAAGTTAATCGATTAAAAAATCCATAACATATAATGACAAGTATTGTTAAAGATATTATTTTACCATTTCTACCATCCGCATTAACAATAGTGGGGTGGTGGATTGTTGCTTCTCGAGATAATAAATCAAAAAAATATACTATTCACAATAAAAGAATAGAATCTGCTTTGAAGATAATTGATAAAATTTTGCTGGATGCTAAAAAATTCTATTCATTATCTGGGGTAGATATCGAAGCTCAAGGTATTGGATCATTAATCACAAGCGATTTCAAAAAATTAAGTTCAATAATTACTTTAATATCTAAAGAATTTTCTCTAGCTGAGAGACAGAGCTTAGCTTCTACATTTTTAGATTACAAAAAAACCATTACAGGTGGGGAGTTTGGCACCATATCAAGAACCCCTCTTCCTATTTCAAACCAATTTTATTTCGATATAGATAGTTCATATAATGATTTATATATAGAGCTGGAAAAATCTCATCTAATTTAAATGATCAAATTTAGACTTTAACCAATTTTTAATTTATGCAAATTTTTGAGCTTATTAAAAGCAAATCCACAATTGCTGTAAAAAAGCTTTCCACTTTTAACAGTGTGTTCAATATAAAAGTAGAGCCATGTTTTCATTGTTTTAATGACCTATTTTTGATGTGGGTAAAACAGTCTGAGCTATAATATATTTTTTATCGATATTATCAGGGTATAAGATTGTTTTCTTACATGGAGGGTATTCTAGAGCTTTACTTAAATCGCTAGCAGAAAAATCATATAAATTGAATGCAAAAATAGGACATTCAACACTATTCAAGAAATTAGAAGCGTAAGTTAATGCCGTGGGTAGATATTTTGCCAAATGCACACCATTCTTTCTCCCTTTTATGAGACCTTTATTAAGGATGTGGTCAACATCTTTTGGTGAGGTCACATGGAAATATATGTTTCTCCCCTTGGAGAGTGGGTGACTGGAAAGTTGATCATATGTCCAGCCATTCTTGTAACAATCGTAATAATCTAAAAATAATTCATTAGCTAATGGTGTCATGATTTATTCCTATTTTTAAATATTTATAATGTGATGATCTTCATTTAAATTATATTGCCCAAAACTATCAATCCATCCTTTTATTGAGCTATCCCATAGATATGTGCGAGTTTTTAACTTTTTAACTACTGTAAGCTCTTTAATACTAAAGTGTGTGGATCCCCCTGGCAATTCATCCCAATCAACCCGACCATTCTCAACAAACCAATCTACCCAAGATAATTGAATGTCTTGTGCATAAAACCTTTTATTAAGGTTGTCCCACGCAAATGGATTATTGCTATTTAGCTTGTTCACATGCAGGCGTTTAAAGTACTTATTATCTTTGTGAATCTCAATAAATAGCTCAATATGCTTTTTGATAAAATCAAATTCAACTTCAATATTTTCATCATCATTGAAAGCATCATTTTTATCATTTGATGCTATATACCGCTGCTTTTTATTCCACTCTTTATAAAAGTTATTATAATTTTCTTCAGCTATTCGAATAGCATCATCAAATTCTAATCGTACGCCACGCTTCTTTAGATTTACATATCGCTTAAGTGTATTCCAAGATTCATGCAGAGTAATTGTTTGCAGTTGGGGGATCGTGAAGCCATCTTCTGCATACCGTGTAGCACCCTCATGTCTCAAATCATGAAAGCGTAAATCCTCAATACCACACGATTTGCATGCGCGAGTAAAGTATGTGGAAACAGTTGATGTATTTACTGGGATGAGAAAATTTTTATCATAACCAAGTTCAAGCATTCTGTTACGTACTTCAGGTTTCAAAAATTCATCAATCATGTTGATGGCTTTGGGCTCCAGATGTGCATATTTATGATTACCTAAAGACCCCTTTGGATTTTTTGCATCTCGTATTAACCACTGGGTATTTAGATCATCGTAATCATCTAGGCGTAGGGTGCAAATTTCATCTTCTCGTCGTGCCGTATAAATAGCGAACCAGATAATTAAATGCATAGGGGTGGAGTTTTTAACCCTTCTCCAGTTTTTGTAGAAATGATTAGTAAGGGTCTGTAATTCTTCTGCGGTTGGAATGCGGTCCCGCTGTTTTGACTTTGTGACAATGCGTGCTTTTTGAAGCCCAATTAATGCTTTCTCAAATTCCACTAAAACAGATTCTAATGGTTCACCCCACACATATTCAGCATGCATAATTACAGCTTTAATATGACTTAGATCTTTCAGTACAGTAGAGGGTGCAACTCCGTCAGTGCCTTTTACTGGATCTCCTTTTCTTCGCATGATGGCATGGTCAGAAAAATCTTGTCGCGTTAAAGAATAGATATTCTTCTCAGAAATATCTAAACTAGCGATATGCTGTAGTGCACCTGTTTTAGTTCTCGCAAAACTATCCGCTTCATCCAAATACTGAAGAATAAATTCTCTGAGTGTTTTCTGTTTTAGTTGAACCTCAGGGTTGAGCATTCTTTCAGGGTCAGATTCAATGGCTGCTTCTGTACGCTTAATCCATTCATCAGCCAATGATTTTTTGCTGAATGTTTTTGATTGTTTGAATTCTGGGTAGCCACTACGTTGAACACGAACTTGGGCACGATAGCGGGTTGTGCCATCTTTTAATTGGCGTTTAGTGACCGTACCCATAAGATTTGCACCATAACTTTTATAAGGTGCAAATAGGGTGCAACACTAAGGTACTTGAAGTCAATAAGAAGCGACTAAACGAAGTTAAACGAGGTTAAAGAAATTGAGTCAAAACAACGCTATTAAAGAATTGTTTGATAGATCAATAGGTAACAAGATTTGGGTAGCTCCGATGGCAGGTGTTACGGATCGTCCATTTCGGACGTTATGTAAATATTTTGGTGCTGGGCATGCAGTCAGTGAAATGATGACATCAGACCAAACCTTACGCATGAGTAAAAAAAGTTTATATCGTGCCAATTTTGATGGCGAGCTTGCCCCGATATCGGCACAGATAGCAGGTTCAGATCCATTAGATCTTGCTGAGGCAGCACGTTTTCAAGTGGAAAATGGTGCACAAATTGTTGATATCAACATGGGCTGTCCTGCTAAAAAAGTATGTAATAAGTTAGCGGGTTCAGCTTTGTTAAAAGATGAAGATCTGGTCGCGCGTATTTTAGATACCGTTGTTGCCGCAGTTGATGTTCCTGTGACTTTAAAAACTCGATTGGGTTATTTAAATGGTCATGAAAATATTATGCGTGTTGCAAAACGTGCAGAACAAGCGGGCATAGCTGCATTGGCATTGCATGGTCGTACGCGTGAGGACATGTATTTAAATACGGCACGTTATCGTTTGATCAAAGAGGTCAAACAAATGTTAAGTATTCCTGTGATTGCCAACGGTGATATCGACAGTCCTGAAAAAGCAAAATATGTGCTCGACTACACAGGTGCTGATGCCATTATGATTGGTCGTGCTGCACAAGGTCGCCCTTGGATTTTTCGTGAAATTTCTCACTATTTAGCAACAGGTCAACATTTAGCTGCACCCAATATTCAAGAGGTTAAGGATGTACTTTTAGGGCATTTATCGGAACTTTATGAATTCTATGGTGAGTACTCGGGTTGCCGTATTTCACGTAAACATATTGCTTGGTATACCAAAGGCTTACGTTCCAGTAATGAATTTCGTCAAAATATGTATAAAGTAGAAAGTACGGCCGATCAGTACAAAGTGGTTGAAGCCTATTTTGATGATCTTTTAGCACAAGGTGAAATCATGAGTGATGTTCAGGTGGAACAGATTAATTTACTTGAAACAAAATAAAGCGTAGCGAGTAAAAAACCTCTCAATTGAGAGGTTTTTTATCATTTACCTTATTGCGTTTGACTCATTTCTAGCACCAGTTGATTGACTAAATCCGCAGCTTCCATTTCACGAATTTGAGCGACATTTGTTCCCGCCCAGAATGCAGCAAAACCAAAGTCTCCTTGGGCTGATGCTGCGGCATTGAGTTGTTTGCCTAAATCATAAGAATAAGGGTAGGTGGCGACATTAGGTCGTTCAGGTCGATCAATTTGGGTATGCCAATGATTAATTAAACCACGTGCAGGACGACCTGAAATACTTTCAGTGATTTGAGTAATAGGTGTATTGAATAATGCTTTTCGATAAGCAGCATTGGCATTTGAGCTTTTACATTGTACAAAAGCAGTTCCCAGTTGAACGGCTTCTGCACCTAATTGTATGAGTCGCTGGGCTTGATGTCCATTCATAAGACCGCCAGCAGCAATGATCGGTAAATGACAATGTTTTTTTAGCAACTGAACCAAGTCAGAAGTTTTTACCGCGCTGTCAAATGTTTCATTAAAAATGCCCCGATGCCCACCAGCCTCAATACCTTGAGCAATAATAATATCAATACCTGCGGCTTCAATTTTAAGCGCTTCAGCTAGATTCGTCGCTGAAACCATAGTCATAATCCCAGCTTTTTTTAATGCTTGAATTTGATGTGGATGTGGAATGCCGAAGTGGAAACTGACTGCTTTAGGTTTTGTTTCTAAAACCAAATTTAAATAATCATCATGATCTAAAAAACTTGGATAGATACATTCTAATTCAGTTGGAGGAACTGCATTATATTTCTCAAATTGAGGAATTAAATATTGAATCCACTGCTTTGCAAGGTCATGGTCTAAAGCTGAACTTTGGTGGCAAAAGAAATTCACTTGAAAGGCTTGGTGAGTTAGCGCTTGAGTCTCTAAAATTTGTTGGCGTGCCGCTTCAACAGAACTTGCACCTAAGCCGAGTGCACCTAAACCACCTTGATTAGAGACTTCTGCTGCCAATTGAGGGGTAGAAACACCTGCCATTGGGGCAAGGAAAATAGGATGTTTAATATCGAGTTGTTCTAATAAAGTCATATTTAGCTCCTACGAGTACAGATTACTTTGCCCAAGCACTCAAAATTAAGCAAATAATATTCGTTATTTCTTTACGAAATAAAATGATTATTTTTTTGATTTTCTTAAATAAAGAAATTTGAAAATAACCTTTCACACTGGATCGTATAAAAGTTCAATCTATCGGTTTAATAAAATGAAAAATCAATTTGACTGGATATTTTCAGGCATAATATTGTGCTGTATTCGGTAATTATTGGACAATTTATGCTGAAGCCGTTAATTTTAGCGACTTTAATTTCAACTTTAGTGCTTTCAGCCTGTTCATCTTCTGAACAAAATGAAACACAGATTGATCCTCAAAAGTATCAAGTTCAGGATGTTGTCAGCTTGCAACAGCGCTTTGACTTATTGAATCAAAAATTATCGAAGGATTATCAAGCCTTTAAAAAAACAAATAGTATTGCTTTCTCAGACCAGTCGGTATTTGATAGTCATCAGCTTAAGACTTTAAATTTACATGCAGTCAGTCGAACGTCTTTAAAACCCGTTAAAACAGCCTATTGCGAAATGATGAATGGTTATTTTTCTGAAATGTATCATTTGGGGCATCAAAATTTGAGTTTGATGGGGCAGCTTCAATTGCCTCATGCGCAACATGAAAATTTTGCAAATGCAGATCAATTTTATGATTTTATTTTAAATCGGTATACATCGTACCGTCAGGCACAAGAGATTATGGGCTTTGGCTGTAATTTAAAAGAAGCCTTAAACTAGATTTAAAAACCAAAATTTAAAAAGCCTCTTATTTTAAGGGGCTTTTTCATTATTAAAAATGTGTGATTACTAGCTTGTTTATTTTGGATTGTGGGCGTTCACTAGGGGAGCAGGTAGGATGATATTTTACCCTGATGCTGTTACCGATAAAGGAAAAGATGAGCCATATAGTCTTTTTAAGGGAGCATAATTGATTCTTTATATCAGTATAAATCAATTAATTTACATGGGATGGACGTTAAACATTGAACCAATCCATGCAGAGAAGCTCATGGCAATAATTCCCCAAATCACGACACGTAAACTGCCTTTGAGTATAGATGTTCCTGCAAAGTAGCTCGATAAAGCACCTAGCCCAGCTAAGGATAAAACGCCTACAATCATGACGACTGTTGCAACATATTGATCTGGACTAATTAAAATAGAGAACATTGGGAAGAGTGCACCCAATGAAAAGGCAAGAGCAGATGAACCCGCAGCTTGTAATGGATTGGCAGCCGTATTTTCATGAATACCTATTTCATCACGTGCATGTGCGCCGAGGGCATCATGAGCAGTGAGTTGCACGGCAACTTCATGCGCTAACTCTGGGTTTAAACCGCGCATGATATAAATTTGGGTTAATTCTTTGAGTTCATGTGTTGGATTTTTATCTAATTCTTTAGCCTCCATATGTAGATCTGCTTCTTCAATATCCACTTGTGATTTTACGGAAATATATTCACCAGCAGCCATGGAGCTTGCACCTGAAATGAGACCCGCTACACAAGTGATCAGTAGCACTTGAGTTGATGCTCCGCTTGCTGCCATACCTATAATTAAACTGGTGACTGAAATAATCCCATCATTAGCCCCCAGTACTGCGGCACGAAGCCAACCAGTTCTATGAATATAATGTTTTTCATTATGATGAGAATATGACATATAAACATGCTCTTAGAAAATTTTAGCACTTTAACCATATAAGGAATGCAACGTAAAAAGCAAGGTCGATTAAAATAAAAAAAGCTCCAAATTAGGAGCTTTTTCAAAACAGATGATTACTGGGCTTTTTGTTTCACGTCAGCAGCACCTTGTTCAACAGCACCCGCTGTTGCCGCTGTGGCATCTTTTGCAGCTGCTTTTACATCATCTGCCGCTGCTTCAGTTTTTTTAGCCGCTTCGTCTGCTGCGGCATCAATGTGAGCTACCGCTTTATCTGTTGCAGCTTCAGTTTTTGCCGCTGCTTCGTCAGCAGCATTTTTAATGTCCTGACCTGCTTGAGTTGCAGCATTTTCTATGTGTTGACCAGTTGTAGCACCTGTTTCAGGCGCTTTTTCTTTATTACAGCCAACAAGTGCAACAGTAGCAGCAAGACCTAAAGCAACAAGTAGTTTATTCATTGTCATATTTCCTTTTAATTGTTTTATCCACATAAATGGGATATGTGCGAATATAATAGAAAATAGCTCAAATAAAGATCAAAAAATTGTTAATAAAATGTAACCTTTGATAAAAAAATGATTGAAAAAAAGGCTTATATCTAAAAATGGATATAAGCCTAGGTATTATCATTCAATATAAATGGTCTGATTTATTTAATTACTGCCCTGAACGAATGATGTAATCAAAAGCGGATAGCGATGCTTTGGCACCTTCACCTGTGGCAATGATGATTTGTTTGTATGGCACAGTGGTACAGTCACCCGCCGCAAACACACCTTTCACATTGGTTTCATTACGGTCATTAATCACAATCTCACCACGGTTTGAAAGCTCCACATGGGATGCTTTTAAGAAATCCGTATTTGGTAGTAAACCAATCTGTACAAAGATACCTGCAAGCTCAATGGTATGTTCGATATCCGTAGCACGGTCTTTGTATTTGAGTGCTG
>NZ_NEGL01000002.1:0-407307 GCF_002135425.1 Acinetobacter sp. ANC 4654
CTCTTAATGATCTTCTTGCTGATTCGTCATCAACAAGCTAGGTCGGCTATACTACTCTCTTTCCAGAGAAAGTCAACAGGTTTTGTTAAATTCTTTTCCGACAAACCCAAGCTTAAATCCAATCTTAAAATCTCATTCGAAATCTTAACAATCCAACCAACTTATTGATTTACCAGAGGTTTTATTTAACATCACCGCCGATGGATACGCATTATAGGGGAAAAAAATTCCTGCGCAACCCCTTTTCTTAACTTTCCCTATCGGATGAGTGTTTATTCTACAAAATATGACGTTTTTCTTATTTTTTGCATGCAAAAGGTACAGAATTGGCAAATTCATCACGCATTTTTTCTTGTTTATTTTTTTCTTGCCATGTTAATGAGCGACAATCGATATATTCACAGTAGCCACTTTCGCCTATTTCTTCATGATGATTAATTTTAAGTTGATATTTAAAGCTCCCAACATAACCAGCAGCTAAACCAAATTTAAAATCTCCACGACTTTGTGCTTGCACAGAAATACATGTGCCATCTTTACCCTCATACCCCCACTCAAATTCACGCGGCAGATACATAACTTGTCCATTCGGCGTTTTCACCTTTGGATAAACACGATGTACTTTAAAGCGCACATTTTCATCAAACATTTGTGCAATACCCGTTTTACCATCGCGTAAATACAAACGAGACTGCAAAATACCGTTAAAAGAATCTCGAACTTGTGCCAATAACAACTGGCGATTATTTTTCAGATTAATCACTTGATAGGTAAAAAATGCCAAAGGCAAATATGAAAAGTTAATTGAGCGTGCAAATTCAAAACAACCCATTTGCCGAATTGCCATTTTTTGTTCTTTATAAATGATCTCACCTTCACATTGACACAATAAAGACCAATGATCCGCCAAGCCCATACGTAACTTAGTAAAATAAGAAATAATATTGCTGGTGGTAATGGATAAATCAAAACTCAGCTCTTTATCTTTGCGCTGAATACGAAAATGAGGGAAATTCCCTGAAATCATTTCTCGATCTGCAAATTGAAAGTATTCTTTTTTAAAATGACAGTCTTGTTTAATTGAATACGAGTTCAATTGCCCAATCATGTGCGGGCTGACACTGGCAATAATGGTCGCGGTATCTAAAGCAGTGGAGTGAATCGCACTTTCATTGCGAAGCATTGGGGCATTGGGCTGACCAATAATGCTTAGAAAATTTAAATAATGTAAGGGTGCGGGAAGGTTCGGAATAATCAAGCCTTGATGAATGGTTTTATATCGACCTTTTTGCGCATGGTAAGCCAACTGCGCCTGAAACGGAGCTTGATTGAGTTGTTTAGACTGATCCAATAAATCATGAAACAACTGCATATCATGCTCCTTTTTATTTTCAGTATCGCTATCTCATTTTTATGTTGTGGTATTTTTTCTGGCCATAAATGTGGTCACAAAGCCAGACAGTGCATAGATAATAGAAATCACTAAAATACCCACAGGAATATTATAAGTCATTGCAGCAAAGATAAATACGGCAATAGGTAACACCGCAAAAGGCACACGTTTACGATCAAATGTTTTAAATGAATAATATTTAATATTGGAAATCATTAACAAACCAACGGCAACAATCAGTACTGCATTGGTAATTTGTACACTAACTTCACGTAAATCAAAAATATCTGGGAAGTCGCGTCCCACCCAAACGATGGTAATCATTAAAATGGCAGCCAACGGACTGGCAACACCAATAAAATAGCGCTTATCGACCACGCCTATTTGCACATTAAAACGCGCTAAACGAAATGCAGCACAAGCGGTATACACAAAACAGCATGCCAAACCAATACGACCTAAATCATGCAAACTCCAGCTATACATTAAAATAGCGGGTGCTACACCAAAAGCCAGCAAGTCAGACAACGAGTCATATTGTTCACCAAAAGCACTTTGTGCACCAATCGCACGCGCCACACGACCATCCAAACCGTCGAGTAATGCTGCCAAAAAAATGGCATAAATGGCATGGGTAAAATCACCATTCATACTCGCGATAATGGAATAAAAGCCCGACAGCAACGCTGCCGTGGTAATGAGATTCGGCCACAGATAGATTCCACGACGTTTCACCTTTTGTCCCTCTTGGGTATGCTCTTCTTCTTCCACTTCAAAAGTGATGCCATCAAATGCATGTTCATCGCGGGCAGAAGATTCACTTTCAGGTTTATTTATACTTGTCATTCTTATCGATCCTAACTGTAACCTATCTCTCTTAAACGTCTATCTTATTCGCCAACCAACCAACGCACCGCAGCATGTCCGCCATTTTCACTCATGCGTAAATGCGGGAATAACCACTGCAATGCTTCATCAGCATCTTGTGAGAATTTCCAAGGTGGATTAATCACCAGTAAAGCACAACCGTTTAAACCGACTGGCGTATCATCTGGCCATACACAAATTTCACACACCAATTGACGACGAATACCCGTTTTCATCATTTTCTTTTCAAAACGATCAATCATGGCGCGATCTTTAATTGGATACCATACAGCAAAAACACCTGTCGGCCATTTTTTGTGTGCAGTCGTCAACAATTCGACCAATTGCGGAAAGTCCTTACGTTCTAATTCGTAAGGTGGATCAATCATAACTAAACCGCGTTTTTCTTTTGGCGGAATAACCCCTAATAAGCCTTCATATGCATCACGTTCATGCAAGCCTGCACGGCGGTCACGAATATTGAAATATAATTCTTGAAAAACTTCTTTTTGCATTTCAAAAATAGTGGCTTGATCAATATCACGCATACCTTCTAGCGCAAACCACGGCGAACCAGGATAAGCACCCTTACCTGAACCGGCACGCATATCTTCAACAATTTTAAGATATTGCTTAACGGCTTCAGGTGCATTACGGGTAATTGAATCATCTAGCTTTACTAAGCGATGAATACCCGTTAAAAACTCACCTGATTTTTGTGCTGCAGAGGTCGATAAATCATATTTACCCGCACCACCATGCGTATCGATATAGCGATAAGGTTTATCTTTGGCATTTAAACGTGTTAAAAGTTGCAGTAATAACACATGCTTCATGACATCGGCAAAGTTGCCTGCATGGAAATGGTGACGGTAATTCATGTTTCTTTAATTCCTATAATCAACAGACATTTTAGCATGAAAAAATGTTTCGTTCCGCAGGATATCTTGCTCTAGAATACGCCAGCCTTTTCTATATCATTTTTGAGTATATGTGTATGGATGTAATTCAACTCCCAAAGTCTTGGAATGTTGATCAAATTATTGAAGATTTAGATCAACATGGTTTTACCGTCATTGATAATGCTTACCCTTTAAACTATGTACATGCTTTAGTTAAAGAATGCACGGCTAACCTCAAGCTTTTCCGTGATGCCGCGATTCAAAGTGGGGTGGTCAGTCAAATTCGTAGTGACCATATTCTTTGGATTAGCGATGAATTAGAAATAGCACAACAACACATCGAAACCCTGACAGCACTCTCCCAAGATTTAAATCGAAATTTTTATTTGGGCATAAAAGAAGTCGAAGCGCATTTTGCCTGCTATAACGCAGGAGAATATTATGCTTTGCACCGTGACAACCCACAAAAGAAAAATGATCGAGTCATTTCTACAGTTTATTATTTGCATGAAGATTGGCAAGAGGACTGGGGTGGAGAGCTACATCTACAAGATAAAAATGAGCAATGGCATATCATTCAACCTAAACCAAACCGTATTGCGCTGTTTCAAAGTGATTTATTACATGAAGTGATTCAAGCCAAACATCAACGTTTATCCATTACCGCTTGGTTACGTAGCGGTCAAAACTTATTCTAAGTATTGATCATAAGCAAAACAGGGTGCAAGATTTGCCTTTAAATTCCTGCGATTGCCCCGATATACTGAGCATTCATCAAAGAGGTATAGGCTAATGTTTGAAAATACAAAACAAGTTATCGAGCGTATCGGTGAAACAGACCAATTGTATTTGGAAAACAATACACCTGCCCTCGCTTTAGAACGTGCAGATTTACGCTTACAACTGGTGATTTTTAGTAATTTGCGTCAAGAACAGATTCATTTTTTGCAAGAAGCCGTGGTGCTTTTAGAACAAGCACGGATTGAACATGAAGAAATGCCGATGTCTTTGTATTTAAATCTGTCCTTGCATCTCGCAAAAGCCTATATGTTGTATTTCGAAATGACCAAGGAACAGCGCTTTGCTTTAATTACCCAGCAAATTTTAAAACCGCTGAGCCAACATGAGCATAGTGATATTTACTTTTTCCTTGCCTATGCATCGATTTCTAGAAATGAAACTGCACTGACGCGTCACTGGCTCAACAAATATCGTCAAACAGCTGAGTTTGATTTAGAATTACTACAGAAGCATCCTTCGTTTAAAGTCCTACACGAAGAATTTTGGTTTACGAAACTGATTCAAAGTAAATTGCATTAAGCTTAAAAATTAAAAAACTCCTGAAATCAGGAGTTTTTTTATATCTTTTTTAATATCACGAACGCTTACAAAACACTTATACAGCCAGACACAAGCAAAATAGGTTCTACATCTATAGCGGTCTAGACCACCTGTAATTTATAGGCATCCAAGTGTAATTGCTGATTTAATTCATCAATCCACATCGCCCAGTCATCATCTTGAACCAAATGACTAATCAAAAAATCTCGCTGAGATTTATTCCAAAAAGAGGCATCATGTAAATTTTGATGTGCGGGTAATTGATGGGTACGCACATATAATTCAATCGCTGCTGGGCTATTCGCCAACCCCAATTGTGAAAACAATAATGCTAAGGATGGTGTATTTTGATTGAGCATCTCGCCCTCCTTATCAACTAATCTGTCATTTATTATTCAATTAACTTATAAGATATTGATAAAAAAACCTAGTCATAAAACTAGGTTTGTTGTTTCAATTTGTATTCACAGCTCGCATGACCCTAAAAGCTGATTTTCGACATGTAATTGCTCATTTAAAATATCAACCACCATTGCCCAATCATCATCTTTTTTCCAATGGCTGATAATAAAATCATGCTGTGACGGTGTCCAAAATGGAGCTTTATGCAGCGGTATATCCATGGTCAATTGATGTGTTTCGATAAACCGATCGATGGCTTCTGCACTCGCGTCGAGTCCCAATTGTTCAAAAAAAAGTTCTAATGTCGGCTGCTGATCAAACATAGGGTTCTCCTCAAGTCTTGCTTACTTCCTTCTAAGTTAGACCGAAGCCTGTGCAAGTTCAGTTGTCACTACATCACAGCATGTTATTTTTTGTTCAACACAAGAATCTATTGACAACTATGCGTATTTTTAAAGCATAAAAAAGCACCCCTAAATGGAGTGCTTTTTCTCTAATTTAAAATCAGCTTAAGCTGAAATCAATTAGTTGAACAAGTGAGCAATCGCAGCACGTTCGCCTTCTAACTCTTCAAGCGTTACGTCCATACGTTCACGGCTGAATGCATCAATTTCTAAGCCTTCAACACGTGTGTATTGACCGTTTGCACATGTTACTGGAACACCGTACATAACGCCTTCTGGAATACCATAAGAACCGTCAGAAGGAATACCCATTGTTACCCATTCGCCATTTGTGCCAAGAGCCCAATCGCGCATATGGTCGATTGCAGCATTCGCAGCAGAAGCAGCAGATGAAAGACCACGTGCTTCAATGATTGCAGCGCCACGCTTACCAACGGTAGGAAGGAATACATTTGCATTCCATTCTTGGTCGTTGATCATGTCTTTAACGCTTTCACCGTTGATTGTTGCAAAACGGTAGTCAGCATACATGGTTGGAGAATGGTTACCCCAAACAGTAAGATTTTTGATGTCTTTAACTGCTTTACCCGTTTTAGCCGCAACTTGGCTAAGCGCACGGTTATGGTCAAGACGAAGCATCGCAGTGAATTGACCTGGGTTTAAATCAGGAGCAGATTTCATAGCAATGTAAGCATTCGTGTTCGCAGGGTTACCTACAACAAGAACTTTAACGTCACGGCTTGCGTGGTCGTTAATTGATTTACCTTGAACAGTAAAGATTTTAGCATTTTCTTGTAAAAGCTCTGCACGTTCCATACCAGGACCACGTGGACGAGAACCTACAAGTAAGCAGTAATCAGCATCTTTAAAAGCAACATCTGGATTATCAGTACCGATCATACCTTCTAAAAGAGGGAATGCGCAGTCTTCAAGTTCCATCATTACGCCTTTAAGCGCAGCTTGAGGTTTCTCAAAAGGAACTTCGAGCAACTGTAAAATCACTGGTTGATCTTTACCTAACATTTCGCCGCTTGCGATACGGAATAATAGGCTGTAACCAATTTGACCTGCAGCGCCAGTAACGGCAACACGAACTGCTTGCTTCATCTAATTCTCTCCAATAGAGGATATTCAATGCGATTAAATAGTTAGTCCATTTAATCTAATCATCATAAACGCGAAAGATTGTACTCCAATCTTTTGGCAGTTGCATGTAAAAGAGAATGGATTTCAACAAAAGTATAATGGGAAATATGAATAAAATTGCAAAGAAACGCTTAGTAAGAACCTTTTATTATGAATGACACGGGACAATTCGTTTCAACTGTCGCTGGACATTGTTTGTACTGACCATTATTTTTGTAGCACAGTTTCACCTCGGTCAAAATAGGCGTTCCATGTGAAACTGAACAATTAAATTTAATCGCATTGACTGGCAAAGTCGGATTCAAACGTAAAAAGCGTAAGCGAAGATTCGCTATATGCATGGGACGTGTTTCAGGGCTGGTCAATTCAGCCGGGATTTTGAGCCGTTCAGCATAATTAATTATGGTACGAAAATATTGACTGGCATTCATCGGGACACAACCGCCAATCGCAGACCAAAGCTGGACTCGTGCATTTTCATCGGGCATGACGCGTGCCACAACTTTCGCTTGCAAGGGTGATAAAGCCGCAGAAGATGCCGTTTTGCATTCTGACTCTGAGGTTTCAGGGAACAAACCAGCAATATTCAAAGAATAACCCTCTAAACATTTTCGTTTTTTTGACTTTTGAGTATCCAATAAACACACAGCAGGTGTCATTTGCACCAGCATCACATAACCCTGCACAGGCGCTGCAAAAACATGAGATGTAAACAGACTCAATCCGACACTGCTCAATACCAACAGTGCGAACCGTTTTAAAACTGCTGTGTACTCAAAAAATATCATTAACAAGTCAGACCCATCAACAAAATTAAAATGATTAAGGATTATTCTTTAATGGAATAATATTCATACGTTTTTCAATGGATTGTGCACCTTGCCCAAGCAACACCCCATAATGCGTTGCGTTGGTCATCACATGTTTTACATAATCGCGAGTTTCAATAAGTGGAATCGTTTCAGTGTATTGATCTGCTGCAATAGGTTGTACATCGGGTTGCCAACGACGTGCTCGATTTGGCCCTGCGTTATAACCAGCAGTGGCTAAAACAGGACTATTACTTAACTGGCTCTGAATCATGGACAAATAAAAGGTGCCATAGCGAATATTGGTATTCATATCGGTTAATGCCGCAGGGTTATAAGTTTCACCCATCTGGCGCGCCACGAGTTTTGCGGTATCTGGCATAATTTGCATCAGACCGCCCGCCCCAACATGTGAGCGCGCATTTGAAACAAAACGACTTTCTTGACGCATCAAGCCATACGCCCATGCAGGATCGATACCTGCATTACGACTGTGGCTAACCACATAACTTTGGTGTGGCATGGCATAGCGATAAGCATAATTATGTTTATTTTCAGTACGGTCTGCCGCATATATCGCACGGTCATACCAACCCATATCTGTGGCACGTTTCGCTGCCGCAAGCAGCAAGCCATCATCATGTTTTAAATACGCCTGACGGACTGCCCAATTCCATTCACGATTAATATAATTGTCAGGTGCATTGACACGGCGTAAAGCAAAAGCACGGCTAAAATGAATATCTTGGTTTAAGCGCTGTATGTCACTGTTGGACGGTTGCACATTATTTGGAATGTTATTGTAACTTTGCCCCAAGTGATCTTTGGCCAATAAATTATGATAATCATCACCGTGTGCCAATCTTTTAAAAATTTCTTGTGCAGTGCGTTTAGAACTGGCATCTCCGCGCTGCTCAGAAGCACGTGCCAACCAATATTGCCAACGATCTTCTTGTTTTTGCGACACACTCATGGCATCAATGGCACGAATTAAACTTTCCCAACTGCTGAAACGAATGGCTTGACGGGCATAAATTTCGGCTTCTTCGACACTAAATGGCAATCCATAACTGGCATCTAAATAATCCAATACTTCACGATTGAAATTATTTTTCATCACCGTGGTGCCGCCAATATATCCGACAACACGATATAAGGCTTTTTGCACTTGCACAGGTGTTCCTTGTGCCGCACGTTGTACAGATGATATGGCCGAATTTAAATCACTGTCGGCTAAACGTCCCAGCGCAAAAACTAAATAGGCATGATCAGTAGCGGATGCTTTGGGTGCAGACCATAAATAATTTAATGGATTGGCTTGAATTTGATTAAGTTGAGATAACGATAAGCTCATCCCCAAGGTTTGTGCAGTCGCCAAAGCCTGACCCGACTGCCCTGCGCGAAGCTGTCCCCATAAGCGCTGTTGACGGTCTTGCTCTGTCATTAAAGGACTAGAGAGCATCATGCGCCCCAAACCCATACAAGGTTCAGGTTGGGAATTGGTGTTGAGCCAAACATCCTTATATTCAGCAAAAACCAGAGAATCACCTGACTTTGCGCGTACCTGAGCCACAGCACAGCTTTCTGCTTGATCCGCATTGGTTACATACTGCAAAACAGGTTGTGCTGTTGCGAAATCGGCTTGTTTGACTTTTTCTTCAACGTAGTCTGCTGCTAATTTTTCAGCCATAGCGGATTGCGGATAGCGCTGGGCAAAATTAACAATATTGCTCGCAGGTTGGATCGCTAAATTCGCATTCAGTGACCAATACTCAGGATAATAGCCCAAAACATCATTTTGCATAGACGTTTGGAATTGTTGCAGCAATCCGATATTTCCAGTATTAGATGCTTGTAAAGCATCATTAAATTGCTCATCTGCTGCATGCGTCACCGACACATATCCTGCTGATGCCAAACCTAAAGCAAGCACTTTATAATATTTTTTATTGATTAACTGATTGAACATCTGCTTGCCTTCCGTCATTTAGTGTTGCCTTGATCGCACCTAATCATTTTTAAATAGTGTAATTATTATTAAACTACTCTACTGTTCTGTTGTGTAACCTTATGATTAGACAATATTAATTTTCCAGCATTTTTACCTCATAAATCAATCTTCTGGTCTGCTTATTTATGACTATAAGTTTATCTTCAATTCCTGTTAAAATGTGCGCCTTTCTTCTATTCAAATCGCAATTTTTAATTATTTTAGCCAGTCCCCCTCATTTTCCGAATTCAGTTTCAAACATGTGTTGAAAGAAAATGGTAAAAAGCAACTCGCTAAATGCCTCACCCTCTATTGGAATGAGACGATTAAATTGCGATTTCTTCGATTTATCTTTTAGGAGCCTACATGACGGTTCAAACCTTCATTCCCAATAGTGCCCAAGCTGCTTCAGAAAACACTGTTACCCAGCCACAGCACACCCCAGCCGACGGATCAGTGAAAAAGCTGTATATCGAAACGCAAGGGTGTCAGATGAATGAGTATGACAGTCATCGTATGGCGGACCTTCTAGGCGACTCGCACGGTTATGTGCTGACCAAAGATCCGAAAGAAGCCGATATTCTACTGATGAATACCTGCTCAATTCGTGAAAAAGCCCAAGAAAAAGTATTTTCTGAGCTGGGTCGCTGGCGCAAACTAAAAGACAAAAATCCTGATTTGGTGATTGGGGTTGGTGGTTGTGTGGCTTCGCAAGAAGGTGACAACATTCAAAAACGTGCGCCTTATGTCGACATGGTTTTTGGCCCACAAACCTTGCACCGTTTGCCACAAATGTTAGACCAACATAGCGAACAAGCTGAAAAACCAAAGAAAGATAAAATCAAACTGGTAGATATTTCCTTCCCTGACATCGAAAAATTCGACTTTTTACCTGAACCACGAGTTGAAGGTTACAAAGCTTTTGTTTCGATTATGGAAGGCTGCTCAAAATACTGTTCTTTCTGCGTCGTGCCTTATACCCGTGGTGAAGAGGTTTCACGTCCACTGGATGACGTACTGGCTGAAATTGCTGGTTTGGCTGAAAAAGGCGTGCGTGAAATTTCGCTTTTAGGTCAAAATGTGAATGGTTATCGCGGTGAAACCTTCGAAGGCAACATTTGTACCTTTGCAGACTTACTACGTTTAGTGGCTGAAATTCCGGGTATTGGTCGTTTGCGCTATACCACGTCACATCCGCTTGAATTTAACGATGATTTAATTGAATGTTACCGCGATCTTCCGCAAATGGTTTCACATCTACATTTGCCTGTACAAAGTGGCTCAAATGATGTTCTGCAAGCCATGAAGCGTAACCACACAATTGATGTTTACATCGATAAGATTGCAAAACTACGTCAAGTGCGTCCAGATATGCATTTATCGAGTGACTTCATTATTGGTTTTCCGGGTGAAACCGATACGCACTTCGAAGAAACCTATCAATTCATTCAAGATCTAGATTTTGATCACTCTTATAGTTTTATCTATTCCAAACGTCCGGGTACGCCTGCTTCTGAATTACCAGACAGTACACCTGAAGATGTGAAAAAAGAACGTCTTGGCAAAGTTCAAAAATGGATTAAACGTTCGAGTATTGATAAAACAGATGCCATGCTGGGTACGATTCAACGCGTTTTGATTGAAAATGTCTCGGATAAAGATCCAAACCTGTTGGTGGGGACTGCCGATAACACACGTTATGTCAGCTTTATTGGTGATGCAGCATGGGTCGGTCGCTTTGCAGAAATCGAAATTACCGAAATTAAAACTTTGAATTTTGTTTACGGTGAGCTATTGAATCTTGAGCCTGACGTGGCGTAATGTAAGCAGATAGATTTAACTTCCCAAAAGGATATCTCTTGACTGCAGCGATTCGACGTACAGTGGCTTTTCCGGGTATTTCAGTAGATCGTTTAAAAAGCATGCTTGGTGCTTATAACGGTCATCTGAAACAAATCGAACAACGTTTAGATGTAAAAATTTCTCACCGTGGTGATAGTTTTTTTATCGATGGTGATATTGATACGGTTGAGAGAGCTGAGGTTTTATTGCAGCGCTTACATGAAGAAGCCGAGGTCTCTCAACAAATCAGTGCCGACACACTACATTTGATGATTCAAGGCAGTCAGACCGATCGTGAGTTACAAATCGATCCTGATCAAGAACATACAGGTCTCGACGAGGTTTGGTTACAAACGCGTAAAGGTCGAATTAACCCACGTGGTGCAAACCAAAAGCGTTATGTACAACGTATTTTGCAAAGTGATATTTCTTTTGGTATAGGTCCAGCAGGGACAGGTAAAACCTACCTTGCCGTTGCCGCTGCTGTCGACATGCTGGAACGCAATGAAATTCAGCGTATTCTACTGGTTCGTCCCGCCGTTGAAGCTGGTGAAAAACTTGGTTTTTTACCGGGTGATTTAAGCCAGAAAATTGATCCCTATTTGCGTCCACTTTACGATGCTTTATATGAAATGCTGGGTTTTGAAAAAGTTGCTAAACTGATTGAACGTCAAGTGATTGAAGTTGCTCCATTAGCTTATATGCGTGGTCGTACCCTCAATCATGCTTTCGTGATTTTAGATGAAGCACAAAACACCACACCTGAACAGATGAAAATGTTTTTGACCCGTTTAGGTTTTGGTTCACGTGCCGTAATTACGGGTGACATTACTCAAGTCGATTTACCGCGTGGTCAACAGTCAGGGCTATCTCATGCCCTGCGTGTCATCGAAAACGTGAAAGAAATTCATATTACTCGTTTCCATTCTCGTGACGTGGTACGTCATCAGCTGGTACAAAAAATTGTCGAAGCCTATGAAGGATGGGACAGTGAACAACACCGTCTAAGTGCAGAAGCGCGGGCAGAACGCAAAGCCCTTCAAGAAGCGCTGATTGCTGAAAATAATGCTGCCGCCGATGCTCAAGACTGACTCAAATATTCAATGAATTAAGGATTCATGTTGAAACTTAGCCTCTCTTTACAGCAAAATTTTCAAGCTCCTGAATTGGTGCTGAAACGTGCTTACCTCAAAAAGGTGGTAGAAACCTCGTTACGTCACATTGCAACACAAAGTAACTGCGAAATTGGTATTGCCTGTGTCGACAATGCTGAAAGCCAGCAACTGAATTTGGAATATCGTGGTAAAGACAAACCGACCAATGTATTGTCCTTTCCAAGCGACCTTCCCGATGAAATGGCGGCAATTTTAGATTCATTCCCAATTGGCGATTTGGTGATTTGTATTCCTGTGGTTTTACAAGAAGCGCTAGATCAGCAAAAAACACCAATTGAGCATTTCACCCACATGCTGGTCCATGGCACATTACATTTAATGGGTTATGACCATGAAACCTCTGAGGCAGATGCCGAAGAAATGGAAGCGTTAGAAATTGAAATTCTGAAAAAACTCGGTTTTGATAACCCGTATAAAGAACAGTAATTTCAAACAGCTAACTCAATCAATTTCGCTCGATCAATTTCGATTGGTCGAGCGAATTTAAAAACCAATCCAAGAAAATAAAAACACCTTTAAAGACACATCAAATCAAGACACATTAAAATATAGAGGCACCTTCATGAAAAAAATTCTGACTGCACTCTTCTGCATTTCTTCTTTAGCTTTTAGTTCACCGCTCTATGCCCATAATGAAACCACCTGTAAGCAAGTAAAGTTTCAATCTACAGATAGCACGTGGGCAGGACATTATTATTTACAAGGCGTGATGGAGGTCGGTTCTGAACTTTTACTTGAACCCAATGGCAAATTCAAATGGTATCTTGCCGTCGGTGCATTAGATCAATATGCTGAAGGAACATGGTGGAAAAATGGCAACTGTATTGGTTTAAAAGCAGCATCCAAATATGCCAAAAAATTAGAAATATTCCCAACCCGTTTAGAAATTCATGACAAAGATTTAGCTGTAACTTGGCTCGGCGGACAACAAGATGGTGTTTATCACCTTGCTGAATAATTGCCATGAATCCATTTAAATTCGGCTTATTTCACTTCAAATTCAGCTTCGGCTGGATCAAAGCGCCAAGTTCGCACGATACGTAGCTCTGAAATCTCTTTCATCCCTTGATCAAAAGCACCAAAAGGTGCGGCTTTACGCACTGAAGCTTTGGCTGCCTCATCAAGCAAACCATGCCCTGAACTATCAATTAAACGAATGGCACGAATTCCGCCGCTCTTATTTAGAATAACCATTAAACGTACTTCCCCTGCCAATTGTTGTGCCTTGGCCGCATCGGGATAATAACGGTTGCCGTAAAATTCAACTTTTTGGCGAAATTTTTCTAGATAAGCCGCTGAAATATCTTGTTTTGCCTGAATCCCATCGACCGTTTTAATCTTTTGCTGACGACTAAAATTTTGCTGTCGTTGTAAGTATTGTGCTTCTAAACTTGCCACCATCGCGGCTTTGGCTTGAAACTGACTATTCAGCTCTTGCATCGCTTTTTTACGTTGATTTTGTTCGGCTTCCTTTTTCCAACTTAAGGTGGTCATTAAAACTTTTTCATCAAAGCTTAATTCACGCTTTTGTTGTATTTTCTCTAAACTTTCTTGCTGTTGCTCACCAGCACTTTGCTCAAGCATGGGTGCTGGCATATCGCTCGACATTCGGTGTGCTTCACGAAATGTGCCTGAACCCTGCTGATCTGCCTGAGCCAGAAAATCAGCATTTTCAACTTGGTCCTTCGTGGGACGCAAAGTCACCGCAATCTCTTTCACTGCGGCATCACTTTCTTGCGGCATTGCAAATTGCAAAGTTAAAATAATTAAATGCAGAACGGCAGCTAAAATCACTGCGCCGCTAAAAATAGGATCTTTCCACCATGCATACATTAAAGGTGTAAAACTGATTTTCTTAAGCATCACATTAAACCGACAAAATGTCTGGTTCCCCAAACTGTATAAAAACAGCATAAAATAAATACAGCTTCTACTTTTGAATAAAAAACGAGAATTCAATCAACAAGCGAACTGCATAGAATTAAAATCATGAAAATGGTGCAATTAATTTTGCTAAACTGCAAGACGGAATACTTGTATTTTTAATACTTTCGACAAAACCTATCGAAGTCCAAGAAGATTCACTTGCTAGGATGCTTTATATGCAAACGCTAATATCCAATATCTCTAAACGTATACGTCAAGTGTACCAAAAAGCAGAGGGATTTATTGAAGATGAGCGTGATTTCCCATTATCCCAAGTTTTTCTCAATGCCACTTTCCAGCGTTTTGTCACCGACAATGTCTCTATGCTCAAAGACTTGCATGCAGACTTACATGATGACTGGTTGCGTTTATATGCAACACTCGATGTTAAAGGTTTATACATTACCCTTTCGGTCGATTTAAAACTAATTCAAATGGAAATGAATAAAGATATCCAGCTCATTGTTTTTGAACAAATCAGTGATACGACATTAATTGAAGCAAAATTTAAAAATATAGTGCAAAAAATTGCGGTCAACTTTGCTTTGTTTTTCTACCAAAAAGTCTTAAATAAAGATCCTTTAGGTATGATTCTTGAAAAGTTAAAAGTCATTAAAGTCAAAGATGATTTACTGCATTTGGACTTAAATCGCTGGTTAGGCAAAAACCGTTCGATTATCGACACCTTAGCCAAAGTTCATGTCAACCATGCCGTTTTACGCGAAGCTGAATTGGTGATCATTGGCAATGTCAATCTGACTGCTTTATTTAGAAAAATGTCGGAAGAACCAGTAGACAACTGGAGCGTAGAAGATGATCTAGCGGATAAAAAAGCCAGTTCAATTAAGCAAAAATAAACTAAACTATTTTCCCAAATTAGAATCTGTATTTTTATCCCTAGAAAAACTACATAAAAATACAGATTGGACAAAATTTCGAATTTTATCTTCATAATCAAAGTGCATAATAGAAACCAAGCAAGCAATTTGCACTTTATTCAAACTTCATAGGAAGACTGTACTTATGGCTCACAATGTATTGAAAACAATTGCGATGACCTCTGGTGTAACCGCTACACTGTTGTTTGCTGGTTTCTCAAACCAAGCATTTGCCATAAGTCCATTCCAAGCAAGTTATCAATTTAGTTATAACGGCAAAAATATGGGCTCGGCAACACGTAATTTAAGCAAGTCGGGCAATAACTGGACGTATGTTTTTACGGCAAAAGCGGGTGCTATCGCATCTGCCACTGAAACCAGCCGTTTCAGCTTCAATGGCAACCAGATTGTTTCAGATAGTTTTAGTCGCAGCAGTAAAATTTTAGTGCATAACAACACTATGAGCATAAAATTTAACCCAAGCACTAAAACCATTTCGACTAAGAAAGATGATAAAGCACGTTCTTTTGCATGGAAAGCAGGTGTTTTAGATGAACTCAATGCAGAATTACAACTGCGTGAAGACTTAAAAGCCTCGGGTTTAAAATCGAGTTATGCCATTGCAGATGCGAAAGAAGTTGAAGCACGTAAATTTGTAAAACAAGGTTCAGAGAAAGTGACAACCTCTTATGGAACTTTCGATACCATTAAAGTTGTCATGAAACATGATAAGCCAAACCGCGATACCATTTTTTGGTTAGCACCTAAACTTGACTATGTACCAGTGAAAGTTTCCCACCAAGATGGCAAAACATCGTACGGTTTGCTGCTAACTGGGTATAAAGGCTCCACGAATTAATCGATTTGATCAATTTTGCTTGCATTTTTTCAGCGCCTTTTTAAAATACGCCTTTGCTTGAAAAAGCATCCGCCCTTAGAGGACTCTCCTGTGCACGCACTAGAACAGAAAATCTTAAATGAAGGTATCGTTCTATCTGATCAAGTTCTGAAAGTTGATGCTTTCTTGAATCATCAAATTGACCCTGTATTGATGCAGCAAATTGGTAAAGAATTTGCTGCTCGCTTTAAAGATGCAGGCATCACCAAGATTATTACCATTGAAGCTTCAGGTATTGCTCCTGCAGTAATGGCAGGTTTAGAACTAGGCGTGCCTGTCATTTTCGCGCGTAAATATCAATCTTTAACGCTAAAAGATGACTTATATCGCTCTAAAGTATTCTCTTTTACCAAACAGACTGAAAGCACAATTGCGATTTCCAACAAGCACATTAACGCGAGTGACAAAGCATTAGTGATTGATGATTTCTTGGCAAATGGTCAAGCGGCTTTAGGTTTAATTGACCTGATTCACCAAGCCAATGCAGAAGTGATTGGTGTTGGTATTGTGATTGAAAAATCTTTCCAAACCGGTCGCGATCTCCTTATTGAAAAAGGCTACCGTGTTGAGTCTTTGGCTCGTGTTAAATCTTTAAGCAACGGTACTGTTGAATTTGTTCGTGACTGAGTTTCAGTGTGAATTTTAAAAGAGCGCTTAGACGCTCTTTTTTTATTTTGGAGAAACTGGACATTTCTATTTGGGGCTTACAAACTAGATTCGTATAACGACCATTGTGTTAAATGGGTGTTAATCAGATAGATTAAGCCTGTCTATTTACAACTCAGATCAACTTCGATGTTGTGATTCAGCTAGAATTAAATTGGTATGAAATTGCCCTGACAACATGCGTGAAAAGATACAAGCTGTTATGCTTGGTTGTAACGATTGATTATCTGTGTGGCGTATTTTAAACACGTCCTCACAAGATCAAGAACAGATAAATAGTTGATGGAAAAATCTATGCTATGTCCTAAATGCGGCTCTGCTGAAGTTGAAAAACGAGACCACGAACAAAAGTTAAGAACCATTAGTGGCATTCTAATGACTTCTGCTGGCGCTACAGCAGGAACGGTCGGTGGTGCGGCAACGGGCGCATCAACTGGAGCGGCCATCGGAGCTGTCGCTGGCCCATTGGGTGTTATTTTTGGTGGAACGGTCGGGACTTTTGTTGGTGCAATTGCAGTCGGTATTACAGGTGGTGTTTTAGGTAATATCTTTGGCAAAAAAGCGGGTGTCATTATCGACAAAAATGTGTTCTTAGATTACAAATGCTTAAAATGCAATCATCGTTTTAAAGAAAAAGTTTAAACTGTAACGGTTTAACTTGATATTCAAAAGTCCAAAGCAATTCATTTTTCAATATACTTTGGACTTTTTTTGAGACAATTCAAAAATTCATACATGTTAGAAAAACTTAGAAAGTGTGCTGATTAAACTCACTTTCTACGCGACCAATCATGCACTTGCTTGTAACTTCTGCACCACTTTACCCAAACATTTACCCTGTTCGACACAGAGGACTTTTTCATCTTGGCTTAGACCCAAGTCATGACGCGGGCCACTGACATGACTTGCACCATACGGCGTACCACCAGATTTGGTATTGGATAAAGCAGGATTAGCATTTGGTAAGCCCATAATCATCATACCGTGATGAAACAACGGTGGAAGCATGGTCAGCAAAGTACTTTCCTGCCCACCATGCATCGAACCTGATGAGGTAAAAACACAAGCCGGTTTATGATGCAATGCACCGTTTAACCAAAGACTTGTGGTCTGATCCCAAAAATACTTCATTTCACTGGCCATATTGCCAAAACGCGTTGGCGAACCCAAAGCCAAGCCTGAACAAAGTGCCAAGTCATCTAAAGTACAATAAATATCGCCATCCGCAGGAATACTTGCTTCCGCCTCTTGCACCACAGTCGATAAATTGGGCACCGTCCGAATTTTTACCGCCATACCTGTCGCTTCAACACCATTGGCAATTAAATGCGCCATGTCTTTCGTTGAACCATATTTGCTGTAATATAAAACAAGGATGTAAGGCTGCATAATTTTTATAAACGAAGCTAAAAAAGAAAACTATACGGTATTTTTCCCATTTTTTGGTTAAGCTTAGTCATGAAAATTCATAAAGATGCTTAAAAAATTGAGACTTTATACTTATGTTAGAAAAGTATTTAAAAAAACTTCGCTTTTATGACGAGACATGGTTTCAGTTTGTTTTATTTGTCATACGACGTTTTGAAGCAGATCGTTGCCGTGAACAAGCAGGGTCTTTAACTTATACCACCCTCTTTGCTGTTGTACCCATGCTGACTGTTTTCTTGGTCATCATTTCTTCCATTAAAGCGCTAGAGCCAGCCAGACAACAATTACAACAACTGATTTATAGCAATTTCCTACCTAAAACCACCATTGCTTTTGACAAGGCTTTTAATGCCTTCACCGATAAATCCAGCAACCTAACGATCATTGGTATTTTATTTCTGTTTATTACCACAGTGATGATGCTGACCAGTATCGAAACGGTCTTTAACCGTATTTGGCGTGTTCGAGAAACGCGTGGCGGTATTATTGGCTTTATGCGTTATTGGACCATTATTTCACTTGGCCCAATTTTACTCGGCAGTGCATTTGTCATTTCATCTGCTGTGGCATCACTCAATGTACTGAGCAATAATTTTACCGGTTATGAGGTCGATGGTTCATTGATCTTTTGGTGCATTTCTTTTGCACTGACCATATTAGGTTTTTTTATTTTAAATTGGACCATTCCAAATCGCAGCGTTCCGATTAAAGCTGCATTAATTGCGGGGACTTTTAGTGCGGTGGTATTTGAATTATTAAAGCATTTATTTGGCTTTATTATGTCCAATTTCACCAGTTATGAAATTATTTATGGTGCTTTTGCCGCAGTGCCTATTTTCTTGTTATGGATTTTTTTGTCATGGAATATCGTGTTATTGGGCGTTGAAATTAGTTATGCACTAACGGCTTTTCATTCGGATAAAGAACAAAAACGCCATCCCGTCATCATGCTCTTGGACTTGCTAGAACTGTTTTATAAAAAGCAACACGTTGGCGAAAGTGTGTCCGATGAAGAAGCACTGGACGTCTTAGGACGTGGCGAAATTGGACGCTGGCCTTCTTATGTCTTAATGCTAGAACAACAAAATTTGGTCAGACGTACTGACAATAATGAATTTGTTCTGGTGCGTAATTTAACCCAAGTCGATTTCTGGCATTTCTACACACAGTTACCTTATCCACTGCCACGACGTCAAGATGTCGGTAATATCCACCCTGACGATGAGTGGATGCAAAAACTGGGACCTGCTCTCATTGAAGCCGATGATTACCTTTCTGCAAAATTAGCGATTCCCCTGTCTAAAATTTTGGAAGAAAAATAAAGTAGACTCATATTATTGATGAATTAAACAGAAACATCTCATGTCAATCAGAATGACTATCTTCGCCACCTCTTTCACAGAGCAAAAGATCGTTATTCTGATGGCGTTTCTGAAGTACTTTTCCAACAAATGATTGCACCCAAAGTCACCAAAAGCGTTCCGATCCAAAAACTCATTTGTGGTCGTGCATCCAAAATCAGCATCGACATCAAAGAAGATAAAATTGGAATAAAGTAAGTCGCAAGAATAAGCAGTTTGATATTGCCAAACTGTAAACTTTGATTCCAATTACTATAAGCAATTCCCACCAAACCACCAGTAACGGCAATGACTAACCACATCTTAAATTGAGGAACAATAAAAGGCTCATTCAGCACAAAATGAATTCCCCACAACGCCAGCGCAGTCACCATGAAAAATAGCGGGACGGCATTTTGCCCTTGGGCATATTTTTTAGTCAATACGCTATAACAGGGCCACAGCAATGCGCCTAAAAATGCAAAAAAATAGGCAATTGGGTTCTGCTGCAAAATATGCATCAATTGAGCTAAGTCTAGAATATCTGGATTGACCACCAACAAGAGTCCAAACACAGAAAGAAAAAATCCTAAAATAACTGGCCAACGATAATTAAGCTGCTTTGCCAGTATTGAAAATACAATGGTTAATGGCGGCCACAAATAATTAATCATCGCAATAATGAGCACTTGATCGTGATTGTGTGACAAGGCAATCGAAAGTAAAAATAAAATTTCATAACTGACAAATAAAGCGCCACAGCCCCACACATAAGCTTTAGACATCTGTTGAAAACGAGGTAGTCCATTGAGTACTAAAATACACAGCGCACTAAAACTATAAATCAGAGCAATAGCCGAAATAGGCGTTAAAGATTCGCTAATCAGTTTGACCACAGCAACCAAACTTGCCCAAATTAAAATAGAGGACCAACCAATGAATGTGGCTGATTTGCTAGACTTAAACATAGTGTAATTTTCTTTTAAGCCAATCCTGCATGCTCACCACCAATACTCCAACCATCACCAATATTGTCCCGAAAATAAAATTAGGCTCAATACTTTCATTTAACAATAAAACCCCGAAAAGTAGACCAAAAATGGGCGTCAAAAAAGAAAAGACTCCCAAATGGCTGGCTAAGTAGTTACGTAACAACCAAAACCACAACATCAAACTCATAAAGGACATGATCAGGGTATGAAAAACCAAACTACCAATTGCAATATAAGTCCAATGAATTTCCGCTTGCCCCAATAGAAAAGCCGCAGGAAATAAAAATACAAAACCACCCAGCAATTGATAAAACAAGGTTTGGGTGGGATGGGCTTCATTTAATTTGCTTAGGCGTAATGAAATTGTCGTTAATGCCCACATGATACCCGCCAACAATGCCAACAAATCCCCCAACAAAACTTGACTAAACCCTTGTTCAAGCAGATTTTCTCGACCAATAAATGTCGTTACAATCCCCACAAAAGCAATCAAAATTCCAGACCATTGAAGCTTAGATAAACGCTCAGATGGCAATTTCCAATGCAAACCTAAAGCCACAAAAATAGGGGCTGTATAGAGTAAAACCACGGTATGTGAAGCCGAAGTTAAAGTCAGGGCTTGTGCAACCAATAAAAACTCAGCAGAAAATAAAAAAGCCAACCAGATCCCCGGCCATAAATAGGCTTTCGAATAAAGATGAGTGCCTTGTTGCAATTGAATCAGTGGAAAAACCAGCAATGCGGAAAGCCCTGAACGAATAGCAATTTGCATGATGGGGGAAATATCAGCCGCAGCAATTTTGAGTACCACTTGCTGTAGCCCCCAAACAATACACAATACCATCATCAAACCAGATGCACGTGCATCGAGTCCTTTCCTCTCGCCCACAATACTGACTCATTTTAAAAGATCAGCACACTATAGACCTGTCATATTTTAAATATATAATTCAAAGTAGACAAAAGATCTTCTTATTCAGGCATTCGAATTTATGATGAAAAAAAGACGCCCAAATGAACAGTTCTTAGAAAAACTCAGCACCAATAATCAAATTTCTGCCCCGTTATGGATTCAGTTTCGTCATGCACCGGCACAATCTATTTATCCTGCACATGGACACGCTTGGGGCGAATTTATCTATGCCTTTCATGGGGTGATGGAAATTAATATTGATCAAATTGATTATATCCCCCCTCCGCCTTATGGCATCTGGTTACCGCCACATTTAGAACATAGTGGTTTAAATCGCACCGCAGTTTCACACGGTACACTCTATGTTCATGAAAACCTATGTACAGAAATGCCGAAACAAGCAGGAATTTTACTGACCTCACCTTTAGTCTCTGCATTATTACAACATCTTAAGCAACATCCACAAGATAAAGATGATCCTGAACATTTACGTCTATTACATGTTTTGCTAGATCAGTTGCATCACGCCACCCTCGTGGGAAGTTATTTACCCCATTCCGACCACCCTGTTTTAAAACAAATTCTTGATTATTTACATCAACATCCGTCAGATAACAGCACCTTAGAACAACTTGCCCAAGGCGTGAATATGACGGAGCGAACTTTGGCACGTTACAGTCAAAAAGAATTGGGAATCTCTTTAAATGAGTGGCGACAACGCTTAAAAGTCACCAAAGCGATGTCGATGTTAGATCAGGGAAAAACTGTAGAAAGTATTGCTTTAGATTTAGGTTATGCCAATGCCTCAGCGTTTATTAATATGTTTAAGCGTTGGATGCAATGTACGCCCGATCAATTTAGGAAACTGTATAAGTAAAATTTGCTATCATGTGTATAAGGATTCATTTTATTGAGAAAATGATGAAAAAAAAAGAACAAGATCTTCCAACCATTATTATTGATGAGCATAACCCTGATCAAGATAAGTATGAGCTGTTAAAAGAAAAGCTTAGATATAAACAGGCGTTACGCGAAAATTCAAAAAAAATTGACCATAAACAAGTCCGTTTAAATATTCAGGCTGATGCACTGCCGAGTAAAACATTCTTTATTATGAATGCCTTAGCAGCAATTATTGCTGGATATGGTCTATTGGCCGATTCCACCGCAGTGGTTATTGGTGCAATGCTCGTTGCCATGATGTTAGGGCCTATTTCAGGAATCGCCTTAGCGTTTATTGATGCGCGCTGGATTTTATTACGAACCGCATTAAGTACCCTGTCTTTAGGGGTCATGATGATTTATAGCATTGGGATCATCATGGGATTCATTCATTTTGATCTTCCCATGACCAATGAAATTCTCGCACGCACAAAACCGACAACCATTGACCTCATGATTGCATTAGCAGGTGGTGCAGCGGGTGCTTTTGCTGCTGTTTCACCGCGCTTATCTGTTGCAGTGGTGGGTGTGGCAGTAGCGACAGCATTAGTCCCTCCTTTAGTTGCGAGTGGTATTTTATTAGCACATGGTCAACTGCAAAACTCAGCCAATGCTTTTTTACTGGCCTTTACCAATATGATTGCCATTCAAGTGAGTTCATCTTTAGTTTTATGGATTACAGGTTTTAGACGTGGTTCAGATGAAGAAATCAACAGTATTTGGGGGTTCATTAAACGCAATAGTATTAGTTTGATTATCCTGATGATTCTGGCCATTTATTTGACCTTCAACCTCATTCAATCGATTCAAAAACAACTCTATGAGACTCAGATCAAGCAACAAATTAGTCAAAGTTTAAATGTAAATAACAATGTGATTGATATTGTTCAATTTGATCCGCGTGAGAATTTTACTGTCGTTCGTGCCAGTATTCGTGGTGATCTGGCTCCAACCTATGCTGAAATTGAAAAAATAAATACTCAACTTGCAGCAGATCGAAATGGTCATCCCTCTTATCTACAAATTCGATTTATTCCTGTACAAATTATACAACCGCGTCCGCTTAATACCGTTCACCTTAATGATCAAGAAGCACAAGAACTTGCCATTGGTACAGAAAATAAATAAAAATGGATGATAGTTTAAGTATGCTTTGTGCTTAAAATGCACATAAAAAATAGACCTGATTCTATAATCAAGCCTATTGTTAATTTTTATTCGATTGAATTTAAAAACTATTTTACAAACGTCTTCCACACAAAATCTTGGGTTTGTCCTTGTAAAGTCATGCTCAGCTGATCGCCCGCCTTTAACGCAGCAACACCTGCTGGTGTACCCGTCATCACCACATCACCTGGCTCTAAGGTAAAGACCCGACTAATATCAACAAGCAAAGTGGCAATATCAAAAATCAGCAATGCCGTATCGCCTGTCTGACGCAGCTCATCATTAACATGCAAAGTATAATGTACATTCTTCCAGTCTTTAACTTCAGTAACGTCCACCCAATCTGCCAATACACAGGAACCATCAAAAGCTTTGGCACGTTCCCAAGGCTGACCTTTCTTTTTCAAGTCATCTTGTAAATCACGTAAAGTTAGATCTAAGCCTAAAGTCACCGCACCCACCGCTGCTAACGCTTTGGCTGGATCGGTTTCTACCGTTAAGGTTTTATCAATCCTTAACGTCAATTCACATTCATGATGGCAATTGCCCCATGCAGGATTCCAACTAATCCCTTTCTCCAAAGTTGATAGACTACTCGGTGGCTTCATAAAGAGCACTGGATAATCAGGAATCGCATTGCCTAATTCTTCGGCATGGTCTGCATAGCTACGACCGACACAGACAATTTTAGATGGACGTGTACTCATGATCTTCCCTTTTATTTCTCTACGACACTGTTTTAAAATTTATTTTTTAAAGGTATTTTCAAATATGGTTTGATCCGCAGACTGCTCAAAAGCACGCTTAGGCACAATCACTACCGTACGATTTTTCAGTTCAATCATATAGGTCAACTTACCTATGGCAAAGTTTTGCACTTCATTGTAGTTGAAAATTTGCTTGCGGCCATTGGCATAAATTTCCGCATGATCTTGAAATAATTCGATGCCCTGCTCACTTTTACCAAACTGATATTTCACAAATTGACGTTTAAACATCATGGGTAAAAACCAGTAACGCATCACCAGTTGCATCACCAGAAAGAAGATCCCAAGCGCAACATAGTAACGTCCAACCCCAGTAAAACCGAGCATAAAGCCCCAAACAATGACCCCAATACTTACCAATGGGGTAATAAAACGTGTAATTTGCTTTTTACCAAAGGTTGCAAGGGCAAAACCATCTTGTGATTCTTCTAGGTTTAAAAAATAACGTACCGATACAGCAGGCTGGGTTTCAGACATAATTCATCATCAAATTATTACAACAATTGCGCTAGATATTACACCAGATTGATCAGTTTCTTCATATTGGATGCAAAGTTTTCAAGGCAGCGTTGTAGACACACTTTGGAATGAATCATCAGATATTATAGAAAATAGCGAACTATGATGATAATCGAAAACCATAAATCTTGAGATAGCTTAAATTGGATGCTGAGCCATAAAACAGACACAAAAAAACCGCAACATGTGCGGTTTTTCAGTCTTGATCAAGTTGGTGCGCTCAGAGAGATTCGAACTCCCGACCCCTTAGTTCGTAGCCAAGTGCTCTATCCAGCTGAGCTATGAGCGCGACGTCTTGATGTGCTGCATTATACGCATTTTTATTGATCTGTTAAGTGCTTTTTAACAAATAGTGAACCAAGTGAACAGTTATTGGGCGAAATTCGATTTTTCATCTATTTTTTAAACAAAAACCTAATTCCGTTGGTCTTAAATGCAGTATTGGCTGATTGATGTCATTCATTCGGACTAAAATTTGACGAAAGAAGCAATAAATTTCAAACACAAAAAAACCGCAACATGTGCGGTTTCTTCCAATTTTACATCTCTCGATGTGTTCAAGTTGGTGCGCTCAGAGAGATTCGAACTCCCGACCCCTTAGTTCGTAGCCAAGTGCTCTATCCAGCTGAGCTATGAGCGCGTACTTGAGTTGTCTTTCGACTTCGTTACTATAAATAACCACGTTTTACTTGATTGGTGCGCTCAGAGAGATTCGAACTCCCGACCCCTTAGTTCGTAGCCAAGTGCTCTATCCAGCTGAGCTATGAGCGCATTTCAAGTTATTCGTGGCGGTGAGGGAGGGATTCGAACCCTCGGTGGGCTTTAAGACCCACGCTCCCTTAGCAGGGGAGTACCTTCAGCCACTCGGCCACCTCACCGTAACGAGCCGCCATAATACAAACTAAACTCTACTTCTTCAAGTCACATTTGAAAAAATTCTTGTTTTTTTAATCAATCATCTATTTTTTGAACAATTTAGCCCTTTTTACTGCCCTTCTACCCAGTTTTTTAGCTGTGGTACGTGTGAAATATTTGGTAGCACGGTAAAATCTGACCTAAAAACACAATATTGCAATCATTTACGTGCAGTATCACGCGGCATGACTTATGCTAATCCTATCTTCTGACATGAAGCCAAAGACATTATGAAAAATTGGGTCGATCCTGAAGCTAAAGCTGAAGCTGAGCGTTATGACAATCCTATTCCAAGCCGTATTCTAATTTCAGAAACGATTGAAAAATTACAAGCACCACAGTCTCATTCAGATTTGGTGGAACACTTCAATATTGCAGACGAACGAAGCATCGAAGCACTCAGTCACCGTTTAAGTGCAATGGTACGCGATGGTCAGTTGATGAAAGATGGATTTAAATTCCAACTTGCAACCAACCAACCGACGCATGAAGGCACGGTCTATATCAACTCAAAAGGTTTAGGCTCAGTCAACATTGCCGATCATGATGATATTGTATTGCCTGAACGTGAACTGCGTTTGGTCTTTAATGGTGACCGTGTAAAAGTGCGTCAAACTTCTGTTGACCGCAAAGGTAAACCTTGGGGTTTTATTACCGAAGTCGTGCAACATCGTGTCAAACAGATTATTGGTAAAGTCGCTGTATACGATGGCGAATACTTTATTCAACCGGCTAATCCAAACGCACACCAACCCATTACCTTAGAAAAAGAACTGATTGAACATGCTCAGGTTAAAGTCGGTGATTCTGTTCGAGTCGCAATTGATGACTACCCGACGCGTGAAGAATTGCCAACAGGGCATATCGTGCAATCTATGGCAGACAAAGCTGACACTGAAATTATTATTCCGCAAACCATTTTAGAATTTGGTTTGCCATATGAATTTCCAGAAGAAGTGATCCGTGATGCAGAACAGTTTAAAGAACCCAATGCGCAAGACCGTGAAGGTCGCATCGATTTACGTGATTTAGCACTGGTCACCATTGATGGTGAAGATGCACGTGACTTTGACGATGCCGTTTACGCAGAAAAACGTCCGGGTGGTGGTTATCGTGTCGTGGTTGCCATTGCTGACGTGAGTCATTATGTGCGTCCTGACAAACCGCTTGATCATGAAGCAAGAGAACGTGGAACCTCGGTCTATTTCCCACACTTTGTTTTACCCATGTTGCCTGAAGCATTATCGAATGGTTTATGCTCACTCAATCCGCATGTCGATCGCCTCTGTATGGTGTGTGATCTGAATTTATCGCGTGCAGGTAAAGTGACTGGATTTAAATTCTATCCTTCTGTCATGCATTCCAAAGCACGTTTAACTTATACGCAAGTTGCACAATATTTTGATGGTGACAGTGCTGCGATTCCTGAAGATCGTGATGTGCGTAAATCCATTAATACCTTGTTCCAGCTTTATCAAGTGCTCAAAGGTTTACGTGCGCAGCGTCATGCGATGGAATTTGAAACCGTCGAAACCTATATGACCTTTGATGAGCTTGGCGGCATTAAAGAAATTTTGCCACGTTCACGCAATGAAGCGCATAAACTCATTGAAGAATGTATGTTGCTGGCAAATGTTGCAGCAGCAGAATATGCCTTAGAAAATGACATTCCAATGTTATACCGTGTGCATGAGCCACCTGAATTTTCACGTATTCAGAAAGTTCGTGAGTATGTGAAGTTACTGGGTTTGCCCTTCCCTGAACAGCCAACACAAAAAGATTATCAAGCCGTCATTGAAGCGACCAAAGAGCGTATTGATGCACCAAGTATTCACGCCGTGTTATTACGTTCCATGATGCAAGCCTACTACGGCGCAAACAACGCTGGCCATTTTGGTTTGGCGTATGATGCCTATACCCACTTCACCTCACCCATTCGTCGTTACCCAGACTTGTTATTGCACCGTGCCATCAAAGCACATTTAAAACAAAAGCCGTCTCCACTGTCAGGAGCTGCTTTAGATGATGCTGGCGAGCATTTCTCGCAGACTGAACGTCGTGCCGATGAAGCATCTCGCTCTGTGACCACATGGTTAAAATGTCACTATATGCAGCAGCATTTAGGTGAAGAGTTCATTGGTATCATTAGTGCAGTAGCTGAATTTGGTTTGTTCGTGACACTCAAAGACCTCTATGTCGATGGCATGATTCATGTCAGCCAATTAGGCGATGACTTCTTTGTTTATGATCAAGCCAGTCAAAGCCTCGTTGGACGTGGTCGTGGTCAAAGCTTTAGTTTGGGCGATGAAGTCAAAATTAAAGTCGCAGCAGTCAACTTAGATGATCGTAAGATTGACTTTGAATTGTTGCAACAAATGACCCATGCTGGTCGTGCGATTCGCAGTCGTGCTCCTCGTGTTGCAGCTAAACCTGCGCGTGAATCTAAAGAAGAAGTTTTTACGCCACGCGCTAAAGCCGTAGTGAGTGAAGATGGCGAACAGCCGATTCGTAAGAAAAAGCCAAAAACCAAATCACCGTCTGTTGCGAAAAAGTCAGACAAAAAGCCTTCGGCAAAATCTGATGTAAAAGCCAAAGATAAAGATAAAGTGAAGAAAAAATCTAAGCCAAAAAAGAAAAAATCCAATGCTAAAATAAAGCAGGATTAATTCTGAAATAAAAAGAGAGCTTCGGCTCTCTTTTTTTATTCATAATTTACTCGAACCATGCAAATTCAATAATCTTGAACTTAAAAATAACTCATCTAATAGCATTGCAATCTATTAGCCCTGTGCTATTAGGATTTCCCAATCATGTTGATCTTTTAAAACAAAGTGCAATGCATTGTTCAGCTTCGTTTAAATGCTCATCGAAGTTATTTTTAAATAAACAAAATAACAAATCTCAAAAGAAACCTTGATTTCCCTGCTCACAAGCCCTACATCTACTACTAAGTTTATCAATGAAATGGCGTATAGAAATGACTTTAGAAAAGGCGACTTTGCCGGTTCCACAATTTGATCAAATTCAACTTGCCGATTTAAAACAACAAATTGAACAAGCCATTCAGCAAGGACAAAACTTTTTAACAGATTTAACCGAAGTCCCTGAAAGTATTCAGGCACAACTTACAGTACTCAAACAAATGGATACGCTCGAAAATAATATGAGTGAAGCTTGGGGGGTACTTTCACACCTCAATGCAGTGATGAACAATGCTGAAACCCGCGAACTCTATCAATCACTGTTACCCAGTCTAAGCGAATACTATACAACGCTCGGTCAACACACGGCGTTGTATCAAAGCTATCAACAAGTGCATGATGCTGCACTGTTTAATAGCCTTCCTGCGGCACAGCAAAGTGCAATTAAACTGGCACTGCGCGACTTCAAATTGTCAGGGGTTGCTTTAGAGGGTGAAGCGAAAAAACGTTTTGCAGAAATTTCTGCGCGTTTGTCACAGCTTTCCTCTGATTTTTCCAACCATGTGCTGGATGCCACGCAAGCTTACTTCAAACCGCTAAATGAAGAACAGCTCAAAGGTTTACCACCAAGCAGCGTCGATCTCCTTAAACAATATGGTCAGCAACGTGAACTTGACCAAGCCGTGGCCACTTTAGATATTCCCTCTTATCTTGCCATTATGACCTATGCAGCTGACCGTGCCTTGCGTGAAGAACTGTATAAAGCCTACACCACACGTGCATCAGATCAATCTGAACAGACTGAATTTGACAACACCGAAATCATGGAAGAAATCCTAAGCCTACGTCAAGAAATGGCACAGCTACTCGGTTTCAACAATTATGCCGAGCTATCACTGGCCAGTAAAATGGCACCCGATGTCGCAACCGTCGAGCAATTTTTGGTTGAACTTGCAGAACATGCTCGTGCACCTGCGGAAAGAGAAATTGCCGAACTTAAAGCCATTGCACAACAAGATGCTATTCTGGATTTACAACCTTGGGATACAGGTTACTATTCCGAAAAGCTTAAGGTTCAACAATTTAATTTATCGCAAGAATCATTAAAGCCCTACTTCCCTGCACCAAAAATTTTGCAAGGCTTATTCCGTATTGTAAATCGTTTATACGGGATCACTATCGTGCAGCGTGAAGCCCCAGTTTGGCATCCCGATGCACATTACTTTGAACTGGAAGATCAAGGCACGGTGGTCGGTGGTTTTTACTTTGACCTATATGCACGTAGTGGTAAACGTGGTGGTGCATGGATGAGTGGCTTCCGTTCACGTATGCAAACTGAACATGGCATACAAAAACCCATTTGCTATATGGTCTGTAACTTCACGCCTGCTGTAGGTGATCAACCTGCACTGCTCACTCACGATGAAGTAAATACCTTATTCCATGAATTTGGTCATGGCTTACATCATATGTTGACCGAAGTAGATCATATTGCGGTGGCGGGTACTCATGGTGTCGACTGGGATGCCGTGGAACTGCCAAGTCAATTTATGGAATTTTGGACATGGGATCATGAAAGTCTAGATTTACTTAGTGAACACATCGAGACCAAACAACACTTACCGCAAAATTTACTGAAAGCTTTACTCGATGCACGTTTCTTCCAATCAGGTATGCAAACACTCCGTCAAATTGAATTTGCCTTATTTGATTTATCGATTCACAAACACAATCCAGCTTTAAATGCCGCACAAGTCCAAGCCATATTAGATGATATTCGTCAAAAATATGCCGTTGCACCGACAGCAAGCTATAACCGTTTTCAGCATAGTTTTAGCCATATTTTTGCCGGTGGTTATGCCGCAGGTTATTACTCGTATAAATGGGCGGAGGTTTTAGCCAGTGATGCCTTTGACCGTTTTGAAAAAGAAGGGATTTTTAATACACAGACTGGAAAAGAGTTCCGTCAATTTATTCTAGCAGTTGGCGGAAAAGATACAGCACTTGATGCGTTTATCAATTTCCGTGGACGTGAGCCAAAAATAGATGCTTTATTACGCCATCAAGGTTGGACGAATGCCTCTAAAAACACTTAAACTAAGCGCCTTAAATTGATCAAAAGGTAAGTCAGATGACTATTAAACGTCGTTTCATCGCAGGTGCTAAATGTCCCAAATGTGAAGCGTTAGATCGAATAGTCATGCTTAGCTCTGGTGACGATGAATGGATTGAATGTATCGAGTGTGATTATAGTGAAAATCGACCTACCCATGTCGATGAACCACAAATGCCAGAAGTTGCAGATGAAATCGGTGTCATTCAATTCAAACCTCGTCAACCAAAATCATAAAGGTTCATAAATGGCGTTAGATCAAAGAAATAGCCCAACACTTTTATTGGGCATTACTGGGGGCTTAGTTGCAATCATTGTGCTTTTTTCGGCCTATCAATGGTTTTTTTCAACCTCGAACGAAGCAATTCCTGAACATGAGGCAATCAGCTTACAAACGCCAGCAAAACCAGCTACTTCTGCTGAAGTAAAACCGACTGAAGCAAAGTCCGTAATCGATGAAAAAACCATTCAATTGGTCGATGAAAAAATTCTAAAAGCGCCTGTGCCAGAAAATGAATCATTGCTCAAAGAAGAAGTGGCTAAACTTGACGATATTCAAACTCAATTGAATGATCAAGAAGTCATGCTAAAAACACAACATACCGATGCTGATGACTTAATTGCACTCAAAGAAGAACAAATTAAATTACTTGAAGCTCAACTGAAAAAATCAAATTCAAATTGAAGCATGGCTTAATCTTTTCTTCCCTCAGATTGATCAGCTGATATATGAATGAAACATCAAAAACAGCATAGGACTTTGTTAACATCATAGTATGTATGCTGTAATAAAGTTGATTCTTATGCATGCGTTTATAAACTTGCACCCGCAAAATAAATTAGCCTTATAAACGCTATAACCCTTCTTTTTTCTAATATTCAAGCTATGTGCTCTGAGCACAATATTCAATCACGATCGTCTGATCGGATTTAGATGCATTCTCATCGCTACTATGTGGCGGTGTCTTTAATACAAGAACATTGAGCATAGCCATTCATACACCATGAAATCAAAAAAGCACCCGAAGGTGCTTTTTCTTCTACTGGTAAAATTTAGTGATACCAGCCAAATAATTTAAAAATGTAAGGAATATAAGCAATAATCAACATTGCAGGGAACATCACAATTACTGGCAAAATCCAACGTTCATAACGATAGAAGAATGGCTGATCTCTCACCTCAGCATCGGCTGCTGCTACTTCTGCATCACCAACAGACTGTCTTGCCAAGAGATGATTCAGTGCAACTGGTGGCGTTACATAGCCCAACTCGAAACCAATTAAAGTAATCATCCAAAAATGTATAGGATCAATGCCATATTGGTAGGCTACAGGTGCGACAGTTGCCGAAATTAAAATTACGGCACCAAATGGATCCATAATCATGCCGACAAAAATCATCAAGGCAACAATGAGTGTAATCACGATAAAGATACTGCTAATGTCCGTCGGGAAAAACTCCATAATCTCAATGCGTTCAAGGAATCCCCCCACACTCACAGACAATGCCATCAAAATGATTAATGCACCAATATGCCCGACTGTTTCACTGGTCGAAATATGCAAGGCTTTAAAGAAACCGACTTGACGTGGCTCATCTTGATCAGTTGTGGATGGCTTAGTGATTACGGACTCTTTAACCATGACAGATGTTGTGGTCATGGTTGGCGCTGCATCCATTGCAGATACTGCTGTCATTGCTGATGCTTGAGAATATGCATACTGCTGCTCCACGGGTGTATTGTTCAGCGTTTCATCCCAATGTCCAACTGGAGGAATCGGTGCAGGCTCATGACGTAATTTATCAAATAATACCATGACCAACAAAATCACGGGCATCATCACTGGCGCAGTAAACTCATTCATATCTGTTGAAAGTAAATACTTATAAAACAACCAGATCAGTATAAAAATACTGATATAAGGCAAAACGGGTAAAATTGCCCGTAATGATTTCGGTGCAGCAAATGCAGGTGATGCAATTCTGAATTTTTGCTCAGCAAAGTACAAAGAAACAATCAAAAATAACGTCGATGTCAATAAGAATACATACACACCATAATGATAGAGTACATCGGTTGTAACCTCTTTATTTAATGAGGCAACCACCACAATTAATAAACATGGACGTAATACGACCCCCATTGAACCCGACATTGCTGTTGCTGCCAAGGCAAACTGACGACGCCCCCCCGCATTCCAAACTTCCTTATAAATAATTGCACCTGCTGCAATTACGAAAATACCTGATGCACCGGTATAAGCTGTCGGTAAAGCCGCAGCAATCAAAATCAACCACGTTAATGTTTCAGGTGCAAGATTCCACGGACGCAAAATATTCAAAAATAAATCGACAATTCGTGTTTGCTTAAGCAACATACCAGCCCAGACAAACAAGGCCAAATTTAGAAAAATACTAGAGAACTCAACCAACTGCCCCAAGTAAATCCCTTGCCCCATTGGATAGTCCATGAAGAAAGTAAATGCAATACCAGTAATGATGGCCATATAGGCATACAACGGAACACTGAGGAAAGCCAAACCAACACGACCCCCTTCATCACTAGAAGGTCTTGGTGGTTTAATCAGTTGAAATAAACTAATACAGGTCAAAACAGTAAACAGAACAATCCACATCCAATAAATAGTATGCATTTCTCCTGTAACAGGTACACCTGAATCTTTGATCGAATTATATTGACTCCAACTTGATGCCATCAAGAAACCATTGGCAACAAACATAGCGATTGAATAAACACGAAAATCAATACGGGTTGCTGGACTGCGTAAACCAATATGGTGGGTTTTTAGCGTTGCACTGATTGCGGCAAAGACCACCATCAAGACCAATAAAATTGCCCGATTTTCACTTCCGAATTTAAAAATACCAAAGAATGAGGTTTCAATCGTGCGGTACATTCTTAGACTTGGGTGAGCCTGCATATGCTTAATGGCTTTATCATAAAATAGATACTTTTCTTCACACTGCTGCTGTGCTGCCAACACCGAAGCACGAACATCTGCAGCCGATGTAGTCCCAAAAATATCGGCAAATTCATCATTGGCATTGGCTTTCATTTGCTGTTGTACTTGCGCGTCTATATTTGGATTGCGATCGCAATCTGGCGCTGTCGGTTCTGCTCGTAGAAATGAATATTGCATACTGGTTGCTGGGTCGCCATATAAACGCTCGCCCATACGTAACAACTGGCCATGAATCATCTCGCCCGTGCCAATAATCAACGTAAGCAGCAATAAAGCCAGAATAACAAAGGTTGAGATCCACTCAACCCAGATATAACGTAATAGACCCAATCCGGATCTATTGTTTTCATCATTTTGCATGTGTATTCCTATTTTTTATTTTGGTCATCACAATTGGTTCAGCAATGCCAATGTCCTTTTTGAATAGAAAATATCCTTTCTCTACCCAATCTATTTATTGTTGTGTATAAATCTGCATCAATTTGGTTGGAATAAAAATGACAATATGCATTTTCTTTTATGTTTTAAATGTCAATCTGTTTGCCATCTATAAAAATAACACCATAAAATATAAAAGATTGCGATCATTACCCCCCAAATAACACCCAGTAAATGTGCTTCAACCAATACGGGACTGCCTATCAGTTCCGCTGTCCCAACACTGCCAATGGTATTTTCCCAAATCAATTTAGCAAGAATAAGAAACCAGACCAATACCGCAAAATTACGTTCTTTCTTATCTAATAAATGCACACTTGCAACTGCGACATATGCACCGTGCAAAACCCCAGATAAACCTGCATAAGCCTCAATATCGGGAAAAACATAATAAAAACTAAGACTAATTAAAAGGGGTAGCAACAAAAGTAAAGCCACAAAATGCCACACTTTCACGCGTGGAAAAATAAAGGGCAAACAGGCAAAAGCCAGCATGTTCAACAAATAATGAACCCATCCGACATGAACCCAATGTGCTGTCCATAAACGCCAAAACTGTTGCAGTAAGTCTGCTTTCCAGTAAATAAATGCATCTGAAAAAACTTGAAGGCATGCCGAAAATGACACCGCAATTGCAATAAAAACAATTTTTCGCATTAGAAATGGGTCTTTCATTGGCATGCCCCTTACTTAAAATACTTCTATCCAAAATTTAAACGATTCATTCTAGTCCCTTAAAACCCTATTTTTATTGAATCAAACTTAGGATTAAGCACCTTCCTTTTCGCTAAATAATTCATCTAATTCTGCGCTATTGTCTTTCTCATCCCAGAAACGTTGCATACCATCATCGCCAGTACGAATGCCCGTATGTTCTGTCCAATAACGGTCAGAAATGGCCTGTACCATATTCTTTGCCATGCTATCTACGAGTTTAAATTGTGGGTTGACTGGTTTTTCTTCTGAACGTGAAGCAGCAAAGGTTTTTAGTGCATCACGAATTTTGGCATCATCACCACTGGCTTGAGCAGCCACGGCATATAAAGCATGCGATAAACGCACCCCTTTTTGCTCGCCCAGTTGAATTGATGCTTTTAAGGTCTGGTAAGGATCTGGTTTACCATCACCAGCACCCGGCAACAACGTCCAAATCACCGCGCGCGTAGCATTGGGTGCACCCCAGAATTTTGCATTGTCTAAGCAGGTCATACCACGTTCAACCACTGCCGCAATATCTTTGGGAACATTGACTGCACCACCTGAATTAATATCATTGGTCATGGCTTGTAAACCACTAATCATCCCCATTAAGTAAACGGTTTGATCCAAATCACTTTTCATTTTCGGGCATTCTTCACCCAGTTTTTTGTTATATTTCGCTTCCCAACGATTTTCAAACAGTTGATAACCTGCATATTGACGCTGTGCAGCAATCGCCGCCCAGCGTTTTTGTTCTATACGGGCATCTTGCGCTTCTGATACTTGACCTGCCTTAGAGGCACGTAAATAGCGCAACTCTGATTCAAGCGCCTGATTTTCTGCACAAATTCCAGATGAGGCATATAAAAGTACCGCAATACGTGTTGGATCTGCGCCCATATCTTTGGTTGCCATAATGGCTGGGGTTAAAGCATTGCCTGAATTACACGCCATATCGGCATCATCCATGGCTAAAATAGGCGGTACGATATGCTTTTCGCTAAAGCCAAGTGCGACATTCGCCCCTGTTTTAACCACTTGAGAACAACCTGATAATAAAGAACTTGCAACTGTAATAATTGCCATACCTTGGCATATTTTTTGGACTTTCGACATTTTCCTGTCCTCTATAATTGTGTTTATGTCCATATAACTAAACATATCAGATGCGAAATCTGAATAAAAGAGCATTTACTCTAATTTAATTTGATACTTTGCCATGAAATGAAGTACAAAAAATTGACTGTATTCAATGAAATTAAAAAAATTAGGCAAAAAAAAGTAGCATTGCGACGGTTCGGCACATGCTACTTATCAAGTGGTAAAAGCCTATTGGCTTTCATGTTTTATCAACTGATCCTTCAGCACTGTTCCGAGTCGTCCAATAACAATTGCCAAAACAATTGCGATCACCAGAAACATCCAAGTTGGAATCACCATGATGATTTCCTCATTTGCTGTTGGTCTATTTAATGTACAGTTAGCGTCAAAAATTAAGCGGAGAAATTGTCTAACAATTGAAATAATGGCTATTTTTATATCAAAGCTGTCTTACATAGCGGGTGATTTAATACGTATACATCTGATTATTAATATTTTAATGTATTTTTATAGAGGTGGAATTGTCTAACAATTAAATCAATTTCGCCAATTTTTTTAAGGCTTTCCACTGTTGTCGCGGCAGTTGGTCTATCCAAATCAGTAATGGTTTTTCTCGGAAATGCTGAAAATAAACCACAATATAAAACTGATGATCAATCATATGACTCACTGAAACGCGTTTAACCGGCTTAGACTGAGTACTTGAAAGTGACCATTCTCGTGCAGCTAAATGCTCAAAATAAATCGGTTGTGACACTTTTAAAGCATAGGCATATGCAATGACTGCCAATAAAATGCAAAGTACCCATAACCATAACGACAAGAGTTGCTGTAAAATTACAATGAAAAGGGTAAAAATAATCAGCTGAAATACAAAGGCTAAGCGGCTGCGTCTCAGCTGAAAAGACCGATTAGCCATGCACGTAATGTTTCAATTTTACAATCAGCGCTTTCATTTCAGGGCGTGGCGGTTCCGAGACTTCCATAAACCAATCGAGTAAATCAGGATCTTCTTGTGCAACCAGTTCCGCAAAAGTTTCTTTTTCTGCTGTATCCGCATGCAAATAATATTGTTTTACATATGGGTCAAAATAAACATCAATTTCTTTTAAACCACGACGAGCACGATAAATAACTTTGCGCTCTTCCAAGCTCATTTCTTCACTCATAATTTCCCCCAATGCTGTACAAATTTTTGCTAGTTTACCCTATCATTAACGTATGTTTCGAGCCATTTACTGCAATTGACCAAATTCATCATTTTATGCAAATATTTGAGCATTCATCACATTGCCACCTCAGCAGCTATCTTCTACTTTCTATAGAACAATAACCTTGTAGATGGATACAATAAAAATGCAGTCAGGTGCGATTCGACCAATAGCCAATATGTTGCCACGTCATTTATTCACAGCAGAGCATGAAGCATTCCGTGAAACCGTGCGCAAATTTTATGCAAAAGAAGTAGTTCCAAACACTGAAAAATATGAACAACAGCAACATGTTGATCGTGACTTATGGAATAAAGCAGGTGCTATGGGATTACTCTGTGCAACGATGCCTGAAGCCTATGGTGGCTCAGGCGTTGACCGACTTTACAGCATGATTTTGATTGAAGAACAAGCTTATGCGATGGATTCATCTACGGGATTTTCCTTACATTCAGACATTGTTGCCAACTATTTAAATAACTTTGGCAATGAAGTACAAAAAGAATATTGGCTACCGAAAATGGCAAGTGGTGAAACTGTAACAGCAATCGCCATGACCGAGCCAGGTACAGGTTCAGATTTGCAAGCAGTTCGAACTACGGCTGTGTTAGAGGGTGATGACTATGTCATTAATGGCTCTAAAATTTTCATTACCAATGGCTACTTATGCGATATGGTCATTGTGGTGTGTAAAACTGGCAGTAGTGACAAAGGTTCAGCCAATTTATCCTTGCTTATCGTTGAAGCAGATCGAGTAGGTTTCAGCAAAGGAAAACCGTTAAATAAAATTGGCATGAAAGGACAAGATACCTGTGAATTGTTCTTTGATAATGTCCGTGTGCCGAAAGAAAATTTACTCGGTATGGAAGGTATGGGTTTTATGATGCTGATGAAAGAGCTGGCATGGGAACGCATGTTGGTTGCCATCATCTGTCAAGCAGGGGCTGAAGCTGCTTTCGCTCATACGGTGCAATATACCAAAGAGCGTAAAGCTTTTGGCAAACCCATTAGCGCTTTTCAAAATACCCGTTTTAAATTGGCTGAATTACGCACCGAAATTGACTTTTGCCGTGCCTATTTAGACCTTTGTATGGAATTACAGTTGGAAGATAAACTTGGCATTGATGCTGCCGCTGCTGCGAAATATAAAATTTCTGAAATGTTCTCTAAAGTGGTCGATGAGTGCCTACAATTACATGGTGGCTATGGCTATATGATGGAATATCCGATTGCCCGTGCTTATATTGATAACCGTGCAAATCGTATCTATGCAGGAACCAATGAAATTATGAAAGAACTGATTTCTCGCACTCTCTAAAATGACTCAGTAGATCCTAAAATGGGACCATTGTCCCATTTTTATTTGTTTGTTGTATTTCATCTTTTTATTCTATATTTTTCAAAAACTTTTCAATACTGGCTAAAACTTCACTTGGTTTTTGCTAATGTGGAAAATGACCAAAACCTAAACGATCATAAGCAATCACATCACGTCCAGTTAGCAAAGCCAACTTTTCTGGAAAATTTCTCCATAACGCAACACAGCCTAAAGACTCATGAAATAGAATAATGGGTGATTCCTGACAAGCATCTATACGGTCAAATTTCCATTGTTTAATAAATATTTGACCTTGTTCAAGCTCTAAATATCGTTCTTTAATTTCCATACAATTTAATACTATTGTTCATGAACAATACTACATTTTTAACATATTAAAATGAGGCCTAAATCATTTTATTTTGACCTTATCATCCACTTTTCAAAAATTTTATATTATTTAAATGCAGAAGCTAAAAACAAAAAAAAGAGCCGCAGCTCTTTTTAGAATAAACAATTTTTACGATACTAATTTCGGTTTATGCGAATCTTGTCGTGTACGTTTCTCGAATTTAAGCACACCATCATCAAACCTCGCATTTTTTAAAACTTTACGATCGGCTAGATAATTATTGGTTACATTCCACGGTGCATGCTTACCTTGTTTTGGCATGACATCCACTGCGCGTGCAATATATCCCGAAGATAAACTCCCCATCACGGTATCTTCCATCAATTCAGTTTGATCGCCTTGAGCAATGACTTCATCATAGCCATTTTTATCCATATAATTGATCATACGACAAATATATTCAGCAGCGATATCCACTTTAAGCGTCCAAGAGGCATTAATATAACCAATGATCATCGCCATATTCGGCACATCACTTACCATAATCCCTTGATATAACATATGCTTAGAGGTATCCATCGGTTTACCATCAATCGTCGCTTTAATCCCCCCTAGAATTTGAATCTCTAAACCTGTCGCAGAGACAATAATGTCTGCATCCAGATGTTGACCAGATTTCAACTGAATACCCTTTTCAGTAAACTGCTCAATTTGATCTGTTTCAATACTGGCTTTACCTGAGCGTAAAATTTTAAATAAATCACCATCTGGCACCACACAAAGGCGTTGATCCCATGGATTATATGCAGGAGTAAAGTGTTTCATATCGACTTTACCCTTCAGTTGCATTTCAATCGATTTCAGCAGCAATTTACGTAATAACTTAGGTTGTTTCTGTGCAAGTGCATAAATGCCACGTTGCATACCAATATTACGTGCGCGGGTGAGTTTATAAGCGAGATCTTCGGGCAATACTTTGCGCATCTTGTCATAAATAAAATCAATAGATGGTACTGAAGCAATATAGGTCGGTGAACGTTGCAGCATAGTGACATGTTCTGCACCGCCCTTCGCCAAAGCTGGAACCAAAGTAATCGCAGTTGCACCACTACCAATAATCACCACTTTTTTACCTGCATACTCTAAATGATCAGGCCAAAATTGCGGATGAATCAATTGCCCTTTAAATGCTTGTTGATTTGGAAAATTCGGTTGAAAACCCTGATCATAGTTATAATATCCAGTACAACCTAGAACAAAATTTGCAATCCAAGTCTGTTTTTTCTGATGTGAATCTTCAATTTCAACACGCCATTTTTTTTGCATTGAATCATAATTTGCCGCCAGTACACGATGTTGAAAATGGATTTTATCTTTTAGTTTATATTCATCCAATACTTCTGAAAGATAACCTTTAATTGAAGCCCCATCGGCAAGAACATTGGCTTTTTGCCAAGGTTTAAAATTAAAGCCAAAAGTCGACATATCAGAATCAGAACGAATACCCGGATATTTAAAGAAATCCCAAGTCCCACCAAAACTTTCACGACGTTCGATAATATCAAATTGACGTTGTGAACAATGCTTCGAAAGATGTACAGCCAGCCCAATACCTGAAATACCTGCACCGACAATCAAAATATCAATATGCTTTTCCATGTTGTTTTTATAGCCTGATTTAAACTTTATTTTATTAAACCACAAATCTGACAATACTCAATGTCAAGTTTAAACAATTCGGACAAAAAACATATCACTTCAGGACAAAATGATAAATTGTCTAACAAGCAGACATAAAAAAAGACCAGTGAAACACTGGTCTTTTTTCGAACAACTGAAGTTCTTCTGGCGAAATTATTTAACTTCGCGATCTACTAGCTCAACGTAAGCCATCGGCGCAGCATCACCTGCACGGAAGCCCGCTTTAAGAACACGTAGATAACCGCCATTACGTTCTTTGTAACGAGGGCCAAGAACGGTAAATAATTTACCAACAGTTACTGCTGAACGAGTACGAGCAAACGCTAAACGACGGTTTGCAACAGTATCGTTTTTAGCTAAAGTGATTAAAGGCTCAGCTACACGACGTAACTCTTTCGCTTTAGGCACAGTTGTTTTAATCAACTCGTGCTCAAACAAAGAGTTAGCCATGTTTTGGAACATCGCTTTACGATGACTGCTTGTACGGCCTAATTTCACACCACTATTACGATGACGCATGGTGATAGTCCTACTTAATTAACGGCTACGATAGGCAAAACGATCGTCCATACGTAAACTAGCTGGTGGCCAGTTCTCTAAACGCATGCCGAGTTGTAAGCCTTTTGAAGCCAGAACATCTTTGATTTCAGTTAACGATTTTTTACCTAAGTTAGGAGTTTTTAACAACTCAACTTCAGTACGTTGAACCAAGTCACCGATGTAGTAAATATTTTCTGCTTTCAAACAGTTAGCAGAACGAACAGTAAGCTCTAGATCATCTACTGGACGAAGCAAGATTGGATCCACTTCTTCGCGAGGTTCTTGAGCAACAGGAGCTTGATCTTTCTGAAGATCAACAAAAATTGCAATTTGTTGTTGCAAAATTGTTGCCGCTTTGCGGATTGCTTCTTCTGGATCAACTGTACCGTTGGTTTCAAGATCAATGATCAATTTATCAAGGTCAGTACGTTGTTCAACACGCGCATTTTCAACGGTGTAAGAAACACGTTTGATCGGGCTATAAGAAGCATCTAACTGTAAACGACCCACTGGGCGAGTTTCGCCTTCTGGGAAACGTGAGTCAGAAGTCTCATAACCACGGCCTTGAGAAACTTTCAGGCGCATTTTTAATGAGCCTGAAGCACTTAAAGTGCCAATCAAATGCTCAGGGTTTACCACTTCAACATTATGAGGTAAACGAAGATCAGCAGCAGTTACATCGCCAGGACCTTGTTTTTCTAATGTTAAATATGCTTCGTTTTGATCGAACAGCTTAATCGACAATCCTTTTAGGTTCAGCAAGAGCTCGACGATGTCCTGCTGCAAGCCTTCTAAGGTACTGTACTCATGCTCGACCCCTTCAATTTCAACTTCAACCACAGCAGCGCCAGGTAAAGAAGAAAGAAGGATACGACGTAAAGCATTACCCAGAGTATGACCAAAGCCACGCTCTAATGGTTCTAGAATCACTTTTGCCGAGGTCCCGCTAGCCGCTTCGACCTTAATCGCTTGCGGAGTTAGAAACTCATTTGCAGTACGCGTCATTATTGCTACCTCAAGGATTATTTAGAATACAATTCTACAATCAAGCTTTCGTTGATTTCAGCAGGTAAATCAGAACGATCCGGTGCAGCTTTAAACGTACCTTCCAATTTAGAATGGTCAATTTCCATCCAAGAAGGGAGGCCACGTTGAGTAGCCAATTCAATCGCGCCTTTAATACGCAATTGTTGTTTAGCACCTTCGTGAACCGCAATTACATCACCCGCTTTAACTTGGATAGACGCAATGTTAACACGACGACCATTCAAAGTAATGCTACGGTGAGATACAAGCTGACGAGCTTCTGCACGTGTAGAACCAAAACCCATGCGATAAACTACGTTATCAAGGCGGCTTTCAAGCAATTTCAACAAGTTTTCACCTGTTGCGCCTTTAACACGAGCAGCTTCTTTATAGTAGTTACTAAATTGACGTTCTAACACACCGTACATACGACGTACTTTTTGTTTTTCACGTAATTGTAGTGAGTACTCAGATTGTTTACTACCACGCGCTCCACCATGTTGGCCAGGAGCTTTTGCATGTTTTTTTGTCTTAACGTCAAACGGTTTAACGCCTGATTTAAGTTGCAGGTCTGTCCCTTCGCGGCGAGAGAGTTTGCATTTTGGACCAATATAACGAGCCATGAATGTTTCTCCTTAAACGCGACGTTTTTTAGGTGGACGGCAACCGTTGTGCGGGATTGGCGTCACATCGGTAATGCTGTTAATTTTATAACCCACTGCACCTAAAGCACGAACCGCAGATTCACGACCAGGACCAGGACCTTTTACAAGGACGTCCAAGTTTTTCAAACCGTAGTCTAAAGCAGCTTTACCAGCAACTTCAGCAGCTACCTGAGCAGCAAACGGAGTTGATTTACGTGATCCACGGAAGCCTTGTCCACCAGAGGTAGCCCAAGCCAGTGCATTACCTTGACGATCGGTAATAGTCACAATGGTGTTATTAAAAGAAGCGTGAATGTGTGCAACACCTTCAGAGACGGTACGGGTGACCTTCTTGCGTGCGCGAGTATCTTTAGCCATCTTTTAGCTTCCAGAAATCTTATTTCTTAATAGGTTTGCGCGGACCTTTACGGGTACGTGCGTTAGTTTTGGTGCGTTGTCCACGGACAGGCAAGCTGCGACGATGACGAAGACCACGATAGCAGCCTAAATCCATTAAACGTTTAATGTTCATGGAAATTTCGCGACGTAAATCACCTTCGGTCGGAACCTTAGTAATTTCTGCACGAATCGCATCAAGTTGAGCATCATCCAATTCACGGATCTTAGTAGTCGTAGCGATACCAACAGCAGCTAAGATATTCTTAGCAGTATGGCGACCGATACCAAAGATATACGTGAGGGAGATAACAGCATGCTTGTTATCCGGAATGTTTACACCGGCAATACGAGCCATTCACTTTCTCCAAAAAGGCAGTAGAGATAATCAACCGCCCGACAAAAACCTTGAGGGGCGGATATTAACCCAATTCACCTACTGAAATCAACAGGTCTTGATTAGATTAACCTTGACGCTGCTTATGACGAGGTTCAGCGCTACAAATCACGCGGATAACCCCATTACGACGGATAACTTTACAGCTACCACAAATTTTTTTTACAGAAGCTTGTACTTTCATGATGAAACCTCAAGTGCGCTTATCCCTTAGGATGAGCAGTCGTTTTTCTCATTAACGTTTGATTATCATACTGGTGCGAGGTGAGATGTGCTTGAAGCTGAGCCATAAAGTCCATCACGACCACCACAACGATGAGCAAAGAGGTACCACCCAAAGAGAATGGAATACCAAATGAGCTCTGTAATACCATCGGCATTAAACAAATCACTGTGATATAAATCGCGCCAATAAAGGTCAAACGATTGAGAATATGATCTAAGTAACGAGCAGTTTGCTCACCTGGACGAATACCAGGCACATAAGCTCCGCTGCGTTTCAAGTTCTCTGAAACTTCTTTCGGGCTAAACACTAGCGCCGTATAGAAGTAACAGAAAAAGATAATTAACGCACCAAAGAGCACCAAATACAACGGCTGTCCAGGCGACAATACGAGTGCCAAATCTTGTAGGCTACGTTTGATAATATTTGCACTAGGATCAGCACTACCCACCCATTGCCCTAAGCTCGCAGGGAACAAAAGCAATGAACTTGCAAAAATTGCTGGGATAACACCTGCCATATTAATTTTTAATGGCAAATGTGTCTGCTGTGCAGTAAACACACGACGACCTTGTTGTTTTTGAGCGTAATTGACTGGTATACGACGTTGTGCTTTTTCAATAAACACAATAGCTGCTAAAACACCTATAGACAACAGACCAAAAATAACCAAACCAATCAGGCTTGTTTGACCATTATCTACGGATGAGAAAGATTGCATAATTAAATTTGGCAATCCTGCAACAATACCTGCAAAGATGATCATGGATATACCATTCCCTACTCCGCGTTCAGTAATTTGCTCACCTAACCACATTAAGAACATTGTACCTGCAACTAACGAAGTCACAGCAGGGATATAAAAAGCCAAACCTTCTGTCAAGGTAATACCCTGACTAATAAGCCCAGCACACATCCCTACAGACTGCACAAGTGCAAGAAACAGTGTTCCCTGTCGCGTATATTGATTAATCTTACGCTTACCTTGTTCGCCTTCTTTTTTTAAAGCTTCCAGCGAAGGAACAACCGTAGACATTAACTGCACAATAATTGAGGCAGAAATGTATGGCATGATCCCTAAAGCAAGAATTGACATCCGCTCTAATGCACCACCTGAAAACATGTTAAACAAACCAAGGATCGTACCTTGGTTTGCATTAAAAAGATTTTCAAGTGCAGCACTATTAATGCCTGGTACTGGAATATGTGCTCCTAGTCGAAAGACCATCAATGCACCGATAAGAAACATCATTCGGCGAATAATTTCACGATATTTCACATGAAACGGTTGACCTTTCATCATGTTCACATGACCTGAAGAACTAGGAGACATAGACACTAGCGATTACTCCTCGACTTTGCCGCCAGCAGCTTCAACAGCAGCTTTAGCGCCTTTAGTCAATGCAACACCTTGAATAGTGAATGCACGAGTAATATCACCAGAAAGTACGATACGAGCACGAGTCATATCTTTACGTACAACATTCGCTGCTTTTAAAGTTTCAAGTGAAATAATATCACCTTCAACTTTAGCAAGCTCAGATAAACGTACTTCAGCAGTTTTTAAAGCGAGTTGGCTAGTAAAACCGAATTTAGGCAAACGACGATATAACGCAGTTTGACCACCTTCAAATCCTGGACGTGTACCACCGCTCTTACGTGAATTCTGACCTTTGACACCACGGCCACCGGTCTTACCAACGCCAGAACCGATACCACGGCCTAGACGAAGGTTGTCACGCTTAGCACCTTCTGCAGGTGCAATAGTATTTAAACGCAGAGTCATGGCTTATTCCTCTACACTAACCATATAGTAGACTTGGTTGATCATACCGCGGTTAGAAGGCGTATCTTGCACTTCTACAGTATGACCAATACGACGCAGACCTAAACCTTGAAGGCTAAGCTTGTGATTTTTCAAGCGATGCGATGAAGATTTAGTCTGGGTAACTTTAATCGTTTTCATGATTGATTACCCTTGAATTTGTTCAACAGTAAGACCACGTTTCGCAGCGACTTTCTCAGGAGAAGTCATATCACGCAAACCTTTGAAAGTTGCGTTAACTACGTTAGCAGCATTTGTAGAACCATAGCATTTTGTCAATACGTTATGTACGCCAACAGCTTCTAGAACTGCACGCATAGCACCACCAGCAATTACACCAGTACCTTCAGAAGCAGGTTGCATGTAAACGCGGCTTGCACCGTGACGAGCATTAATAGGATGTTGTACAGTACCGTTAACAAGATCAACAGTAATCATGTTGCGACGTGCAGCTTCAAGTGCTTTAGAAATAGCAGCTGGAACTTCACGTGCTTTACCACGACCAAAACCTACGCGACCATTACCATCACCCACAACAGTTAATGCTGTGAAAGAGAAGATACGACCACCCTTAACAACTTTGGCTACACGATCAACGGCAACCAGCTTTTCAACAAGACCTTCGTTTTGTTCAACTTTAGCCATGATTAGAACTCCAAGCCGTTTTCACGAGCAGCATCAGCCAAGGCTTTGATACGACCATGATATTTAAAACCAGAACGGTCAAATGCAACTTTAGTTACACCAGCTGCTTTAGCACGCTCTGCGATTAAAGCACCTACTTTTTGAGCTGCTTCAACGTTACCAGTTGTGCCAGCACGTAAAGTAGCATCTAAAGTTGAAGCTTGCGCTAAAACTTTGCCACCATCTGCTGAAATAACTTGCGCATAGATGTGACGCGGAGTGCGGTTTACACACAAGCGAGTCGCACCCAATGCACGAATGTGCAAGCGTGTGCTTTTCGCACGACGCAAACGGGATTGTTTCTTTTCGTTCATAAGAACCTCGCGCCTTATTTCTTCTTAGCTTCTTTACGAAGAACAACTTCATCCGAATAACGAACACCTTTACCTTTATAAGGTTCAGGTTCACGATATGAACGGATATCTGCAGCTACTTGACCCAACATATGTTTGCTTGCTGATTTCAAAATGATTTCAGTAGCAGTTGGAGTTTCAGCAGTTACACCTTCAGGAAGTTTATAATCGATAGGGTGTGAATAACCAAGGTTAAGGTGAACAACATCACCTTTAACCGCAGCTTTATAACCAACACCGATTAGTTGTAACTTACGTTCGAAGCCTTCACTAACACCCTTTACAAGGTTGTTAAGAACAGCGCGAGCTGTACCAGCTTGCATCCAAGCGTCTTTCGACTCTTTAACTGGAGCAACTTGAAGATTACCTTCTTCCTGTTTAAGCTCGACCAGCGCATGCAGGTTGAAAGACAAAGTACCTTTTGTGCCTTTCACTTCGACCTGCCGGCCGTTCTGAGTAACTGTTACACCGTTAGGCACAGTTACTGGGGCTTTAGCCACACGAGACATGAGGAATCACCTATTAAGAAACAAAAGCAATAACTTCACCACCGATGCCCGCAGCACGTGCAGCGCGATCAGTCATGATGCCTTTGCTTGTAGAAACAATTGCAATACCTAAACCTTGCTTAACGCTAGGAAGTGCATCTTTACCGCGATACTGACGTAAACCTGGACGGCTTACGCGTTTCACAGTTTCGATAACTGGTTTGCCTTCAAAATATTTTAACGTAATTGTTAAAGTTGGTTTGCCTTCAGCATCCGCAACTTCTACGTTTGAAATATAACCTTCAGATTGAAGTACGCTAGCGATAGCTACTTTCAACTTCGAGTTAGGCATAGAAACAGTTTGTTTCTTAGCCATTTGTGCGTTACGAACACGTGTTAGCATGTCGGCAACGGTATCTTGCATACTCATTTATAGTCGCTCCTTACCAGCTTGCCTTAACAACGCCCGGTACATCACCTTGCATTACTGTTTCACGTAATTTGTTACGGCTTAAGCCAAACTTACGGAAGTAACCATGAGGACGACCAGTTAAACCGCAACGGTTACGAAGACGTACTGGAGACGCATTACGTGGTAATGCTTGAAATTTCATCATCGCTTCGAAACGTTCTTCTTCGCTTGCATTTACATTTGCAATGATTGCTTTTAATTCAGCACGCTTTGCAGCAAATTTAGCAACAGTAGCTTCGCGTTTCAATTCGCGATTAATCATACCTTTCTTAGCCATATCGACCTCTTATTTGAACGGGAAGCCGAATGCACGCATAAGCGCACGGCCTTCGTCATCGGTGCGAGCAGTCGTAGTAACGGTAATATCCATACCACGAATACGATCAATCTTATCGAAATCGATTTCAGGGAACATAATTTGTTCCTTGAGACCCATCGAATAGTTACCACGACCATCAAATGATTTCGCAGAAAAACCGCGGAAGTCACGAATACGAGGGATCGCAATAGAGATCAAACGGTCTAAGAATTCGTACATACGTTCGCCGCGTAAAGTAACTTTACAACCAATTGGCCAACCATCACGGATTTTAAAACCCGCGATTGATTTACGTGCTAATGTAAGAACGGGTTTTTGACCAGCAATTGCTTGCATGTCTGATAATGCACCATCTAACAATTTCTTGTCAGCTGAAGCTGCACCAACACCCATATTAATGGTGATTTTAGTAATGCGAGGAATTTCCATCACATTCTTAACGCCCAATTGTTCTAATAATTGAGCTTTAAGTTCTTCGTTGTAACGTGTTTTAAGTCTGGCCATGGCCTATATCAACCTATTACTTCGCTACCGCCACTGATTCACCAGTTGATTTGAATACGCGAGTTTTCACGCCTTCAGTCACTTGGTAACCAACACGGTCAGCCTTTTGGGTTGTAGCATTAAAAATTGCCACGTTTGAGATATGAAGCGTAGCTTCTTGAGTTACGATGCTGCCTTCAGCGCCAGTAGCTCGGTTCGGCTTTTGATGCTTCTTCACCAAGTTAAGGCCTTCAACCTTAACGCGATCATTTGAAACAGACAAGACAGTTCCCTGTTTGCCTTTTTCTTTACCTGCGATCACAATAATTTGATCGCCTTTTTTAATCTTAGCCATGAGTGCCTCTTATAGAACTTCAGGAGCCAATGAAATGATTTTCATGAACTGTTCAGTACGAAGTTCACGAGTCACTGGTCCGAAAATACGAGTTGCAATCGGCGCTTTGTTGTTGTTCAAAATTACAGCAGCATTGTCATCAAAACGAATGATTGAACCATCCGGACGACGCACACCAAATTTTGTACGTACAACTACAGCATTCATCACGTCGCCTTTTTTAACACGGCCACGAGGAATAGCTTCTTTTACAGTAACTTTAATAATGTCGCCAACAGAAGCATAACGACGGTGTGAACCACCTAGTACTTTAATACATTGTACACGGCGAGCACCACTGTTGTCTGCTACGTCGAGCATACTTTCGGTTTGAATCATTGCCCTACTCCAAAACCGAGCATCACCGGTCACAATTTCGAAAGGCTCAAAGAGTACTCGAAATTAACCGATGATGCAACAAGAACGTCTAATTACTCAGCAGCAGCTTCAATAACTTCCACTAAAGCCCAAGCTTTAGTTTTAGAAATTGGGCGGCTTTCTTTAATGGTCACTACGTCGCCAGTTTTAGCAACATTGTTCTCATCATGAGCGTGTAATTTAGTTGAACGGCGGATTGATTTGCCATACAACGGGTGTTGAACTCGGCGTTCAATAAGCACAACAATAGACTTGTCCATTTTGTCGCTTACAACTTTGCCGGTTAACGTGCGAACTGTTTGTTCACTCATTGTCCGTTCCCCTGTTTTTCGGTAAGGAGTGTCTTAATACGAGCAATAGTCTTACGAGTAAGCGCAACTTCATGCGATTTACCCAACTGACCAGTTGCTTTAGCCATACGAAGACGGAATTGGTTAAGCTGTTGCTCATCAAGCAAAGCTGTCAACTCTTCTACCGATTTTTCACGTAGATCTTTAGTTTTCATTACATTACCGTCCGAGTCACGATAGTGGTTTTAAACGGAAGCTTCGCAGCAGCAAGCGTAAATGCTTCACGCGCTAATTCTTCGCTTACACCATCCATTTCGTACAAGATCTTACCTGGTTTGATTTGACAAACCCAGTATTCCACAGAACCTTTACCTTTACCCATACGAACTTCTAATGGTTTTTCAGTAATTGGTTTGTCTGGGAAAACACGGATAAAGATCTTACCACCACGTTTTACACGACGGCTAATTGTACGACGCGCAGCTTCAATTTGACGAGCAGTCATTTGACCACGCTCGATAGATTTAAGTGCAATAGTACCAAAAGATACAGTGCTACCGCGATGCGCTAGACCAGTGTTACGGCCTTTTTGCACTTTACGGAATTTAGTACGTTTAGGTTGCAACATGGATTATTCTCCTTTTTCAGCAGAACGATCATTGCGACGACCACGACGCTCTTGACCTTCACCACGACCGCGACCACGTTTAGCTGGACGTTCTTCAGCAGGAGCAGGGTTCATGACTTGTTTCATGCCACCTAAGATCTCACCACGGAAAATCCAAACTTTAACGCCAATCGTACCGTAAGTCGTTTCAGCACGCATAGTAGAGTAGTCGATATCTGCACGAAGTGTATGCAAAGGTACACGACCTTCACGATACCACTCAGTACGAGCAATCTCTGCACCACCAAGACGACCAGAAACTTCAACTTTGATACCTTTAGCACCAGCACGCATCGAGTTCTGTACCGCACGCTTCATAGCACGACGGAACATTACACGTTTCTCTAATTGAGAAGCGATAGCTTCAGCAACTAGACGAGCGTCTAAATCTGGGCGATCGATTTCGTTGATACTTACTTGCGCAGGAACACCCATAATAGATGTTAATTCGCGTTGTAATTTCTCAATGTCTTCGCCTTTTTTACCGATAACGATACCTGGACGAGCAGTGCTAATAGTAATTTTAGCAGCGCCTGTAGGACGTTCGATAAGAATTTTGCTGATCATCGCATTTTTAAGTTTTTTAGTTAAAAACTCACGAACTTGAAGATCTTTAAGCAAATATTCAGCGTATTGTTTCGGACTCGCATACCAGTTAGCGTTATGACGTTTCACAACACCTAGGCGGATACCGATTGGATGAACCTTCTGACCCATATCAAACCCCTACCTTAACGGTGATGTGACAAGTACGCTTAGTAATACGATCTGCACGGCCTTTAGCACGTGGCATAATACGTTTAAGGCTAGTGCCTTCATCAACGTAAATCGTAGAAACTTTAAGGTCGTCTACATCTAAACTGTTATTATGTTCAGCGTTTGCAATTGCAGATTCCAAAGCTTTTTTCACTAACACAGCAGCTTTTTTGTTGCTGAAGGTTAAAATGTTCAAAGCGTGGGCAATAGATTTGCCACGAATCAGGTCTGCAACCAAACGAGCTTTTTGTGCCGAGATAGCGGCACCGCGTAATTTAGCAGTAACTTCCATCATAGCACCTTAACGTTTAGATTTCTTGTCAACACCGTGACCACGATAGGTACGAGTTGGCGCGAATTCACCGAGTTTATGACCAACCATATGCTCTGATACAATTACCGGAACATGGTTACGACCATTATGAACAGAAATTGTTAAACCAACAAAATCTGGGAGAATCATCGAACGACGCGACCAAGTTTTGATCGGCTTACGGTTATTAGCCGCGATAGCCGCTTCAACCTTAGCGAACAAGTGCGCATCGACGAATGGACCTTTTTTCAGAGAACGAGGCATTAGTCAGATTCCTTTACTTGACGCGACGGTCGCGAATAATCATCTTAGTCGTACGCTTATTGGTACGTGTTTTGTACCCCTTAGCTTTTTGACCCCATGGGCTTACAGGTTGAATACCTTTATTACGCCCTTCACCACCACCATGTGGGTGATCTACTGGGTTCATCGCCATACCACGAACGGTAGGACGAATACCACGCCAGCGCGAAGCACCAGCTTTACCCAATGAACGAAGGTTGCTTTCTGCGTTAGATACTTCACCTAATACAGCACGGCATTCAACATGAATTTTACGCATCTCGCCTGAACGTAGACGAACGATAGCGTAAGAGCCATCACGACCCAACAACTGAACAGAAGTACCAGCTGAACGAGCTAATTGCGCGCCTTTACCGATTTTAAGTTCAAGGTTGTGTAATGTAGAACCGATTGGCATGTTACGAAGTGGTAAGCAGTTACCTGGACGAATTGGAGCATCGTTACCAGATTGTACTTTATCACCAGCACGTAAGCCCTTAGGAGCAATAATATAGCGACGTTCACCATCAGCATACAAAACTAAAGCAATGTGTGCAGTACGGTTAGGATCGTATTCAATACGCTCTACAGTAGCTGGAATGCCATCTTTATTACGTTTGAAGTCAACAAGACGGTAGTTTTGTTTATGACCACCACCAACGTGACGAGTTGTAATATGACCGTTATTATTACGACCACCAGTACGTTTTTTAGCTTCAACCAACGGTGAGTACGGTGCGCCTTTATGAAGATGGTCGTGAACGACTTTCTCTACAAAGCGACGTCCTGGAGACGTTGGCTTACATTTTTGAATAGGCATAAATTTCGTCCTTATTCCGCTGCGCTTTCAGCGGTATCGCCCAAGTCAGCCATTTCAACATCTTGGCCAGCTTTCAGGGTGACGTATGCTTTTTTAACATCAGAACGACGTCCTAATGTTTTACCAAAGCGTTTAGTCTTACCTTTAGTGATGGTCGTGTTAACTTTAACAACTTCCACACCAAAGAGTTGTTCAACTGCTTTTTTGATTTCAAGCTTGTTTGCACCAAGTGCAACTTTAAAAACTTGAACACCAGCAGCCTCACCTAAAGCTTGAGCTTTTTCTGAGAATACAGGTCCTTGTAGGACTTGATAGATACGTTCGTTGTTCATCCGAGTTCTACCTCAATTTTCTTAGCAGCAGCTACAGACATAACAACTTTGTCGAACGCAATCAAGCTAACAGGATCAATTGCAGCAGCATCAACCACATCTACATGGGGAAGGTTACGTGCAGCAAGATATAGATTTTCATCTACAGAATCCGTAACGATTAATGCGCGAACTGCATTTAAGTCGTTAAGTTTAGCAAGCAATTCTTTAGTTTTAGGAGCAGCAACTGCAAACTCTTCAACCAATATTAGGCGATCTTGACGAACAAGTTCAGCTAAGATGCATTGCATAGCACCGCGGTACATTTTACGGTTAACTTTTTGAGACCAATCTTGTGGACGAGCAGCAAAAGTCTTACCACCACCAACCCAGATTGGGCTACGAATAGAACCAGCACGCGCACGACCAGTACCTTTTTGACGGAAAGGTTTTTTACCACCGCCAGATACATCGCCACGTGATTTTTGAGCTTTAGAACCTTGACGACCACCAGCTAAATAAGCTGTAACAACTTGGTGTACAAGAGCTTCGTTAAATTCACGACCGAAAGCAACTTCAGATAATTCAACAGCAGAGCCGGAAACAGTATTTAAATTCACAATATTTCCCCTCAGGCCTTGATCGTAGGACGAACAGTAACGTTGCCACCAGTAGCACCAGGAACCGCGCCTTTAACAACAAGAACTGAACGCTCAACGTCGATAGCAATGATCTCAAGACCCTGTGTAGTTACGCGTTCAGCACCCAAATGGCCAGCCATTTTTTTGCCTTTGAACACGCGTCCAGGTGTCTGGTTTTGACCAGTAGAACCCAAAGAACGGTGAGAAAGTGAGTTACCGTGAGTTGCATCTTGCGTACGGAAGTTCCAACGCTTAACACCACCTTGGAAACCTTTACCTTTAGATTGACCAGTTACGTCAACAACTTGACCCACTGTGAACAATTCAACGGTAAGAGAACCACCAACTTCACGACCTTCAAGATCAGCTTCTGTAGCGCGGAATTCTTGAACTAAACGACCAGCAGCAACACCCGCTTTCGCGAAATGGCCTTTTTGAGCGTTAGTTACGCGAGATTCGCGACGTTCACCAGTAGTGATTTGAATCGCTTGATAACCATCAGTTTCAAGCGTTTTGATTTGAGTGATGCGGTTAGGATCAACCTCAATCACCGTAACAGGTACAGAAACACCAGCATCTGTAAAGATACGTGTCATACCGCACTTGCGACCGACTAAACCAATAGTCATGTGCATAAACCTCTAAAAAAGCGGCTTAATTAACCTAAAATGTCAATTAACCCGAAAGCCTTAACCCAATGCGATCTGAACATCAACACCAGCTGCAAGATCCAATTTCATCAATGCATCAACAGTTTTGTCTGTTGGTTGAACGATATCGATCAAACGCTTGTAAGTGCGGATTTCATACTGATCACGCGCGTCTTTATTAACGTGCGGAGAAGTTAGAACGTTAAAACGCTCGATGCGTGTAGGCATCGGAATTGGACCACAAACTTGTGCGCCAGTACGTTTTGCTGTTTCTACGATCTCTTGAGCAGATTGATCAATCAGACGATGATCAAAAGACTTCAAACGGATACGGATTCTCTGGTTAGACATACCAGTAAACTCCAAGCCAAATATATAAAGAATCACCTCTGACGCATCTCACCTAGTGGTAAGTGTCAAAGGCAGTGAAAATCACTAAGGTCATGATCGATGCCACGACTGTCACGATATTAACTACTTTATTCGTAGTTAACCCCTTTTATTAAAGGGTCGCTCATTATAGCGATTGTTTAACGCTTAAGCAAATCTCTTTTCAACTTTATCCTATCTTTTTCAAATCACAAATTTGCAGCATTGTTTAAAAAAACATCAGCATGCTGTTTTTTGCAAAACGTACTCTATTGCTTGGTTTAATATTTGATTTCCATCAATAAAATTATTTTTTGATGTCTTTTTGAGTTGTTGTTGCGTTTGTACATGCTGACCAGAAAAATGATCTAACTCCTCCTCATTTTCTAAAAACAAGTTTAATGTCTCTGGCGTAATTTCAGGGTGAAACTGAAAACCCAAGACATTTTTGCCAATTTGGTACATTTGGTTTCGACAGACATCATTTTCCGCCAAATGAATCGCACCTTTTGGAATTTCAAAAGTTTCACTGTGCCATTGCATCACATTAAACTCTGCTGGCAATTCAAAACATTCCGCAGGCACATAATTCACTTTACGCACTCCCGTCCAACCCAATTCCTGTTTTTCGCTTCGACTCACAGCAGCACCTAGGGCATTGGCGATCAACTGCCCACCTAAACATAAACCGATTGCGGGTTTTCCCATAGACAAGTATCGTCGTAACCAGCGTTTTTCTATTCTCAACCAAGGGAAATTGACTTCATCATTTACGCTCATTTCCCCTCCCATAATGATGAGTAAATCGACATCTTCTACCTGAGGTAAGGCTTCTATTTCCAAGGAACGATCGACAGGTAACGCAAAAAATTCCGTTGCACTAATTTTAGCATGGTGCTGTTTTAAAAATTGATGACAACTACCGAACCCTTCACCAGCAATATGCTGAAAATAATGTACTTTTAAATGCGACTTCATCCGCCCAAACCTATTGTTGTTGCTCTAATAGAGGTTTAGCAAAAATGAAGCCAACTTTTAAAAATGTAGCCCTTTTTATACGTTTGGGCATTTATATAGCCTAATGGGTCTGTTTCTCTTAAGCTAAAGCTCATTTTGATACGACTTAGAGCAGAACTTTGAAAAATAATCCACAAACTGCATTGATTCATGCACCACGACAAGCCCCTCAATACATTTCGACCATCCAACCTCCCCTGTTTCGTGCATCGACCATTATTTTCCCAAACACAGATGCACTGTTTAATCGCCACTGGAGTGATGCTTATGACTATAGTTATGGTACGCATGGCACACCAACAACCTTTACTTTAGGCGACAACATCGCGCAGATTGAAGGTGGAAATTTTTGTTTACTGGCACCCAGCGGTTTGTCTGCCATCAACCTTGTGAATGCTTGCTTTTTAGCACAGGGAGATGAAGTTTGGGTTGCAGATAACATCTATGGTCCAAATATGGAACATTTGCGCAATCTAGAAACACGTTATGGCATCCACGTGAAAATTTACAATCCAATAGAGGTTGATAGCTTCCAACCCTCAGCACAAGCCAAACTGATTTGGTTAGAGGCAGCAGGTTCAATCACTTTAGAATTCCCAAACTTGGTCGCTTTGGTCAATAAAGCCAAACAAGCCAATGTTTTGACTGCGCTGGATAACACTTGGGGCGCGGGGCTTGCCTTTAATGCCTTTAATTTTGCTGATGAACATTTAAGTGTCGATATTACTGTACATGCGCTGACCAAATACCCTAGCGGCGGTGGTGATATTTTAATGGGTTCCGTGGTGACACGTGATCAAAAGCTGCATCACCAACTGTTCCGTATGCATGCCATTCAAGGCATTGCCATTTCAGGGGATGATGCCGCACAAGTTCAGCGCAGCTTAGCGTCTATGCGACTTCGTTATGAACATCAATCACAAAGCACTTTAAAACTGCTTGATTGGCTGAAACAACAAGATGAATTTGTACAAGTCCTGCATCCTGCCGATGCATCCTCTGCTGGGCATCACTACTGGAAGGAAGTGTGTCAAGAGGGACATAGCGCAGGTTTAGTCAGCGTGATTTTTAAAACTAAATATGATTTAACTGCCATTCGAAAGTTTTGCGACAGCTTGAATCTTTTTAAACTCGGCTTTAGCTGGGGTGGCCCTGTTAGTTTAGTCATGCTGTATAACTTAAAAGAGATGCGTGAACTACAACATACACATTTACAACAAGGATTATTGGTTCGTTTTTGTATAGGGCTAGAACATCCAACCGATTTAATTCAAGATATAGAAAATGCGCTAAAACAACTGAATACACAACAACTCGAACAACCTAAACACAAGAAAATAAAATAGGGATAAACCGTATGGGTACAGCAATTGTTATTGCAAAAAAAACCTCAGACACACAACAAGAAATTGTTTTACATTCACAGTTTGCCAACCGTCACGGTTTAATCGCTGGAGCAACGGGCACAGGCAAAACAGTCACACTCAAAGTCCTTGCAGAAAATTTTTCCCGAATGGGTGTACCCGTATTTTTAGCCGATGCCAAAGGTGATGTATCTAGCCTTGCTCAGGCAGGAGCAAGTAGCCCTAAATTTGATGCACGTCTGAAAGTTTTAAATATTGATACAATTCCTTTTGCCGCTTCACCTGTCGTGTTTTGGGATTTATTTGCCGAACAAGGTCATCCGATTCGCACCACGGTTTCGGAAATTGGCCCACTCTTATTAGCACGTATGCTCAATCTGAATGACACGCAAGAGGGTGTACTTTCCGCAGTGTTTCGTATTGCCGATGATCAAGGCTTATTGCTGATTGATTTTAAAGATTTAAAATCAATCATTAGCTATGTGTCCGAACATGCAACCGAGTTTCAAGCTGAATATGGCAACCTTTCTCCTGCCAGTCTGGGCGCTATACAACGTAATTTATTGGCGCTTGCAGACCAAGGCGGTGATCAATTTTTTGGTGAACCCAGTTTAAATATTTTAGATTTCATTCAAACCGATAGCCAAGGCCGTGGTTATATCAATGTATTAGCCGCAGACAAGCTGATGAACACGCCCAAATTGTATGCCACATTTCTGCTTTGGATGCTTTCAGAATTATTTGAACAGTTACCCGAAGTCGGTGATCTGGACAAACCTAAACTGGTGTTCTTTTTCGATGAAGCCCATTTATTGTTCGACAACGCCAGTACCGCGCTGCAAGAAAAAATTGAACAAGTGGTCCGCCTAATTCGCTCTAAAGGGGTCGGAATTTACTTCGTGACGCAAAATCCGCTCGACTTACCTGAAAGCGTTTTAGGACAACTGGGCAACCGTATTCAACATGCCTTACGTGCATTTACCCCCAAAGATCAAAAAGCTGTCAAAACTGCCGCAGATACCTTCCGATCCAATCCTGAATTTAAAGTCGATCAAGCCATTACAGAACTGGGAGTTGGCGAGGCTTTAATTAGTTGCTTGGATGAACAAGGAATTCCACAAGTTGTCGAGCGTGGCTGGGTGATGCCGCCCTATTCATCATTTACCCCGATTAGTCTAGATGAACGTCAGCTCCTCATGAAGCAAAGCATTGTTGCAGGCATTTATGAGCAACAGGTCGACCGTGAAAGTGCTTTTGAGATGTTGCAACAGAAAATCATACAACGTCAACAACAGGCCATTGCAGAAGAAACAGCAAAACAACAAGCCAAAGAACAAGAAGCTATAGCCAAGCAGCAGGCCAAAGAACAAGAGGCTTTTGCAAAACAGCAAACACGTGAGCAAGAAAAAGAAACGGATCGTGCATCAAAACAACGTGAAAAACTCACCCAAGACATTGTGGGCACCTTTGCAAAAAGTGCCGCACGCAGCTTAGGTGGCAGTACAGGACAAAAAATTGTCCGCGGTCTACTCGGCTCTCTTTTTGGCAGAAAATAGCGCTCATTTCCCCTATCAAGATTTTTAAAATTATGGGATATTTAGATATTCCATAATTTTTTTATGGTTTTTTTTAAAAGATGTATTTACAAGCCAGTTTATAAAATGTATTTTAAATACATCTTATAAATAACAGCCATGAGAGATCTGCCATGACTCCGCACCAAATTGACCTTGTAAAAGCAACTGTCCCTGTACTTCGTGAAAACGGTGTAGCTCTAACTGGTTATTTTTATAACCGTATGCTGGGCAATAATCCTGATCTAAAAGAAACTTTTAATATGGGACATCAACGTAGCGGTGCACAAGCACAAGCCTTAGCAGGTGCAGTTTTGGCGTATGCTGAAAACATTGAAGACCCTTCAGTCCTTTTACCTGTCGTTGAATTAATTGCTCATAAGCATGTGAGTCTGAATATTCAATCACCAGACTATAATATTGTCGGTGAAAATTTATTACATTCGATTAGTGAAGTGCTCAGCATTCCAATGGAAGACCCTCTAATTGGTGCTTGGGCGGCTGCTTACGGTCAATTGGCGGATCTTTTCATTAGTACTGAAAAAGCGATTTACGATCAACATCAGCAAACTAAAGGCAGCTGGTTAGGCTGGCGCAATTTTAAAATTGCCAAAAAAGTGGTGGAAAGTGACGAAATTACGTCATTCTACCTCGCACCTGTAGATGGTGGCGAATTACCAAAATATGAAGCAGGACAATATATCTCGGTTCGTGTGTTTGTTGAGGAACTCGGTCTAAAACAACCTCGCCAATACACTTTATCAACCAGTCCACAAGCAGACTATTTACGTATTTCAGTGAAACGTGAAGATGAAAAAGGTGATTTGGCAGGCGGTTGGGTTTCAAATACGCTACATGGCTTGGCGGAAGGTTCAGAAATTGAAGTCTCTGCACCAACAGGTAACTTCTATCTCACTGACCCAAGTAAACGTAATGTCTTTATTAGTGGTGGTGTTGGATTAACCCCAATGATTGCCATGCTGAACCAATTGGTTACTTTGGATATGCCACAACCAGTGAGTTTTATCCACGCTTGCCGTAGCAGCCACGTACATGCCATGAAAAAACATATTCATGAGTTACAAGCAAAATATCCTCGCCTAAGCACATTTACTGCTTATGAAGCACCCCATCAGGGCGATGTCTTAGGTGAAGACTATGATGTTGCTGGACGTTTAGACTTAACCACAATGGATGCTGCTTTACTTCCTGTAAATGCAGATTACTACTTATGTGGTCCAATGCCATTCATGGCAGAACAACAAAAAGCTTTGGTCGCTCGTGGTATTCCTGCTGAAAACATTCACAGTGAAGCGTTTGGCACAGGTGGCGTTCATCACTAATCCGCTCCGCTAACATTAAATAAAGAGAGGGTTAGTCTTGTTATGCTAGACTAACCCTGATTTTTTTACCTTAAACACCCGTATTATCATGCAGCTAAATAAATTTACTGATTATGCTCTGCGTATTTTAATGTATATCTCACAACCCCAAGACAGCCCTTATACCATTGCAGAAATTGCACAAAATTTACGCGTCTCACAAAATCATTTGGTTAAAATTGTCCATTTCATGGGAAAACAAGATTGGATCATCACCACGCGTGGTAAAGGTGGCGGGATTCGTTTAAATGCAGAAACTTTAAATTTAAATTTGGGATACATTGTTCGGATCTTACAAGGCAATAACCAGATTGTAGAATGCAATACTCCACCTTGCGTACTTCGCCACAACTGTGGTCTTAAAGGTATTCTAGATCAAGCACTTGAACAGTTTTACCAGTCTTTAGATCAATACCGTTTAGTCGATGTTCTTGATCAAAGCAACGCCAGCAAAGTTGCAACTTCATCGCCTATTTCACTGATTAATCTTTAAATCACCACGCAAAGTTTTCCGCTTTCAAAATGCAAAGGTCGCTTGCCTAGACGACTTCCTTTATAATGCTTCTTTGTAGATCATTTATTGAAGTTGAGTTATGCACCACAGCAGAGGAAAATCCAAAAACAGTAAAATTTCGGCTGCGCCTAAGCAAAAGATTAGCTATGAGAAAAAAGTTGATCCAGCCATTACTGAGTACTCTGTTCGCTCGCTGAACTGGTTACACAAAGCCGAATTTTTAATGAGTGCGCCTAAGCTCAACCTTTGCGTAGATGATACAGGCTATGAAATTGCGTTTGCAGGTCGCTCCAATGCTGGTAAATCAAGTGCAATTAATGCATTAACCAACCAAAAGCAATTGGCACGTGCATCGAAAAGGCCGGGTCGCACCCAAATGATTAACTTCTTTAGCTTGGGTAATCCAGATCAACGCTTGGTCGATTTACCCGGCTATGGTTATGCAGCCGTACCTGAAGCGATGAAACTGGTTTGGCAAAAAGAACTGGAAAACTATTTAATTCATCGCCAAAGCCTACAAGGTTTGGTGTTGCTGATGGATATTCGTCATCCATTACAACACTTTGACGTCATGATGTTGGAATGGGCATATTCACGTAAATTATTTGTGCATGTGTTATTAACCAAGTCAGACAAATTAAACCGTGGCCCTGCATCAAAAGTACTGCAAGAAGTGCAACAACAATTGAAAAAAATGAAGCTTCAGTTCTCCATTCAATTGTTCTCATCCATGAATAAACAAGGTTTAGAAGAACTTGCCAGTGTGATGGGCGGTCGTCTGAACTTTACCCTCGAACAAGCCAGCGCATTTGATTTAGACAGTATTCCTGATGCATCAGCAGATGAAATTGAGTTTGTTGAAGGCGATGAGGAACTGTTTGATGAAAGCGAATTTGAAGATGCGATGCTTGAAGATGAAAGCATCGACCATAGCTCAGCAGATCTACCTAAAAACGGGCAATAATCTATATCAGTCAGATTATCTGACCAAACTCATCATCTATTGATATTTGAATGTCCTCTATTGCTAACCACAATTGAGGGCATTTTTTTATACTGATTCTAAAGCAACGTGAATACACTCACAGTGAAAAAACAATAGGACAGGATGATGAAGCTTTTATCTTTACTCAAGAAGTCTAAAATTGGATCTTCAATTCAATACCAAATTAAACCGCGAAAAGTGAAATTTGAATGGCAAGAAACACCCGTCGACTGGATTCCCAACCATCCTTTTACCAGTTACTTCATCAACGAAATTAATATGATTTTACCTGCCGGTGAATTTTGGTTTTGTCGCCTTTACAACAAAGTTCTAGCGCAAATTAGCGATGAAAAACTCAAAGAAGATGTCAAAGCTTTTATTCGCCAAGAAGCCATGCATGCTCAAGCCCATGCTTCAGCCAACAAAGAATATCTGACTGTGCGTAACATTGATGTACAACGTAATCTTGAAATTATGGATTTTCTCTTTGGTCAATTGCTGGCAGACCAACCGTTAGGTTTAAAAGTCCCTAAAGTACTCGAACATCAATGGGATTTATTTCGTCTCGGGATTATTGCCACAGTTGAACATATGACCTGCGTGCTTGGAAAATATGTTTTATACAACCAGCATTGGGAACAACTGGGTGCGGATCCTGCCATGTTAGACCTTGTTAAATGGCATGGTGCTGAAGAAATTGAACACCGTACCGTGGCCTTTGATTTGTACCGTCATTTGGGTGGTGGCTATATTGCACGTTACTATTTAAGTGTGGCGGTGATTGTTGGCGTACTGGGTTTATGGGTTGACGGCGCAGCGCATATTATGAAGCAAGATGAACGTTTTAAATCAATTCGTCCCAGCGTGTTTAAACCGTGGATTTGGCGCGAATGGTATGCCATTTCACAAAAAGATAACCGCATCATGCCGAATCCATTTTGGTTGGTTTCACAACAATTGGGTTATTTAATGCCGTGGTATGATCCTGTGCATGAAGCCAAAACCGAAGATGCCATTGCCTATTTAGACCACTCCCCTGCGGCAAAACGCGCAGCACTGAAAGTCGCTTAAAGCAGTCACACAAATACCAAACAGTAGGGCTTTATGCCCTACTTTTATTTGCATTACAATACATCCAGGTCAAAAAAAGATCAGGATAAAAGATGAAACCCTATATTTCTGTCATCACGCTTGCTGTTAACAACTTAGAGCAGTCATTGAAGTTTTATTGTGAAGGTTTAGGTCTACATAGCAAAGGTATTCTGGGTCAAGAATATGAATATGGTGCGGTTGCTTTTATTGAACTCCAGTCGGATATAAAACTCGCTTTATGGTCACAACAAAGTATTCAGCATGATACGGGTCTAGAACTCAGTACAATGTGTCCAACCCAAATGACCCTTGGACATAACGTTTTTAGTCCACTAGAGGTCGATCAAGTCATGGCGCAAGCAGCACGTGCAGGTGCCCAAATTATCAAACCAGCACAAGCCACATTTTACGGTGGCTATGCCGGTTATTTTCAAGACCCCAATGGACATTTATGGGAAGTGGTATGGAATCCGTGTTGGGAAAATGATTAAGTGGCCATTTCATCATCGCGGGTATGACGGTCTACCACCACACTAATCATCATATCGCCTTGTACATTGACCACAGTACGTACCGTATCCAGCAAACGATCTATCGGCAATAAAATGGCAATCGCTTCGGCAGGCAAACCCACCGATTGCAACACCATAATCATGGTCACCATACCTGCACTAGGAATGCCCGGTGCACCGAGTGATGCAATCATTGCGGTTAAACAAACAATTAGCTGCTGCCCGATGCTTAAATCTAACCCCATCAGATTGGCAATAAATAAAGCAGCAGCAGCTTCATACAGTGCTGTACCATCCATATTCAATTGTGTACCCAATGGGATAACAAAACCGGCTGTTGCAGGACGTACACCTAAATTTTCTTGCGCACATTTCATCGAAAGTGGCATGGTGGCAGAACTTGAACTGGTGGCAAAAGCGGTAATCAGTGCGCTACGTGCTCCTTTAAAAAAGGTCAGCGGACTCATCTTGCCAAAAATCCACAGTAACAGCGGTAAAACCACAACCCCATGAAAAATGGTGGTTCCCGTCACCACAGCAGCGAACTCAACCAAACGGTTCAGCACTGAAATATCTTCCGTAGCAATCAATTTCGCCAGTAAAGCAAAAATACCAATCGGCGCCAGTCGCATCACCCAAATAATCATGAACATCATCATGTCAAAAAACTGTTGGCTCAGTTGCCGTACCGTTTTAAAACGCTCACCGCCATGCACCAAAGCCACACCAAAAAACAAAGCAAACACCACCACAGCAAGAACATTGCCTTCAGAAAATGCTTTAAAGGGATTAATTAAGGTGTTTTGAATAAAATTAGTTAAAAATGAGGTTGGGGTTAACGTATCCGGTGTTTGATGCTGATTCATGGCATCCTGAAACATCGCAATGTCTACACCCTTCCCAACATCAAACAAATGCGCACAACCAATGCCGAGTATCAAAGCCAAAGTCGTGGTCGTGACACAGCAGGCCAAAGTGATTTTCCAAACCTTACCCAATTGCCCACCCGATTGTAAATTGGATACACCGACGACAATTGAACTAAAAATAAGAGGCACTAAAAGCATCTTCAATAAGCCAATAAAAATACTACTGGCAATCCCCAAGCCATACAAACTAGCATCAAAAAATGGGGTATTCGGATAAAAATTGAGAATAAAGCCAAAAGCTACGCCCAAAATCGCAGCAATTAAAATTTGTGTGTTTAAGCCCATTTCTGCATGCTTTTATTGTTCAGTCTTGTAGGCACTATGCCATGCCCTATTTTTAGAATCGAGGAATTTTTTGTCACAAGTTCAGCATAAATATGCCAAAGCATGATTCACCCTTTATCTGAATCAACAACGGCTTAATAAAGATATGGCATAAAATCTGCTTTTGAATTAGAACCATCGCCCCCATAATTAAAAGAGCAAAAATATGAAAAAAATAATCCTCATCGCCGCGCTGCTTTTAAGCATAGGGCAAACTTTTGCTCATTCAGGTCATGGCTGCCATAAAGATGTCTCCGAAGACATTCCACGCTACCACTAACACTCCACCATCAAAAACTGGGCTATATGCCCTAATGCCAGTCAGTTAAGGAGTTTTACAATTAACTCCTTAACTTTTTAGTTATTCACGACGGAGTCTTATCTCTTTAAATCAAATCCTTGGAGCTCGTTTGTTCCTTGCGAAACAATGTTTCTCATTAGCAAAAAGAACCAAAAACATTTGTCATCCGCAAAACTCGTCGAATACCTGTTATTGATCAATTAATCGCAGAAACTTTACTTTTTTTACAGTAGTTTTGCCTCAAACAGTTGCTGATGACGTTTCCGCGTATCAAGTAACATTATGAATTTAAAATAAAAAAACCAGTCAATTTCTTAACTGACTGGCATTAGCTATATGCCCAGTTTTTTAAAGTAAAATGACACTTTATTGGGTTTCAATTTCACGAATACGAATTAAACCTTCTTGTGTTGTACTACATACCAGCTCACCATTTTGCCACATGCGACCGAAGTTTAAACCGCGCGAACTTGCACTTACGGTCGCATCCATGTCGTACAGCATCCATTCATCCACACGGAATGGTTTATGGAAATACATGGCATGGTCGATACTGGCACATTGCAAACTAGGCGATAAATAACTTAAACCATGCGGACGAAGTGCCGTGGTCATTAAAGTAAAGTCTGAATAGAATGCGGCAATGGCTTGATGCAAAGAAATCTCGTCCATTTCTGGCGCGATTTTATCGTGCGTACGTAAATAGTGCGCATACGAAGGTGCTTCAGGCTGCGGTTGAAATGGATTGCTTGGATCAATTGGACGGATATCAATATGACGATCACGCATAAAACTGGCACGGACGTTTTCGGGTACAAATTCAACCAGTAATTTTTTTAATTCAGCTTCAGACTTCAATGTTTCAACGGCTGGATATTCAGGTTCAGCAATCTGATAATTTAAACCTTCTTCTGGATGTGCAAAAGAAATCATCGCGGTAAAAATGGTTCGACCATGTTGAATGGCTCGGACTTGGCGACTGACAAAGCTTTTGCCATCACGTAACCGATCAACTTGATACAAAATAGGGGCATTCACATCGCCACCATACAAAAAATAAGCATGCAATGAATGTGCAGGACGATCTGTAGTATACGATGCCGCGCGTAATGCCTGTCCTAATACTTGCCCACCGAAAACACGCTTGCCAACCAAGTTTCGACTTATTCCTCGGTAGATATTTTCTTCAATTTTTTCAAGACTCAATAATTCAACCAATTCTTGGGTTAACGCGTTCATAAGCGACCTTTTTGATGTGGAATATCGGAGATGGAGGCGGAAAATTTAAATCAATTAAATAAACTATTTTATCTATTTTGCCACAAATTCAGACTAAATCCCTAGTGTTAGTCTAACTAGTCTGTCACATTGTTTTTGGATTATAGTGACTAAAAATACGATTTTTAACGATAAAATTTTACAATCAATATGCATTTTGTCAGAAAATGACATACAGTTTTAAATTACAATAATGCAAAACCATCCCCCCTCAGAAAATCTGGGGTTGCGGTCATTTAAGTAGGAGTGTGTATGTCCAAGAGTGGCTTTGGTCAAATCTATCGTCAGTTTTCCAGTAAACTGCTTGACCTTGTGGTAACTCCACATGTTCTTGGTGAGGTTCCTACTGAACCGACAGCTACAGACGTAAAAACAACAACAGACCAACCTATTCAACAAAAAATAGTCTGTTATGTTTTACAAAATTACTCACGCAGCAATGCTTTGATTGTGGATGGTGAAACACGTCGTCTCAAACTATCACCCGCGTTAAATCCATTGGTCATCGGTGATCATAAAGAAAAAGCATCGGTGTTATTTTTACAGCATCACGATGAAAATAATTTACTCAATCCGCCACCCCATGCTTTTCCACCGCGCTTATTACGTCTGATCGATGTTTTAGAACAGCACCCTGAAATTGATATTGAACTGATTCCTGTCACTGTACTTTGGGGACGTTCGCCCGATAAAGAAGATTCTTGGTTCAAACTGCTGTTTACCGATACTTGGGCAACACCAGGTACAGTCAAACAATTGGTTAATATTGGCCTGCATGGTCGTCAGTCCTATTTAGAATTCCATAAAGGACAATCTTTACGTGCACTGGTCAATTTTGCCAAAAAGACCCATCCAAACTTGTCTCCTGCGACCTATATTCTAAATACCCTGAATAACTATTTAGATGGTCAACGTGAAGTTGTGCTCGGCCCTGACCTATCAGACCGTCGTAATGTGGTGCATTCACTGATTAAGTCTCACGATGTACAAGATGCTATTCGTCGTGAAAGTATTCGCAGTAAAGTCAGCATGATTGAAGCTGAACGTCGTGCCATTGGTTATTTGAACGAAATTGTCTCTGACTATTCACATTCAGCGGTTCGCTTTGCCGATATGGCACTTACGCGTTTATGGACCCAGCTTTATGATGGTGTAGAAGTTCACAACTTCAGTACAGTACGTGAACTGGCGAAAGACTACCAAATTATCTACACCCCATGCCACCGTAGCCACATCGACTATTTATTACTGTCTTATGTTATTTACAAACGTGGCATGATGGTGCCGTACATTGCTGCGGGCGATAACTTGAATATGCCTTTTGTCGGGCAATTACTGCGTGGTGGCGGTGCCTTCTTTATCCGTCGTACCTTCCGTGGCAATGGCTTGTACACTACGGTATTTAAAGAATACCTGTACAGTATTTTGTCCCGCAACACACCGTTGGAATACTTCATTGAAGGTGGTCGTTCACGGACGGGGCGCTTACTACCCGCCAAAACTGGCATGCTGGCCATGACCGTGCATAGTCATTTACGTGGTCGAGCGAAACCAATTGTGTTCTTACCGACCTACATTGGTTATGAACGTCTGATGGAAGGTTCAACTTATGTCGGTGAAATGCAAGGCAAGCCAAAAGAGTCTGAATCGATTGTTGGTATTTTAAAAAGCTTACGTAAAATCGAACGTATTTTCGGTAAAGTGCATGTCAACTTTGGTGAACCTGTGTTTTTAGATGATTTACTCAAAAAACATGGTGCCGATCAAATCAAAATTGAAAAGAATGACGAACCTATTCCGCAGCAAGTATCGGATGCAGTGAATGGTTCAGCGCATGCCATCCTAGAAAATATTAATCGTGCTGTGGTGATCAATCCTGTATCCCTGTTGTCGTTAATTTTATTGGCCACCCCAAAACATACCTTAGATGAAGAAATTTGCATTAAACAGCTTGATGCCTATCGTAATTTAGTCACTGCTTTACCGTACGATGCTCGCGCACAAGTGACACCGCTTTCTGGTAAAGAAATTATTGCCTACGGTTTAAAACTCAAACTGATTAAACGCGTTAAGCATGTGCTGGGCGATATTATTGCGATTGAAGACAATCAAGCCGTTTTGCTGACGTACTTCCGCAATAACATTTTGCATGCCTTTGTCTTACCCTCTTTAATTGCGGCTTTGGTTAAACATAACGGTTCCATCCGCCGTGGTGATTTAATCAGTGTGATTCGTACACTTTATCCATTCTTAAAAGCTGAATTGTTCTTAAAGTGGCAAGATGATGAACTCAAAGATCAAATTTGCGCTTATGTCGATGCGTTAATTAATGCGAAACTCATCGCGGCCGATGCTGAAGATCATCTGATTTCCCCTGCTCCCAATTCAGAAGATCACAACCAATTGGTGGTGCTTGCTGCACCTGTCATGCAAAGTCTTGAGCGTTATTACATGACGTTGGCTTTAATTACCCAACGCGGTTCAGGCAATATTTCGATTCGTCAGGTGGAAGAACTCAGTCATTTGGTCGGTCAACGTCTATCTGTGCTTTATGAGTTCAACTCACCTGAATTCTTTGATAAAGCCTTATTCCAAAGCTTTATGAAAGTATTGACGCAACAAGGTTACATTCGCAACAACGAAGACAATGCCATTGTGTTTGATGAGAACTTCCAGAATGTTGCCCAGTATGCCAATCTGGTTTTAGATGATGTAACCCTGCAAATGCTTCAACACATTACGACTTTTAGTGATGATGAACTCAAAGAAGCTTTGGATGCTGTTGCCGCACAACAAGCGAAACGTCGTTTAAAGCGTAAGAAAAAATAAAGTAAAAATCCCCCTCCTTTACAAAAGGAGGGGGATTTATTTATCACTTTCCTAACATCTCTAAATAATCCTCAAAACAATCCTTATGCTGCAACTGAAAACCCATTTCAGCCATTCGCGTCGCATAAATTCTTTTTCCAGAACATTCATCACTTTGCAAAACCAACTCAGGCAGATTCAATTGTCGTTGGAACCATTGAATCGTTTCATGCAAAAGACTAGGCTGATTATTGCTGACAATATACGATTTTTCAGCATGTTCCACGTGAAGTAAATGCGCCAAAAAACTTGCCAGATCATCAAGATTAATTCGATTTGACCAGTGACGGTTCGGGTAGGTTTTAGTTTTTTCAGCCAGCTTCAACATTCGAGCCACCGATGTACCATAAATTCCCGTTGGACGAATGATGATACTTGCAGATGGATAAGCCTGCTGCCAAAGCTGCTCCATCTTTAACAATCGTCGTCCTTGTTCATCAGTTGGAATGTTTTCTGAATTATCATCGATTCGCTCACCATGATTTTCACCATAGACTCGCGTGGACGACACAACCACAACTTTTTTCACAGGATGTTGTTTTAAAGCCTTGCTGATGGGTTGTACCGAATCAACATACACCCGTTGATAAGCCTCGGGCGTACTTTCATTTGGACTCAACAACACATAGACCCAATCAATCGGTGGAATATGATCTAAATTCAGCTGATGTACGTCTTGAACCAAATGAGTTGCGTATTCATCGGTTTTAGGACTTTGACTGATTGTGGTAATTTGGTGCCCTTGCTCAAATAGTTGTTTAGCAACGCGGCAAGATGTTTTACCATAACCGATAAATAAAATATGCATAAGCACCTGATTACATAACCTAAGTTGAGGGGAAATGGCTGCCGTCCATCAATTACAAGGGGTAGGAACTGCCTCTGCTGCTTTACTGGAAAAACTGAACATTTTCACCACAGATGATTTACTGTTTCATCTGCCACGTGATTATGAAGATCGTAGCACGATCATCGCCATGAACCAATTGATCGTGGGGCGCAGTTATTTGCTCGAAGGCATGGTCAAAGGTGTCGATTTTCCACCCGGTAAACGCAAGTCTATGGCGGTGTTATTACAAGATGATTTTGGCAAAGTCACTTTGCGTTTTTATCATGTGTATAAAGCCCTGACGGATCGTGCCAAAATTGGCAATCATCTGCGCATATTTGGTGAAGTACGTGTCGGTGCGCGAGGTTTAGAACTCTACCATCCAGAAATACAGCTGATTACTGAACACACGCCACTACCTAAAACTGAACTCACCGCCATTTATCCTGCGACAGAGGGTTTAACGCAGCCCAAGCTACGTGAATATGTCAAGCAAGCACTTCAACAGCACAGCGATGATCTTCCTGAACTGTTACCAGCAAAATTCACCAATGGTTATGCACTCAAGCAGGCACTCGAATATATTCATGAACCACCAACCAATGCCAACATGTTGCAATTGGCACAAGGTTCACACCCTGCTCAGCAACGCTTAATCTTTGAAGAATTGGTTGCCCATCAACTGAGCCTGCTTTCACGTCGGGCTTATATTCAGCAAATTGAAGCACCATCTTTTTCAGTCAGTCAAAACTTTGCCAAGCAACTGTTGGCAGGCTTACCGTTTAGCATGACCGATGCACAAAAACGAGTATCTAAAGAAATTGCACAAGACCTAAAACAAAACAAACCGATGCTGCGTCTGGTTCAAGGTGATGTCGGTGCAGGAAAAACACTGGTGGCAGGTATTGCAGCGTGTCATGCGCTAGAAGAAGGTTGGCAAGTGGCACTCATGGCACCAACGGAAATTTTAGCGGAACAACATTATTTAAATTTTAAAAAATGGTTTGAACCGCTGGGTTTAACGGTGTCATGGCTTTCAGGCAAACAAAAAGGTAAAGCGCGCGCGGCAGCCGAACAAAGCATTAAAGATGGCTCAGCGCATTTAGTGATCGGCACACATGCCTTATTTCAAGACAATGTTGCCTTTGCCAAACTCGGTTTGGTGATTATTGATGAACAGCATCGCTTTGGGGTCGATCAGCGTCTAGCACTACGCAACAAGGGTGCACAAAATATGACCCCACACCAATTGGTGATGACAGCCACCCCCATTCCCCGTACCTTGGCGATGTCGGCATATGGTGATTTGGATACCTCTGTAATTGATGAATTACCGCCGGGACGAACCCCGATTCAAACCGTGACCATTCCGCTGGATCGACGTGAAGAAGTTTTAAGTCGGATCGCCAGCAATTGTGCGGCAGGCAAACAAGCCTATTGGGTTTGTACCTTGGTTGAACAATCCGAAACCTTAGATGCACAAGCTGCTGAAGCCACTTTTGCTGAAATTAAAGACCGTTTTCCTCATCTGAACACGGGCTTAGTACATGGCAAAATGAAAGCCGATGAAAAGCAATTGGTGATGCAACAATTCAAAGACAATCAATTGCAGTTACTGATTGCCACGACCGTCATTGAAGTGGGTGTAGATGTACCGAATGCATCCATCATGGTGATTGAAAATGCAGAACGCCTCGGACTTTCTCAACTACATCAGCTTCGTGGTCGCGTTGGGCGGGGTGCAACAGCCAGTTTTTGTGCCCTGCTCTACAAACACCCTTTATCGCAAAATGGACAAGAACGCCTACGCATTATGCGCGAAACCAATGATGGTTTTATCATTGCAGAAAAAGACTTGGAAATTCGTGGGCCGGGTGAATTACTCGGCACCAAACAAACGGGTGACATGGGCTTTCGGGTAGCTAAATTAGAACGCGATGATCATTTACTCAATCAAGCACATTATGTCGCGCAGCAAATTTTAAAAGATTATCCTGAAAATGCGCAGGCTTTGTTAAAACGCTGGCTACCTGAAGCACCGCGCTATGCCTATGTCTAAAAGAACAGGACAGTTAAAATGACTCAAAATATACCTGTTCCATATGATTCAGAATTTCAATCTCCAATTCCAAGCATTTGGAAGGACTGCATTATTCAAATTGTTGAGGCTTTTAAAGATAAAGATTTGGCCCGTTTAAACACGCTTCCATCTGTTCAACGTATTGACTTAGCATATGCTTCAAAAATTGCAGAAAATATTGATGCTTATGGCGCTCATCTCATGAGCTTAGCTGAAGAATCATGGCATACATCCGTATGTATATACATGGAAAATGAATCTTGGAAGGCCATTATCGATTTATTTACCGTTGAAGAAGGCAGAAGTGATTTAATCATTGATCTTTTTATCTTCAAGAAAGAAAATCAATTTATATTTCAAATTAATAACATTTATGTCCCATAATCAATTGATGATCAATAAAATAAAAATATAATCTTGAGAATAAGATGCTTCAATTCATTAACCCATTACTTCACAAAGCTCTACAAAGCATCTCGTCCTGTCAACTCTGTAATACTGAGCAACAACAGATCCACTCTGTCTGTGCAGATTGCTGGCAACAATTACCGTGGTTGAAAAGTACCGTGCAACGGCAGGAAATGGATATTCAAAGTGCTTATCATTATGACTACCCGATTGATCGTATCATTCAAAAATTTAAATACGAACAACACCTGCATTTTCAGCAGCTATTGGCGGGTGCATTCATGCAACTACGGCTGCCCAAAGTCCAAGCCATTGTACCCATGCCCATTTCCAATCAACGCCTAGCAGAACGTGGTTATAATCAATCCTTGGTGCTTGGCAAGATTTTAGCCAAGCAATTAGACCTGCCGATTTGGCAACCCATCACGCGCTTACAACAACATTCACAAAAAGGCTTAACTCGCCTAGAGCGCATTGAAAATATTCAGCAGCAATTCCAAATCAATACAACGTCCAAACTGTGTTATCGCCGTGTACTTATTTTGGATGATGTGGTGACGACAGGAAGTTCAATTTTTGCGTTAAAACAAAAACTTGAGCAATTGGGCTGTCAGAAAGTCTATGCGGCATGTATTGCGAGTGCAGCGATTTAAGCCATCGCTGCATCACTGTTCTCGCGTAGCGTAATAGACTAAATCAAACCTCTACCTTTAAATAGTTTTTTACCCATGGCATCACAATTTCTGTGGTTAAAGGTGCAAGTAAGGTACTTTGATCATCCAAATCTACCCATTTCATCTCGGCAATTTCGGCATCAATTTGGGGTGCATGATCTAAAGTTACGACATACACATAACTGACCAATTGATGATCTGGTTCATTTGCTGTTGCCGTTTCATAACGGCCAACAAATTGTTCAATCTGTGCCTGACAACCAATTTCTTCCTGAATTTCACGCAGCATGGTTTGTTCGGGCGGCTCATTGGGCTCCAACTTACCACCAACTTGCATAAAACATGCGGTATGATGCTTGCGCACCACCAAAAGCTGCTGTTGAGCATTTAAAATAATCGCTGCTGCAACGGTAATCACCTTCATCTTTACTTCACCAAATCCTGCTGATCGACCATACCCCATTTCGGTTGCGGTGCTTGAAAAGCATCAAATTGTTGCAAAATTTGTTCAATGGAATCTGAGGCAATAATGCTTTCAGAAAAGCGAGCATGAGTAAAACCTTTGACTGTAGTCAACTGAATGAATTTTAATAAATCATCATAAAAACCTGCCACATTTAAAAATGCACACGGCTTTAAATGAATTCCCAATTGCGCCCAAGTCCACTGCTCAAAAATTTCTTCCAAAGTGCCTGCACCACCGGGCAAGGCAATAAATGCATCCGATAATTCCGACATTTTGGTTTTACGTTCATGCATATTTTTTACCACATGTAATTCCGTTAAATGTGGATGTGCAAGTTCACGGTCAACCAAAGCATTTGGAATAACACCAATCACTTTCCCGCCTGCCTGCAAAGCACTATCCGCAACAACCCCCATCAAACCTGAACGACCACCGCCATACACCAGTGTTTTGCCTTGCTCAGCAATGGTTTGACCCATTTTTTGTGCGGTGTCTAGAAAAATGGAATCCGTCCCGATAGCTGAACCACAAAAAATTGCGATAGAATTCGTCATTTTTTCACCCTGTTTTGAAAATGTCATACTATTAAAGTAAATTTTAAGGAGATTTTTTCATAAAAAAGCAATTCGATCAGTGTTTTTATTCAATTCCTTGTCTAAAATACACCCATTGATTAAACCAGACTGCGCAGGGGAGCAAAGACAGCATGCTTGAAGCCTTTTACGCCACAGAGCGCGGTAGTTTGGAAGATGCCACTATTAATGGGGGCTTTGATCTTCATCCAGATTTAGTGTGGATTGACTTAATTGCACCCTCACAAGAAGAACAACAATGGGTCCTTGATGCTTATGAGCAAAACCTACCCACGCTAAAATCCTTAGAAGACATCTCTTCATCAGCACGATTCTACCGTGATGATGATGGTATTTTACATATCAGCACCTATTTTTTAACGAAAAATAAAAATTTTCAAGTAGATGGTGAACCAGATGACAATTCCAGTATTTTAGCCACAGTACAAACCGTTGCTTTCATTCTGCATAAAGAACGCTTATTTACCTTACGTGGTGAAAAACTGGTCGCCTTTCGTGCCTTTCGCGCACGTGCGCGCCGTAATGACTATGAAATTGACTATAAAGATCCCACGTGGGTGTTACTCGGCTTACTTGAAGCCAAACTCGATGAACTTGCGGATATCTTGGAAGATATTCACAAAGACCTAGAAAAATACTCTACAGAGGTCCTCAACAATCGTCATCGTGAACAAATACTTGATTTAGATGACATGATTACTCGCCTAGCACAACTCGAAGATATGCTAGGAAAAGCACAATTGTGTTTAATCGATTTACGCCGAGTTTTAACCTTTCTCTCGCGTCCACGGGCTTTAGGCAGTCATATTTACGATGCCGATATTCGAGAACTCAGTGAAGATGTTCGCTCACTAGTTGAACATGATGCATTCTTATTCCAAAAGGTTCGATTCTTACTCGACACCACCTCTGGATTCATTAACACCGAACAGAATGACACGATTCGTCGCTTCTCCATCTTACCCAGTATGCTTGCGCCACCCATGCTGGTTGCCAGTGTCTATGGCATGAATACAGATGTACTACCTTTTGCTAGAGGGACAACCAGTTTTGTCATGGTGGGGATTATTCTGCTGGCCTTCTTCATTGGCCCACTGATTTATTTCCGCTGGAAAAAATGGATTTGAGCGAGTTTTAAAAACACGACTTTTAAAGCAAAGTACAAAAAATATTCAGACTTTAAATATATGGTATGGCAACAAAAAAGCACCTTACGGTGCTTTTTTATGTCGTGTTCAAGCAATTAACAGCAAGTCATTTTGCAAATGACAGGCCTGAATAATTTTCATCATTCTTTCAGGAACAGCCTTAAACTGTATGCCTTGAGCTTGCGGCGTTTGACGCAACCAACGCACCAATACTGCTAAAGCCAGCGTACTGCCCTGCTCTAACTTTGCCAAGTTCACCACCAACGGAAACTGATTCTGTGCTTGAATCAATTTCAAACCCTGTTGGTAATAGCTTTCAGCATTTGCATAATCTATTTTTCCAGAAACATGTAATTCCTGATGAATGATTTCAATCACCGAACACGTACTCCATTATTTTTTATTTACCGCTACTTCTGCATCTGGTTCGAAATTAGCAATCGCTTTATCCAAGTTACCACCATTACGTTTTACTGTTGCCGCAAACTGATTACGGAACTGTAAACCTAAATCAATGCCTGAGACATTAATATTACGGATTTTCCATTGGCTGCCTTTATCGACCAATTGGAACGATACAGGAATTTTTTCGCCCTTATTATTGAAGTCTAGTGTCACTACAGGATTTTTACTGTCCGTAGCTTTATATGGACGAATGTTATAGGTTTGATTCGAGAACTTCGCAAATGCAGTACCATAATTTTCAATTAAAGTTTCGCGAAAGTTACGTTCAAATTGCGCACGTTGCGCTGCTGTACTGTATTGATTGGTTGCATACGTCCCCATCACAATACGAGTAAATGCCTGTGAATCAATATATGGGTCAAGATTTTGACGTACGATTGCTTTCACAGCCGCTGGATTATTTTGTAATTTCGCATTATCAGCTTTTAAACGAGCAATCAAACCGTCAGCAACTTTTTTAACAAAAACTGGGGGTGCTTCCGCGGGTACTGCAAAAGCAGTACTTGCAATCATTGTAGACAAAATACTCGCTGTAAGCGTTTGTTTCATTAAAGTATTCACTAAAACCTTCTCTCCAAATTATTCAACGAATGATGCTTCTGCACCTGTTGATTCACCCGATGTCTTTTCATCTGGCGCTTTTTCTGATGACTTACCAGCACCACCAGTAATAAACTTACTAATCAAATCTTCAAGATCCATCGTACCTTGTGTATTGGCAATACGCTCACCACGTTTGACATAGTTCAAACCACCACCCGGCACAACTTTCAAATATTTTTCGCCCAACAAACCATTGGTTGCAACCATAATATAAGCATCTTCATCAATACTGGTGATGGAGTGCATGTTATCGGTGAGTTGTTTTTCCATTTCTTTTTGTTGTGCAGGCGTCGCTTCTATATATTCAGCACTATAGCGCAGCTCTTCTAGAGCATTTGCCGTCACTGTTTTCAGTTGCTCTTTATTAAATGAAGTTAATTTACCATCTAAATCAAAATACACTGTCGCTAAGCGTGATACTGGATCTAGGGTAATATCGGTCACACGACCAATACTTACACCGCTCATGGTCACTTTAGCACGTGGTTTTAAACCATTTACATTGTCAAATTGTGCAGTCATCTCATAGGCATCACGTAAATTTGTGCCCGATAATCCGCTTACTTTCATGGCTAAGAAAAATAATGCCACACCAAAGATAATGACAAAAATACCTACGGTCAGCTCACTTGTACGTGATTTCATTAAACCCCTCCAAACATGACCGCAGTCAACACGAAATCAAAACCTAATACACACAATGATGAATACACCACCGTACGTGTTGTTGATGTTGCAATACCTTCTGATGTTGGCTCACAAGCATAGCCTTGATACACCGCAATCCAAGTACAAATGAGAGCAAAAACAATACTTTTGATGATGCCATTTACAACATCATGCCCAAACTGAACTGAATTTTGCATACCACTCCAGTAAGAACCTTCATCAACACCTAAAAAATCCACACCGACCATTTTACCGCCCAAAATACCAATTGCAGCAAAAATGACCGTCAGCATTGGCAAACTCACAACACCTGCCCACAAACGTGGTGAAACAATCCGTTTGAGGGGATCAACACCAATCATTTCCATGCTCGACAGCTGTTCCGTCGCCTTCATTAAACCAATTTCAGCGGTCAAAGCAGAACCCGCACGCCCTGCAAACAACAAAGCCGCGACCACAGGTGCAAGTTCGCGCAACAAAGTCAGTGAGACCATCGTTCCCAGCATGGCTTCAGAACCAACATTGACCAAAATAGAATAGCCTTGCAAGCCAAGTACCAAGCCAATAAATAAACCAGAAACCCCAATGATCAATAAAGACATGACCCCAATACGGTGCATTTGGTAAATAAAGAGTCTGACACCTAGCCGAGTCGGCATGGAAAATAGAATCTGGAGTAACATTACAGTTGCTACACCAATCCCCTGTACACGTTCAATAACGCGTCTACCTAATAAGGCAATGGCATTCATGAACGCACCTCATCACTTAAATAAGCTTGATGGCTAAATTGATAATCGACTGGACCATCTATTGATCCCGTCAGAAATTGACGTACAAAAGGCGACTGATGTTCTCGGAGTTCAGTTGGTGTTCCTTCTCCTTGAATCTTGCCTTCTGCCACAACATAAATATAGTCCGCAATAGATAACGTCTCTGCAACATCATGCGAAACAACAATGGTGGTTAAATCCAAAGCTTCACGTAATGAGCGAATCAAACGACTGAGTACACCCATTACAATCGGATCCTGCCCTGCGAATGGCTCATCATACATAATCAGTTCTGGATCAAGTGCAATTGCACGAGCCAACGCGACACGACGATTCATACCACCAGACAACTCTGAAGGCATCAATTGTTCTGCACCGCGCAACCCGACAGACTCTAATTTGAGTGCCACAATTTCGCCAATCAAATGCTCTGGCAATTGGGTGTGAGCTCGAAGTGGAAATGCCACATTTTCATAAGTGGTCATATCGGTAAACAATGCACCACTTTGGAAAAGCATCCCCATTCGCGCACGTGCAGCAAACAATTCAGACCGCGACATACTGGCAATATCGGTTCCATCCAACAACACTTGTCCTTGATCTGGAATGAGCTGCCCACCAATCAAACGCAGCAATGTTGTTTTGCCCGTCCCTGAAGGTCCCATAATGGCAGTGATTTGACCACGACGAATCGTTAAGCTGACATTGTCATAAATGATACGTTCCCCTCGTTTAAAGCTCAGATTTTTAACCTCAATCAAAGATTGAGATTGGGGGAGGATTTGATTATTCATAGCTGAGCGTTTTCCTACATTTTTTCAGCATGCATACTATAAAGGATTCAAGTTCAAAATGTTGTATTTGATCAAAAAGCAACAAATTTAGCGTAATTTTCTAATTAATTTAATTGTAGTTCGATTATGAATAAAAAACAGATCTAAAAATAGAACAGTGCGTTACAGAAAAGAATTATAGATATAGTACACAATATTGCATAACAATAAGAACAAACCAATATAAGGCATAATCACCTCTTGATTGAAATTCCAAATATAATGAGCAGATTTATTGTTCATATTTAACGAATTTAAAACAAAACATGATTGAGTATACAATTTTATTAAATAAGAACAAAGATTAATCTCATAAAAAAACCGGTGTTTCCACCGGTTTTTTCTATCTAAATCGAACGACTAAATTAGTCGTTAAATTTACGACGTGGACGATCTTCACCGCCAAAAGCTGGACGCTCACCACGTGGTTTGTCATCAAAGCTACGACGTGGACGATCTTCGCCACCAAAAGTACGCTTAGGACGATCATCACTGAAGCTACGTTGTGGACGATCACCGAAACCGCCTTCACGACGTGGCGCTGGACGATCACCAAAATCACGACGTGGAGCTGGACGATCACCACTTGGTTTATAGTCTACACGATTGCCACGGTTATCATCTGCAGAACGCGGTTTATCACCAAAGCTACGTTGTGGACGATCACCGAAACCACCTTCACGACGTGGCGCTGGACGATCACCGAAATCACGTTTAGGACGGTCATCAAACGAACGTTGTGGACGATCACCGAAACCACCTTCACGACGTGGCGCTGGACGATCACCGAAATCACGTTTAGGACGGTCATCAAACGAACGTTGTGGACGATCACCGAAACCACCTTCACGACGTGGCGCTGGACGATCACCGAAATCACGCTTAGGACGATCTTCACCACCAGCATAAGCTGGACGCTCACCACGAGGCTTGTCATCATAGCTACGACGTGGACGATCTTCACCACCAGCATAAGCTGGACGATCACCGCGAGGTTTATCATCATAGCTACGACGTGCGCCGCCGCCATCACGACCACCGCCAAAACCGCCACGACCGCCATCACGACCACCGCCAAAACCGCCACGACCGCCATCACGACCACGACCACGACCACCGCCATCACGACCGCCGCCATCACGACTACCGCGTGCAGGAGGTGGAGATGGCTCAAGACCTTCAATTTCAGATACGCTTAAACGTGCATCTAGGAAGTCTTCAAGCGCGCGAATTTTGCCGCGTTCACGGTAAGTTGCAAGTGTAATTGCATTACCTGTACGACCAGCACGACCTGTACGGCCAATACGGTGTACATAGTCTTCGTTCTTCATTGGAAGACCGAAGTTAATTACGTGTGAAATTGTTGGTACGTCAAGACCACGAGCAGCAACGTCAGTTGCAACTAAGATCTTAGCACGACCTTCACGAATGCTACGTAAACGACGGTTACGAACAGTTTGTGGCATAGCACCGTGAAGTGCTACAACTGATAGACCTGCTTCAGCAAGTTCTTCAGCCAACATATCGGTATCTTCTTGAGTGCTTGCAAACACAACAGCTTGATCTACAGACTCATCAGATAACCAATGTGTAAGTAGTTTTTTCTTGTGTTCAAAACCATCAGTCCAATGCAATGTTTGCGTGATGTCTGTATTGGTAGAGTGACCAGTTTCGATCGCAATACGCATTGGGTTGTTCATCATGCGTTCAGCAAGCGTGATAATACGCGGTGCAAACGTTGCAGAGAACATCAATGTTTGTTTACGGTTCGCCGCTAAATCACCAATTGCTTCTAAGTCTTCAGAGAAACCTAGATCAAGCATACGGTCAGCTTCATCGACAATTAACGCATCAACGTTATCAAGTTTAATTTGACGACGGTTAACAAGATCAAGTAAACGACCTGGTGTCGCAACTACAACTTGTGCACCTTTTAACTGTTGGATTTGTTTACCAAAAGGCATACCACCCATAATCGCAGCAACACGCACACCTTTCATATGACGTACCAATGCAATTGCATCTTGACATACTTGTTGTGCAAGTTCGCGAGTTGGTGAAATCACCAAAATATTCGGTTGTGTAATCGCTTTCATGCGATCTTTAAATGGCACTAGCGTATCTTGATTCGCTAAACCGTTTAAAGTAGGTAATAAGAATGCAGCAGTTTTACCAGAACCTGTTTGGCTTGATACAAGAAGGTCTTTACCTTCGAGTGCAGCTGGAATCGCTTGTTCTTGTACAGGAGTTGGTGTAGTAAAGCCTAAACCTTCGATCGCTAGTGTTAAAGACTCATCGAGGGAAAAATCAGCAAAAGTTTTGCTCATAGAGAGTGTTCACCCTGAAGTGGGTGCTCCATTTAATAAATTACAAATATGGACATCGGCAAAAAGCGGCACAGCAAATAGAGCTGAAAAATAAGGATTCAGCAGCGATCCGAATAACGACGATGTGGATATAACGCACGTATATGATTACGGCCGCAAACCTGAAGGAATCGCTTAAGCGATTGGGGCGCGAAGGATATGTCCTCTCTATGGACAGCACGCGCATACAATGATTAGAAGATAATGTTCAGGTAAAGAACGGAAATTTAAGTGCGTGACGGCATGATAACAGAAACATTTTAAAAAGTAATCATTTTTTTCGATTAAATTATGAATATATACTGTTTTTTTCAGTAACAGTCTATTTTACAACTTGTTTTTTGTTTGATTTTTAAACAAATACTTTATATAAATAGCTGATCAGTGAATCCAGTGGCTGAATAGACCTTTTAAAAACATCTGTTCAAAGCCTATAAACTTTTGTCTGAAATATAAAAAAGCCCTCACATGGAGAGCTTTTGACTATATCACTGATTCAAATCAATGTTACTTTGCTGCGTCACCCCAAGCTGGAACAACAGCTTGCATTAAAGGTTTGAGCATTTTCATCGAGCAAGCAATCACTTGACCATTTTCCATAGAGTCAGAACCACCACGGGCATCGACTACAGTACCACCCGCTTCTTTGACGATTAACTCGCCCGCAGCGATATCCCAAGGTTTCAAACCAAGTTCGAAGTAACCATCCAGACGACCCGCAGCAACATAAGCTAAGTCTAATGCAGCAGAACCCGAACGACGGAACTGTGCACCAGCTTCAGTCACATTTAATAATGAATCAAAATGGTTTTTCGCATAAGAAACCACTTCACCGTTACGTTTATTACGGTAAGCATGACCTACAGCCAAGAACGTATTGTCCAAGCTGTCTTTCACATTTACACGAATACGACGTTGATTCATCATGGCACCGCGACCACGACTTGCAGAGAAAAGCTCATCTTTCACAGGGTCATAAATAACACCATGCTGAGTGATGCCTTTATGCTTAACGGCAATGGAAATACAGAAATGTGGGAAACCGTGAATAAAGTTTAAAGTGCCATCAAGAGGATCAATCACCCAACACCAATCAGCGTCGTGACCTTTACCTTCTTGTAGACCAAACTCTTCGCCTAGGAAGCTGTGGTTTTTATAACTTTTACGTAGCGTATCGATCGCCAACTGTTCTAAATAACGGTCTACACGCGTTACTGGGCCATCAATCCCTTTTTCTTCGACTTGTAGATCGAGTTTATGACGATTTTGATGCGCTTTTAAAAGCTCTTGACCAACTAATTGAGCCGCACGCGCAGCCATAACCACCATAGGTTCCATTGAACACCCACTACAAATTGAAAATACTGATAAAGAATAATGCATAAAAGCCCGCACATTTTAGCAAATATGCAGGCTTTTAGGGGAAAAATGTTTCTAAAATTTAATAAATCAGGATGAAACGGTTTGCATCAGTTTCAACCACACCAATTCAATCGATTTTTCAATGCCTTTGCTATCGAGTCCTGCTTGTTGCAACATTTGTGCATGTGAGGCTTGGTGCATAAAAGTATCAGGCAAACCTAAATTTAAACTCGGTTTCACAATTTGTGCTTGAACCAAGTATTCATTGACTGCACTGCCCGCACCCGCCATAACAGCATGCTCTTCAACCGTCACAAATAAATTGGTGCTTGGTGCAAGTGCTGCGATCATCTGTTCATCAAGTGGTTTAACAAAGCGCATATTCACGACACGCACCCCGACATCATGGGTTTGTGCCAACGCTTGTGCTGCTTCTATTGCAACCGTTACACGACTGCCAAAAGCCAGAATACTGATTTGTTCATCATATTGTTCATTAAAGCTGGCCACAATTTCTGCTTTACCAATCTCTAAAGTGGTGAATTGTTGTTGAATTTCCACACCGACACCATTGCCACGCGGATAGCGTACAGCAGCAGGGCCTGAATATAAGTAAGCCGTATGCAACATTTGACGACATTCATTTTCGTCTTTCGGCGCCATGATCACCATATTCGGTACGGTACGCATAAATGCATAATCATAAGCACCGGCATGCGTTGGCCCATCTTCACCAACCAAACCAGCGCGATCGATCGCAAAAGTCACATCTAAATTTTGTAAAGCAACATCATGAACCAGCTGATCATAACCACGTTGTAAAAAGGTCGAATAAATTGCCACAACAGGTTTTAAACCTTCACAGGCCATCCCTGCCGCTAAAGTTACTGCATGTTGTTCCGCAATCGCGACATCAAAGAAACGGCTTGGATACTGTTTGGCAAACTGCACCATGCCTGAACCTTCACACATGGCTGGGGTAATTGCCAGTAAGCGGTCATCTTGTGCTGCTTCATCACACAGCCATTGCCCAAAGACATCCGAATATTTCGGTGTGCTATTTGCTGAAGCGACTGCATTTATTTTACTAATGGCATGATATTTAATTTGATCGGATTCAGCAGGAATAAAGCCTTTACCCTTTTTGGTATAGACATGAATTAAGCGTGGCCCTTGACGTTTTTTCAGTGCATTAAAGACTTGAACCAACTGATTCACATCATGACCATCGAAAGGCCCAAAGTAGTCAAAACCAATGGCTTTAAATAGGTTGTCTGCGGCATCTGTGGCTGAACTGTGCAAACGTGAGTTATAAGTCCACGCAGGATGCGGCTGAACAAAAGCCTCGCCTGTTTCTGAAATATTGACTGATTGACCACTTTCCCAAATTGCGGCGAGGTGTTTAGCAAAGCCACCCGTGCTACATGAAATGGACATATCATTGTCATTAAGGACCACCATCAAGTCAGCATTATGCGCCACTGCGTCATTCATGGCTTCAAAAGCCATTCCAGCAGTCATGGCACCATCGCCAATAATGGCAACCACTTCACATGGATCTTTTTGGTAACGACGTGCCAACGCCATGCCTAAACCCGCAGAAATAGCGGTTGAAGAGTGTCCAACGCCAAAGGTATCAAATACCGATTCTTCACGTGTAGGAAAGGCAGCTAAACCATCTTTAGTACGAATGGTGGTGAGTTGTTCACGACGACCCGTTAACGCTTTATGCGGATAAGCTTGATGTCCCACATCCCAAATTAAACGATCATGCGGGGTATTAAAACAATAATGTAAAGCAACCGTCAGTTCGATCACCCCAAGGTTGGCACCAAAATGGCCTCCACTTTGTCCTGCTGCATACAAAATGTATTGACGTAACTCATCTGCCACTTTTTCTAATTGGCTACGCTCGAGCAAACGTAATTGTTGTGGGTGATCAATCGCATCCAACAACGGTGTTATAGGGCGGTGAGTTGGTATTTCTGTATACAACATAAATGGCAAAGCCTTCTAAAGCCTGGCAAATCCTAAGCTAGGTAAATGGGTTACTCGATCATATTGTCGAATTGTATCACCTTTAAATCAGCCACATTTCTAGCGATGCAGTTTTGAGGAGTTCTCTCAACTGGGTGTTTACTCATAAACTCAGATTATCCTGAATAATCTTACTATTTATCAACCATTATCGTTCGCTTTATACAAAAAAGAAAATCTTATGCATAATTTCAACATAGCAATTCTACCAATGTCCAAGCATTACGCTATACTTTAATCAATTAATAAGCTATCTGACGGGTTAAGCAGTGCCTATAGAATTTGTTGCAACTTCAAGATTACCAACCGCTTTTGGTGAATTCAAAATCACTGTATTTCAAGATCCAGAAACTGGTGAAGAACATGTAGCACTTTCTAAAGGTCTCGACACGGCACCCACAGGTCCTGTATTGGTTCGTATTCACTCTGAATGTTTAACTGGTGATGCCTTTGCCTCACTCAAATGTGATTGTGGGCCTCAGTTACAAGCCACACAAAAATTAATCAATGAAGTGGGTCAAGGGGTGATTTTATACTTACGCCAAGAAGGGCGTGGTATTGGGCTAACCAATAAAATTCGCGCTTATGCGTTGCAAGATCAAGGTCATGATACGGTTGATGCCAACTTAATGTTGAATTTACCCGCGGATGCTCGACGTTACGACATGTGTAATATCATGCTGGAACATTTAAAAATTAAACAAGTCAAATTAATCACCAATAATCCTACAAAAATTAAAGCCTTAAAAGAGCTGGGTATTGACGTAATAGATCGTGTCCCCCTCACCGTCGGTTTGAATCCATTTAATGCGGACTATTTAAAAACCAAACATGAGCGTATGTCACACATGTATGATAAAGATGACTTCTAATTCACTTTAAAAAATATTACAAATCATATCATTCAGGGATTTTTTACAAGATGTTAAAAAATCCCTTACTTTTTTTATGACTTTATGCTTTGATGTATTCAGTCCTTAAAATCATGCTATAGAGGTCATCTATGCAGAACCCAACGTCAGCTGATATTCAACGCGTTCGCGAATTTCTCCTCGATTTACAAGCCCGTATTTGTGCAGGTCTAGAACAACGAGAATTACAGAGTGGTGGCACTGCTCAATTTGAAATTGATGATTGGGAACGTCCAGAAGGCGGCGGCGGTCGTTCACGTGTTTTACAAAATGGTACGGTGATTGAAAAAGGTGGCGTGATGTTTTCACACATCAATATTTCAAAACTTCCAGCTTCTGCAACTGAACGTCATCCACAAATTGCTGGAGCAAAAGCACAAGCTTTAGGGGTTTCTTTAGTCATTCACCCGAAAAACCCGAATGTTCCGACCTCACATGCCAATGTACGTTTATTTGTCGCCGAACCTGAAGGGCAAGATCCAATTTGGTGGTTTGGTGGTGGTTTTGACTTAACCCCATTTTATCCAGATGATGCAGATATAGTGGCTTGGCATCAAAAAGCCCATGACCTGTGCGCCCCTTTTGGTGACAACGTGTATGCCGAACATAAAAAATGGTGTGATGACTACTTCTATTTAAAACATCGTGATGAACAACGCGGTGTTGGTGGATTATTCTTTGATGATTTAAATCAATGGGATTTTGAAACCTGCTTTCAATATATTCAAGCCGTGGGGAATGGTTACTTAGACGCGATTTTGCCGATTTTCCAACGTCATCAAAATCAACCTTATAGCCAAGCACAACGTGAGTTTCAGCTCTACCGTCGTGGTCGTTATGTGGAATATAATTTGGTTTATGACCGTGGGACTCTGTTTGGTTTACAAACTGGTGGACGGATTGAATCGATTTTGGTCAGTATGCCACCACTTGCTGCTTGGTCATATCGTCCAGAATGGGATGAGGATTCAACTGAAAAACGCTTAACCGATTACTACTTAAAACCACATGATTGGTTAACTCAACTTTAATAATTAAATATCTAAAAAAACTAACCCCTTTATTCCATAGTGAATAGAGGGGGTTTTTAACTTTGATCTGGCTCTAATTTAATCTTGATTAAACCATAAAATGTTTTGAATTAAAGTCATTCGCTTATAAATATAGCGGACTATTCCACCAATAATAATGTTGCCGACATATTTCCTTACAGCACGAGATGCAATGGTGTTTCTAAAATCGTTTAGACTGGGTCATTCAATTTAAGTACTTTACGCCTATTTTAAAGCCAGCATAAATGACAAAAAACCATGCTTAAGGAGAAAAAATGTTCACTAAAACACTCAATCGCAAAGTATTTTTATTTTGGTCAATTTTCATCATGATCCTTTGCTCCATGAGCATTACCTTCTCATCAGACAATACCTTTTCCGATAGCTTATCCATTAGCTTTAGCGTATTTGCTGGTTTTGGCTTATTTTTTACTGCGGCAATGTTGCTTGAAGAAGTGGTACACGACATCTGTAATCCTTAGCTTTAACTTTAATCGCTTGCATTTTTCTACACGTTATTGAAGTGCGTTTTTCCAATTCCTAATTGTTTTTATTTTCTCTCCTTCTGGCTTTAGCCTTATTTAAAAATCACGTATATTGAATGCCATTTCCGTACATGGATCTTGTGAAATGAGCAAACAATTCGCGGTGATTGGTCACCCCATCGAACAATCACGCTCACCAGAACTTCATCATGCTTTTGCACAAAAAACAGGTATTGACCTTCATTACAGCAAACGTCTTGCTCCACTGGATGGTTTTGAAGCAAACATTAAAGATTTTTTTGCCCAAGGTGGCGTCGGCATGAATGTCACAGTGCCTTTTAAAGAGCAAGCATTTGCGCAATGCCATGTTCTGACTGAACGTGCCAAAATTGCCAAAGCGGTGAATACGCTGTGGATGCAAGATGGAAAACTGCATGGTGACAATACTGATGGTCAAGGGCTGGTCGATGCCATTCAAGCCTTAAGTTGGAATTTAGACAATACGGCTATTTTAATCATTGGTGCTGGTGGTGCAACGCGTGGCGTGGTCTACCCACTGGTGCAAGCGGGTGTGAAAAAAATTGTCATTGCCAACCGTACCTTAACCCGTGCAGAACAATTGGTGGCAGATTTAAAAGATGCGGTTCCGCAAGCCACCCTTGCTGCCGTTTCATTAGAGCATTTAAGCGGTGAGTTTGATCTGGTGATTAATGCGACCTCAGCAAGCTTAAGTGGCGATGCTTTAGTCTTACCTGAAACATTGCAGTTTAAATATGCTTATGAAATGGCCTATGGCAAACCCTCTAGCTTTTTAGATCAAGCCAAAGCACGTGGTATTCCCACATCTGAGGGTTATGGCATGTTGGTGGGTCAAGCGATTGAATCTTTTTCCATCTGGAATGGGGTCAAACCAGCGCTAAAAGATTTTCTTTAAATCTATTCTTAAAATATGTCCAAAAAAAGAACCTCATCTGAGGTTCTTTTTAACACTTATTTTTTAGGGTTTAAATTTTCCTTTAACACCGCATAGGTTTTTTGATACAGCTCTAAATCAATATACCCATCTTGTTCTAAAGTCAGTTTTTCTATCGACTTTAAAGACAGATGGTTTTGCGTTGAATCCACATAGGCTTGTGCCAAAATATCCGCAACAGCTTTCAATTGTTGCGGCTGATCTACGTCGTAGTCTTGTTTAAAGTTCTGTATATAGTGCTGGGCAAAAATAGCTTTTGGTTGTTTATATTGTTTAACCAGTTGCTGCCATGCCTGACGCTCAGCATCCTTTTTAACAACGGTGTTCACGATTTGATACACCGCTTCGCCTAACTCGTGATTAAACTGCTGATCGAGTTCTAAGTCATGTTTTTTCTGCAACGCTTGAATCTGTTTCAGCGCCTGACCTGTAGGATTATAAATCGCTTCGTCTGCAAACCAATAGGCATAGACCTGTGCAATTTCATGCAGGCTTTGTGCATTGTAGTTTTTAAGCAAATCACGATTTTGGGCTGCCATTTGCATTCCCCACAGCGCCTGATAAGTTTGCGCATAGGAATGGGTTTGCTGATAGGTTTTTTCTGCCAATTGCTTCAGTTGTTCATTCAAACTCAGCATATTTTTCACGGTTGTCGCTGCATCCGTTTCGGTTTCTCCCCCCCCTGTTGCAGTAGAAAAACCACGAACCATATTTTCAATTACCGACCCTTTAGAGACTTCTGCTAAAGACTTGGCTTGACGTAATTGAGCACGGTCAATTGTACTGGCCTGACCATAATTCTGAATATTAAAATCGGCCTGAATATTCACCGTACCATATTTTTGACTGGTGATTTGTATATCATAATCCACCAGTATGGCGCGCCCTTGGGCATCCAGTCCAACATCCACGAGCAGTGGTATCTGCTGTGCATTGGCTTTTAGCGCTTGCTGAATTTCAGGTTGATGCTTCACCCATAAGCCTGAAAATGTTTTGGCATCCATCAACTGATCTGACACATATTGTTCAAAAATAGGACTCAAGCTGCTTAGCGCATCGATCAGTTTTGTCTGAGCAACATCCTGCTTTTTGCTGGCAAAGGCATTTAAATCATACTCATGCTGACAGAAGGTTAAAGCACCCATCGTGGCACGCTGGGGTTGGCTGATCAATTCTTGACACTGTTGCTGATTTAAATATTCATCCGAGTCTGGAGCTGCGGTTTGCACGGCATCCGCAGCGACCCTATCTTCGCGTTGCTCTGTCACAACAGTCTCAGCTGCGGCAGCTGTTTCAGCACAGGATTCATCCTGTTTTAAACAACCAGACTCCGTTGCTGGCTCTGCTGTATCACCTTGCCCTAAAGCACTAAAATGCGTATCGATTAATTGGCTTAACTGTAAACTTGATTCAGCCGCTTCATCTTTAGCAGGACTGAGTACATCGTTTGCATCCCCTGCTACAGCGACAGCTTTATGCTGAGTCTGGGTCGAATCCTGTGCTGCTACAGTTGTCGCTGCTTGCTCCGCAACTGCATCTGTTGCCTTGATTCCAACCACTGAGTTAAGAAAATAAGGGCGGTTGACTTGTTCATATAAAGCCATTTGCAGCTGGAGTTGTTCTAAGGTGGTGCTTAAACGAATTTTCTCTACTACAGCCAAATTCTTATCTTTGGCATTCAACGGCAAAGCTTGAATCCCTTTCGGTTCAGCCAATGCATAAGACAAAGCATTCACTTGCTTTAAATAATCTGCCAGTTTTTTAAAATCAACGCGATTGATTTCATTTTTATACTTCGAAAAATCAATGTAGGCAAAGCTTGCCTGACTGTCTTTATTGACTAAATAAGGCATGAGTGAAAAATAATTGATATAAAACTTATACTCATTAAAATCAACCACCATCGGGACTTTGGCATGCACCAGTAGCGTTGGTTTTTCATATTTTGCCTCTAAATTTAAAGAGGCAAGTTTTTGACGATAATGCACTGAACCATTGTAACTAAACTGAATATTACTTAATAAGTTCAAAGCAAACTGATCAAAGTTACTGGCATATCCCTCTTTCGCAGCAGCCCGATCGGCATTCGGAAGCTGTTCTTTTGCCAATGCCGTATATAAATGCTGCTTTTCCTGATGACCTAAACGAAGCTTTTGAACTTTAAGATATTGTTCAATTTGACGCTGCAATATAGGATCTAATGGGGGAGCAACTTCTTGTTGAGTCACTTTCGAGGTTTTTGTCGTATTTGGGGCTAAATTTGCATGAAAATTCAATTTTCCTTGATAATCATAGCCCGATGTTTCAAACATGGCGTTTAAACCTGTAACAGCTTTTTGCTCTAAGCTCTGTCCAGTATTGGCATTGGATTTAATGACATGTTGTGAACAAGCACTTAGGCTTAAGGCCATTAAGCATAAAGTTAAATATCTTATTTGCATGATTTCTTTTTAAATACCTTATGTTATTTATACTTAAACACTGATCAATTTAACTTTTTGATCAAAATTAAAGTTTATACTTTAACAAAAAAATATTTCCTAAGCCGTTTAATTTTCATTGTTATTCGCCTTTCTGACATTTTTCCAAGGCTACACTATCAATGTATTTTGATGAGCAATGTGAATAATCAAACTATCGATTCGGATAATCCAAAACTATTTCTAAATTAGGATTAACACTATGCCTGCTTATAAAGCTCCTTTACACGACATTCGCTTTTTAATGAATGAAGTTTTTGACTTCTCTGCCCACTATAAAACTTTATCCAATGGCGAAGCTGCCGATGCTGACACTGTAGACATGATTCTTGAAGGTGCAGCAGATTTTTGTGAAAACATACTGTCACCTTTAAACCAATCGGGTGATGAAGAAGGCTGTCATTTCGAAAATGGCGAAGTCAAAACACCGAAAGGCTTTAAAGAAGCGTATGACCAATTCGTACAAGGCGGTTGGCAAGGTCTGTCTTTTCCAGAAGAATTTGGCGGTCAAAATTTGCCTCAATCTTTAAATCTGATCAAATCAGAAATGATGGGCACAGCAAACTGGTCATTCCAAATGTATCCAGGTTTAAGCGTTGGCTGCATGAATACCATTCTTCAGTTTGGTACTGACGAACAAAAAAATACCTACATGCCTAACCTTGTGGCAGGTACGTGGTCAGGCACCATGTGCTTGACTGAACCACAATGTGGTACAGACCTAGGTCAAGTAAAAGCCAAAGCAGAGCCAAATGCAGATGGTACTTATCATATTACTGGGACAAAAATTTTCATCTCTGCGGGTGAACACGATTTAACAGAAAATATCATCCACATTGTCCTTGCACGTCTTCCAGATGCGCCCGCAGGTACAAAAGGGATTTCTTTATTTATTGTGCCTAAATTCTTGGTCAATACCGATGCTACTGTAGGTAAGCGTAACCCTGTAACCTGTGGTTCAATTGAACACAAAATGGGGATCCGTGCTTCTGCAACAGCGGTTTTAAACTTTGACAATGCTGTGGGTTACTTAATTGGCGAGCCAAATAAAGGCTTACATGCCATGTTCACATTTATGAACACGGCGCGTATTGGGACTGCAATTCAAGGCATCGCGCATGCTGAACTGTCGTTCCAAGGTGCTTTACCGTATGCCAAAGATCGTATGTCTATGCGTGCTCTGTCTGGCAAGAAAGATCCTGAAAAAGTTGCCGATGCCATTATTCATCATGCTGATGTTCGCCGCATGTTGTTGACGCAAAAAGCGATTGCTGAAGGCGGTCGTTCAATGATTTATTATGCAGCGCAACTGGCTGACAAAATGGCAGATGCCCTAGAACGCGGTGATACTGCGGCATTTGAAGCAGCAGATGATCATTTAGGTTTCTACACTCCGATCCTAAAAGGTTTCTTAACTGAGCTAGGTTTAGAAGCAGCAAACCACGGTATGCAAATTTACGGTGGTCACGGTTATATCAAAGAATGGGGTATGGAGCAGATTGCACGTGATGCACGTATTGCTACACTTTATGAAGGTACAACGGGCGTGCAAGCACTCGACTTGATTGGTCGTAAAGTGTTACTAACTTCTAAAGGTAAAGTTATTCGTGACTACACCACTGAAATTTTGAAATTCTGTGCGCAAAATGCCACCAACAAATACATGCGTCGTTTTGCATGGGACTTAACCAAAGTATGTGCACAGTGGAATGCCTTAACGGTACGCATTATGCTTGCAGCACGTAAAGACCGTGACGTTGTATCTTCAGCTTCTGTCGATTTCTTGATGTTCTCTGGCTATGTGATGATGGCATATTTCTGGGCACAACAAGCTGCTGTTGCTTCAGAAAAACTGGCTTCTGGTGACGGCAAAGAATCTGCTGAATTCTATAAAGCGAAAATTAAAGTCGCTGACTTCTATTTCGAACGCTTATTGCCACGTACCCAAGGTCATGCTGAAGCTATGGTCAATCCTTCAAAAACCATGACGTCACTTGCACCTGAACACTTTAGTTTCGACTACTAAGTTTTAAGGTTTTTAGAGCATAAAAAAGAGCGCTACGGCGCTCTTTTTTATAACAAGTATTTTAGTTTTTTATTCATTTGCAGCAATATTAATCCGGCAAAAATTGAACATGCCAATACGACCAAACTAAATAAGGTTTGTTGATTTAAAAAATAGCCTTTTAAATGGTAAATAAAAAAAGGATGAATTAAAAAAATGGCCGTCGATAAACTTGCCAACTCTTTATTTGTCCCCAGTATTTTTTTATTTAAAAAATATAGAAAGATAATCGGTGCGGCAATAAATAAGGAAAACATCTGATCCAGACTTTCCTTCCGACTAATGAAAAAATAATTCGCGAGTGATTCCACGACCACTAAAAGAACCACAACAATGACATGCCAAAGCTTGATCGCTATTTTATTTTTAACTGTATCCTGACATTTGTTCAGCAGAAAACCTAAGGTCAGAAAAGGAAAACTCACCAATAAAAAATTACGATGCACGGTATATGTATTTAATTCAACATCCATTTGACCCTGAAATAAATGTAAGTTACCGACTTGCTGAAGCATAACGCCAAACAAAAATAAAACAGTGCTCCCTATAAAGAGCTTTTTCGGATTTATATTTCTACAGAAAAATAAAACAGAGCCACCCAACAACACGCCCTGAATATACCAAAGCACATAATAACCATTGTACAAAACAGAAAAATTATAGGAGGAGCTTTGGGTCCACCATATGGGTAAATAAAAGACCATCCAAACGGCATACAAAATAAAAATACGTTTCAGCCATGTTTTATATCTTTGAATATTATTGATATAAAAAAAATAATAACCTGTAATGACTAGAAAAGCAGGGACTGCTAACCTAAACATTCCCTGCACGAAAACATGGCTTGACAGTGTCGATAGATCATAAAAAATACGGGTATGTAAAAAACCACAGCAATGGCTAAAATGACTTTCAAAATATCAATCGATAAATTTCTTTCCATTTTCTACTCATACACATACATAAAGTTAAATTTTAAAATCAAAGAAACTCTTCCAACACTGAATTTAAAAATACATGTCCTTGCTCGGTACATGAAATTCGAGTTTGATCTTCAACCATCAACTTTCGTGCACGTAAAGAACTTAAAAGTGCATCCAAGCTAGCTAAACTCAAACCTGTCCGTTCTGCATACAGTTTCGCGTCAACGCCTTGGTTTAAACGTAGTGCATTCATCATAAATTCAAACGGCATATCATCCGCTTCAATGCGTTTAAACTGCACATGTTCTGCGGGGACTTTGGCTAAATAGTCTTTCGGTAAACGGGTTTTTTGAAAACGATACACACCATCAGGCTGCGTTACTTTGCCGTGCGCCCCTGCCCCAATTGCTAAATAATCGCCAAACTGCCAGTAATTTAAATTATGTGCAGAAGGCTTTTCCTTACGCCATGCCGACACTTCATAATTAACAAAACCCTGCGCTGTTAAATACGCTTCACCCTGTGCTTGAATCTCTTCCAACACATCATCAAGCGGCAAAATAGGTTGAGTTCTAAAAAATACCGTATTCGGTTCAATGGTCAATTGATACCACGACACATGGGTTGCCCCATTTTCTACCGCCAGTTTTAAATCATACAAAGCTTGCTCTAAGGTTTGTTCAGGTAAACCATGCATCAAGTCGACATTGACGCGTGCAAAACCTGCTTCCTTGGCCAAATGAATGGCATTCACGGCATCATCATTGCTATGAATTCGACCTAACTTCTTCAAATGTTCGGTATTAAAACTTTGCACACCAATAGAAAGGCGATTAATCCCTGCATCCAAATAACCAGCAAAAGGATCGTGCTCTACCGTACCCGGATTGGCTTCTAAAGTGATTTCACAACCGTCTTCAAAAGGAATGAGACTTTTAAGCTGAGTAAATAACCATTGATAGCCTTTAGCAGAAATTAAAGACGGCGTTCCACCACCAATAAAGACGCTATGAATATGGCGACCTTGAGCAAAATCGACCTGTATTTTCAAGTCTTCAACCAACGCTTGTAGATATTCTTGTTCTAAATCCAAAGACAATTTTCCATCGGGCACGGCATGTGAGTTAAAGTCACAATACGGACATTTACGCACGCACCATGGCATGTGAATATATAAAGACAGTGGAACACTTGCAGGATTTAAATCAGCCAAGGAATAAGCTCAAAACAACAAAATAAGGAGATATATATTTTAACATGACTGTATCAAGACACTTCTGAATTCTTCTTCTATCTACGATAAACTACTTAAAACCAAGAATAATTAGATCATGAATATGATGAAAATATCGACTCAGTTATTATTATTGTTGCCCCTCACCATGGGGATTGGTATAGCGATGACTTTTCAAACGGCAATTAATAGTCAATTACGAGAATATCTACATTCGCCTCTACAAGCCGCGCTTTTATCCTTTTTGGTTGGTACAATAGTGCTTGCCGTGTTGGTGTTTTTTCAAAATGTAGATAAACCAACTTTTACAATTTTGCTTCAACTGCCTTGGTTTCTATGGCTTGGCGGTTTTCTCGGTGTCTATGCCATTAGCATCAGTATTTATACTGCGCCCAAACTTGGTTTTTTGACCTTTGCAGGATTAATTATTTTTGGTCAAATCATCACCTCGATGTTGTTGGATCATTTTGGTTTACTGGGTACGGAACAAACACCGATTAACTGGCAACGTCTTTTAGGTAGCGTGGTGATTTTTATTGGTGTGCTTCTCACTTTACAACGCTAACGCCTTCTAAGCACATAATTAAAATGAGTAATTTTTTTGTTAAATGCTACATCTGTTACGACCACCCGCTTTGAGTTAAAACAACTCTTCCATCTTATGATTCCCATCTTGATCACGCAATTTGCCCAAGCAGGTTTTGGCCTGATTGATACCATTATGGCGGGGCATTTATCTGCACAAGACCTTGCTGCCATTGCCGTTGGTGTGGGTTTATGGATTCCAATCATGCTGCTGTTTAGTGGCATCATGATTGCAACCACACCCTTAGTTGCCGCAGCCAATGGCGCACGTACGCCTGAAAAAATTGCCACCATTGCCCGTCAGTCTTTATGGGTCGCTTTTATTTTAGGAGTGATTGCTGGACTGATTTTACAGTTCATGCCTTTACTACTGCCCATTTTAGGTGTCCCTGAAAATTTATTGCCTAAAGCCAGTTTGTTTTTACATGCCATTGGTTTTGGTATGCCTGCTGTAACCATGTATGCAGCATTAAGAGGCTATTCGGAAGCCTTGGGTTATCCACGCCCCGTCACCGCCATTAGCTTAATTGCGCTGGTGCTGTTAGTTCCTTTAAACTTTATTTTTATGTATGGCATTGGTCCTATTCCACATTTAGGCAGTGCAGGCTCTGGTTTTGCCACCGCTATTTTACAATGGCTGATGTTAATCACCCTCGCCACATATATTCTAAAAGCACGGCGTTATCAAAAAACCCAACCGTTTGCGCTGTGGGAAAAATTAGATCCTTATTGGGTCAAACGCATTTTGACTCTCGGTTTACCGATTGGCTTGGCCATTTTCTTTGAGGTCAGTATTTTTAGTACGGCTGCAATTGTGTTAAGTCCGTTGGGTGAAACCATTATCGCGGCCCATCAAATTGCCATTTCAGTCACTTCACAACTATTTATGATTCCAATGTCACTGGCGATTGCGCTCACCATTCGGGTGGGAACCTATTATGGTGAACATAATTGGCTGGCCATGCGCAAGGTACAGTATTTGGGTCTGGCGACAGGAACCGTGTTTGCGGTCATCACCATGCTATTTATGTGGTTGTTCCGCGCTGAAATTGTGGCCATTTACACGTCAGATTATGATGTGGCTAAAGTCGCCATGTATCTAATTTTATTTGCAATTGCATATCAGTTAATGGATGCATGGCAAGTCAGTGCCGCAGGTTGTTTACGCGGGATGCAGGACACCAAAGGTCCCATGTGGATTACTATGCTCGCCTATTGGGTTATTGCCTTCCCTGTCGGGATTTATCTGGCGCGCTTTACCGAAATGGGTGCAGCAGGGGTTTGGGTGGGACTCATTGTCGGTTTAAGTATTGCTTGTGTGTTGTTACTGACACGTTTGTATATGAATAATCAGCGCTTAAGTCAGAAATCCCCAACTCAAGCTATATAAAACCTTCTAATCCATTCAGAAACTTATGCTGTAGTTAAAAGGATAAGTTTCTGTTTGTTTGATCATGACGGAGTCCGATCATTTAAGGTTTGCCTCGAACAGCAGCGAATGACTTTACCGTGTATCAAATTTTAAAATATTGATTCACTTAGATTCGAGCATTTTTTATATCTGCATTGAGATAAATCGTTTTCATCTGCATCTCCAAACTGCATATTTTCCCATAGAAAAATCCATCCCAATAAAGTTCAAAATATTCAGACACCAACAAACGCTTAACAATTTAAAGTAGGTATTTTTAACTTTGTCGCCTATGATCATTCAAACACCCCAATGATGACCCTGAGGAATATCGCATGGCAAAAACGGCTAGCACACCCGGTCGTCGCTTTATGAAACTTGCCAGTATGACGGCGAGCATCGCAACTAAAACAGTTTCAAATTCGATCAAAAATTTTAATGCTGACGAAGAACAAAAAAATGCTTCACGCAGTAAACTTTTTCAAGACATTGGTCTACAAATTGCTGACACCCTTGGGGAAATGAAAGGCGCAGTGATGAAAGTTGGGCAAATTGCCTCACAATATAAAGATGTCTTCCCACCTGAAGTTGCGCGTGCCATTGCCAAATTACAGCGCCAAGCCCCTGCTATGCCTTTTGCTGAAATTAAAGCACAAGTTGAAAAAGAACTTGGCAAGCCACTGCATCAAATTTTTAAAAGCTTTGATGAACAACCTTTTGCCGCAGCATCCATTGGTCAAGTACATAAAGCTCTGCTACCCAATGGTCAGCAGGTGGTGGTTAAAGTGCAATATCCGGGTGTCGATGAAGCCTGCGAAAGTGATCTTAAACAAATACGATTGGCACTGCGTCTGATGGGCGTGCTAAAAGTTGATCGTAAACTACAAGATCAGCTGTTTAAAGAAATTCAAGAAAGCTTAGACAATGAATTAAATTATGAAATTGAAGCCCAAAATTTAGAAGTTGCACGTACTTTCCACCAAAGCTTAGACAGCAAAATTATTATTCCGCAAGTGTATAAAGACTATTCCTCACGCCATGTTTTAACCTTGAGCTTAGAACAGGGTGAAAGTATTGAAACGGCCAGTACATGGTCACAAGCCAGCCGAAATGAACTCGGTCGTCGTTTATTCCGCGCCATTGGACAAGAAATTTTCTATCTCAAACGCTTTCATTGCGATCCACACCCCGGCAACTTTGCCTTTCGTGAAGATGGCACTGTGATTATTTATGACTACGGTGGTGTTAAAACATTATCCAGTGCAACGGTGCAGCACTTTAAACAGTTAATACAAGCTGCTCGTGAAGGTAATATTGCCGAAATAGAACAACAATTGGATGCATTACATGCCATTTCAGCACAAGGAAAGTTTCCAACTGAATTATATAAGCAATGGTTAGAAGTCCTTCTACGCCCACTCACCACGCTATATGATTTTGCAGAAAACTCAGCACATCATGATGGAATGGAATTGCTCAAACCCTCATTAAAATATTGGGATGTCTTTAAACCTTCGCCAGAAACACTGATGGTTAATCGCACGGTATCGGGTCATTATTGGAATATGATTCATTTAAAAATGCATGACAATCTTAACGACTTATTTGACGAGTTAGCTCCACCCCGCGCATAAAATACGGATAGAACCCAAATGAAGATTTAATTTGGGTTTTATTTGGCAAACTATTTTATTTGTAATAATAATTGTTATGTTATAACATATCCATATTAACAATAATTTTGGAGCCAACTATGCGTTCTCATATTCACCCAGAGTATCGTGAAGTCTTATTCCATGACACCAATGCGGATGTCTATTTCATTATTGGCAGTACCTTACAAGCACAACAGACAAAAAGTTACCAAGGTCAGGACTATCCCTATGTCACTTTAGATATCTCAAGTGCATCGCATCCCTTTTATACCGGTGAACAACGTCAAACCAATAATGAAGGCCGTGTAGCGAGTTTCAACAAGCGTTTTTCTCGTTTCAAACGCTCACAGTAAGTTAATATTCAATTAAGCTGAGCTTGTTATTTTTTAATTATTCAGAAGCCTAAGCCTCCTCCACTTAGGCTTCTTTTTTTATCTGCTGTATTAATAGCAAAAAACCTTGCGCTTTTATTGACTGCTGTTTTATTTACTGGCTAATAGCGATTGAAATAGATAAAAACCCAACGCCAAGACCATCACACCAACCATCACACTTGACATGACATAGAGCAAAGCAAGTAGCGGTTGACCATGTTTTAACAGCTGAAATGTTTCTAAACCAAAACTGGAAAATGTGGTAAAGCCACCTAAAATACCCACCATCAAAAACAGACGCGCTTCATTTTGCAAAATGGGAAATTTTTGACTATAAGCAAAAAAGATTCCTGCCAATAAACAACCCACAATATTGATCCACCATGTGCTCCATGGAAACAAATTTGTCGGTTTCAGCAAAAATACCCCTGCGCCATAACGCAAACTTGCACCAATAGCGCCGCCCAAAGCCACCCATAGCCAACTCATTTTTTCACCCAATATCGACTGTCTATAGCACAGCCCTGTCCAGATTAGGCCATTACTTTTGCACGAATCCACCCGTTTTACAAAGAAATAATGCTGAATAAAATGCCTAAAAATTGCTATAGTCTCGCCATTAAATTCACTCTTTCTCTGGATTAAAAAATGATGGCTCAAGATTTATTAACACAACTTCAAACAGGTGAAGCGAAATTTACCGATGTCATTGCTTATATTGAAGCGCGTTATAATCACACTCCAACTGCATTTAAAAATGGTCAACAGGCCAATGCTGCAACTGAAAATCAAGGCAGTGCAAAAGTATTTTCTTTTGCCCAACTCAATGATTTGGATCAAGTACAAACCTTAAGTTTATTTGCTGAACATTACGCCGCAGTTTTAGCCACACCAGAAACAACTGACCATCAAAATATTCGCCAGTTTATGTTAAACGGTTGGGATGGTATCCAATTTGAAGGCGAAGCTTTAGCTGCCAAATAAATTTCTAATCTAAAAAGCCCTACTTATTAAAGAGGGCTTTTACTCCTCCCTTTCTTAAAGGGAGGTTGGGAGGGATTAAAAAAATCATCCCTCTTTATTCACACACATCACAATAGACAGCCCCAATATTGCAGCGGCACATCAGGCTAAACTGTTTATCACATAACTCTTGATGCACTCTTCTCAACCATTAGCCTTTTACTTTTTCAATCCATTCAATTGAACTGACCCGAAAAAGTTCACATGCCCCATCCCCTGTGTCTGTGGGGGTTAAAGATGACGTCCAGACCAAATCTTTATCTTTAATTTCAACTAAATCGCCCTTTAAACGGACTAAATCACCACGTTTTACATTTTTGATTTGCTTGGCAATCGTTGGGTTTGCAGGAATGATATGCATATTCGACACCATCTGCATTGCTTGCTCTTTAGGCACAGGCAGACGATCAATTTTCCAATTTAGATAACGGTCATATTGATTGACAGAAATATGACGTGCAATTTCAGGTTCAGCAAATAAACCCCAACTGACAGCATAATCAATCGGCGAAAATTTTGCTTGTTCATCGTGGCTATAAATTTTTGACCCTAAAATACGAAAGTCCCCTTTAAAGGGTTGCAGCATTTTAATTGACTGTTCTTTTGATATTGGCATCAGACCTTTAGAAATATTATGATCGACAGATGATGCGCTGGCACTCACGTGTAGCATGCTGGTCGCAAGTAAAGCACTGAATAATAATTGCCGAGTCATCTCTATACCCTCAAAACGAATGTCTATCTTCTAGTTTTTATCTTAAGTGATGAAACTGAAATAACCATATCGACTTGGTAACAATAGAGATATATTCAGTCACTTTTTTGTCTTATTATTCGATCAGAATAGCCATTAAGCTCGACATAGACACATAAAGAACAATCAATTGAATCATGATTTATAAATTTTATCAGCAACACATTTTTCCGCATTTACTCAATCAAGTGATGCAAACGCCCAGCCTCATGGATCAGCGTCGGCAACTGCTGTTGCCTATTGCGGGTGACGTATTAGAAATTGGCTTTGGTACAGGGGTGAATCTGCCTTTTTATCAAAATGTCGAAACACTGTATGCGCTAGAACCAAATGCAGATCTTTACCAATTGGCTGCCAAACGCATCCATGAAAGTACAATTCATGTCCAGCACATTCAAGCCTATGCAGAAAAATTACCTTTTGCCGATGCCAGCCTTGATCATATTGTCAGTACATGGACTTTATGTAGCATTGAAAACTTAGCGCAAGCGTTAATTGAAATGTATCGCGTACTAAAACCGAATGGGACGTTGCATCTAGTCGAACATGTTCAGTATCAGGACAATGCAAAACTTCAGCATTTACAAAACTTACTCACACCCATTCAAAAACGTCTTGCTGATGGTTGTCATCTCAACCGTAATATTGAACAAGCATTACGCGATGCTCATTTCGACTTTACAGAGCAGCATTATTTTGCTGCGCAAGGTATTCCTAAACTTGCACAGCGCATGTTCTTTGCCCGTGCACAAAAACAGCCTGAGTAAAACTATTTTAAAATACTGAGCGAATGCACGCGTAAAATTGCGCAGTTTTGACGATGTGCTGGAATTTTTTGACCGACACTAAAAAAGTGCTGTGCAGGAAGTGAATTAACCTCAACCCAATTCCCAGTGAAGTAAACGCTTTGCCCAGTGCGAAGCTGACGTAATTGATCTGCCACACGCGCGCTATTGGCAATAACACTGACATTTAGACTGTCGGCGTAAATATCCTCTGCACTTAAACGGGCTGTTGATTTGAGTTTAAAGTGATAACAGCGTTGTTGTTGCTCAAATTCGACCTGTTTTAAGTTCAGCGTATGGCTTAATTGTCCAGTTCCCAATAACAAGTCAATATTACTGACATACGCCAGATCATTAAAACTTCCCACTACAGGTGATGCAGGATGCAAAGATCGTCTTGCTGGACTGTAATAGCGTTTTTTGAGCAGCACATATTCACCTGAAAAATCATCCAGATGTTTAAGCTGAAAATTTTTCAATACACCGACTTGTTGTAAATGCGGAATGGCACGAAAATAAGAAGACCATACCCAAATCATCAAGGCAAATAAAACGAAAGTGATGATGAGCTTATTCATTCAACCATCAATCTCGGTTTAATCATCAAAGTCGATGCGAATCGTTTCAAAACGTACTCGACCTTGGGCAATCGCTTGAGCAATTGCCTGTTGTCCTTTGGTCAATCGTGCCCCGCCACTTTTAATATCAATCAGTACCACTTCGATGTCCTCTGCCCGACCTTCACCATCACGAAAATCGCTATAACCATCAAACACTACGTAATCAATAGGATCACCTAAGAATTTGGCATCGCTGGGTAAGTATTGAAACTCAGGCATGATCGGTGCCAGTTGCTCCGCCATTTTTCCTTTTAATACCGCACGACTGGTATTTACACTGCGTTTTTTCGCACTGACTAAAGCCTGTTGATGCTCCAACTCCAATTCAGCAATGTACTGCTCATACTCTGCTTTAATCCGTCCGTTGCGAGTATTGCTTAAAATTAAGGTGGTTAAAACTACCCCTATGCATGCACCAATCAGCATTGCCATCCAAATGGACATTATTTTTTCCTAATCAAAAAAGTACTATCACATGAATTTTTAAGACTTTTGTCATGTGTCATATTCACGGCATCAAACAATGATATGCTAGGGTCGAACAGAATAAAATCATCAGGGTCATGAAAACAATCTTAATTGCCAATCAAAAGGGTGGATGTGGGAAAACCATTACCGCGATTAATCTCGCTGCCGCTTTAGCACAAAAGGGTTATCGGGTTGCACTTGCCGATGCAGATAACCAAAAATCAACTTTACAATGGCTTAAACAGCGTCCTAAAGAAGCCCCACCCATTCAAGACCTCGACTGGCGTCAAGGAAAATCTATTGGTGATACACCAACCAATATAGAGTATCTCATTATTGATGCGCCCGGTGCGCTTTCAGGCGATCATGCAGAACAGCTGATCAGTGAAGCCCACACTATCATTACGCCCTTACAACCGTCATTTTTTGATATCGACAGTACGCGTCGTTTCTTAAAACATTTGCAAGAGATTAAACGGATTCGTAAAGGTAAAGTGCAAATTTTACTTTTAGCCAATCGTGTTAAAGCCAACAGTGCCAGTGCTAAAGATATTCAAGATTTTTTCAGCAAAATTGAACAACAACCTGTGGCTTGGATTTCGGAACGAACAGCGTATGGGCAGTTGGCAATGCACGGCTTAACGGTGTTTGATAAAACGCAAAAAAATTATTTAAGCATGCAAAATCAGTGGCAACCCGTCTTAAATGCCATTATTGATGATCCAACCAAGTGGTTTTAGTAGATTAAAAGGTTCTAAGGTCAGTCCCAGAAAACCAATGAGTTTATTCATTATTCACTAGAACTTACTCAGCTTTCATTTTCGATCTGTTTTTTTTCAGTTAAGATGGCATGGACCTTAGAAACAAATCAGTGAATGCAGTGCAACAGTACGCGCCAACATTACAAAAAGTATTATTATTTGGATTGTTTTTTATCCTCCTGTTTTTGAGTTTTAATGTTCTCAAATATTTTATTGTGCCTGTACTTTGGGCGGCCATTATTGCCTATATGACTTGGCCGTTGTATCACTCTATTCATCGCTGGTGCGGCTCACGTGCCACACTCAGTGCGACCATTATGATCAGCCTGATCATTTTACTGATTGGTATTCCACTGACCTTCGGTATTTTTATGCTGCAACATGAAGGTCGAAACTTATACTATGAATTGCAAAAACAAGTTTTTTCGGGTCATCTCAACGTGCCGCAATTTATTCGGGATTTGCCCTTTATTGGTAAGGAAATTAGCCGAACGCTGCATGACATTAATACTGACCCCAATAGTATTGTGCAGACGGTTTCAACATGGATTCAAGGTCATCTCAATTACGGTCGTTTCGTTTTAAATGAAATTGGTAAAAACATCGTTAAGCTGTGTTTTGCCGTATTGTCGCTCTTCTTTTTCTATCGTGATGGTCAAACCATTCTCAACCAAGTCAGTAAAGCCTTGGAAATGATTATTGGCCCACGCGTGCATCATTATTTAGACACCATTTCTGAAACCACCCGTGCCGTTGTTTATGGTGTAGGGCTAACAGCCGTTGCACAAGCTGGTTTAGCTGGTTTAAGTTATTTCGTTGCAGGTGTGCCTAATCCGATGGTCCTTACCATTGTGACATTCATCTTGGCACTGATTCCATTTGGAACTCCGCTGGCTTATGGGGCTGTCTCTTTATGGTTGTTCTCGCAAGGTCAAACGATTGAAGCCATTGGCGTGATGACATGGGGAGTCTGTATTGTCAGTACTTCGGATAATGTAATCCGTCCCTTGGTTATTTCAGGCGCCACACAAATTCCATTTTTACTAATTATGTTCGGTGTATTGGGTGGTATTGCCAGTTTTGGTCTGGTCGGCTTATTTATTGGCCCTGTTATTCTTGCTGTCTTACTGGCGATTTGGCGTGAATGGCTACATGAGACCAATGATTTTAATGCCCTTATAATGCCAAAATCGACACTGGCGTATGATATTGATGACGAAGAAGACCCACCCAGTCACGATAAAAATTAAGCCGCAGGATTAAGCTAAAAGGTTAAGAAACTCATACATTCAAATACTTAATCAGCATTGAATTGTATCCTCTGCCTTGATTGAATGATCAAGGTCATTATAAAAGAAAAGGATGCAACTCAATGCCATCTTCACTGTTTAACTTTACAATACTCTGTGCCATGACTGGTCTTGTAATGGCTGGCTGCGCCAACACTCCAATGTCATCATCCAATAATCAACATCGGGTAATCGTTCATGCTGTATCTGCTCAGGGTGTCGGCCCCGCTATTGGCAATATCCACTTCAAAGATACTCCAGCAGGTTTAGTGATTAACACTAACTTATCTGAATTACCACCCGGCCCTCATGGCTTTCATATTCATGAAAAAGGTTCATGTGACCCTGCTGAAAAAGATGGAAAAATGGGTGCAGCCATTGCTGCGGGTGGTCACTTTAACCCTACACAAGCTCCTCATCACGGCACCCCTCTGCAAGGTCATCTCGGTGATTTACCTGTATTAAATGTGGATGCTCAAGGTCAGGCGAAAACCAGCGTAATTGCGCCACGCTTAAAATTGGCAGACATTCATGGTTTAGCGGTGATGATCCATGCAGGTGGCGATAATTATGCCGATCAGCCTAAACCCTTAGGTGGTGGTGGAGAGCGCATTGCTTGTGGTCTGATTCAATAATTATCTGTAACACGATTTAAAAAAGCAGGCTCCAGACCTGCTTTTTGTTCAATTGGCTCGCTTATAACAAAGTTCCTTCAAGCACATAAATTGACAGCACAGTTAAAAAAGCTCACGCTATATGCATAATAATGACACTTTAGAAAAATTGTGAATAGCCTAAAAGATCTGCTGCAACGCTTTAAATCTAATTCCATTTTGATCTATTGCTTGCAAATTTTTATTGTTCTTACAGGAACAACGCTCGGTCTGCTTTTTTTAGATCATGAACCCTTAATTGTGCCAATCACTTTAGGGGCAATTGCAACAGCACTGACCGATTTTGATGATCGCTTGAGTATTCGCTTACGCAATTTACTCTATGTCTGCATTTTGTTTTTTGCTGTCAGTAGTATTCTCGAATTTCTCTACCCTTATAAACTGCTGTTTATTCTGTATTTATCCCTGTCCAGTGCTGCTTTTATTTTAATGGGTGCATTTGGGCAGCGTTATGCAACCATTTCTTTTGGTACGATTTTATTGTCTATTTACACCATGTTTGGACTGGGTGAGTACAGCGAATGGTATCAACAGCCCAGCTATTTTGTGATGGGTGCATTGTGGTATGGCCTAACCTCAATCATCTTTTATTTACTCAAACCCACTCAAGCATTACAAGACAATTTAGCTGCCAATTTTAATGCCATTGCCGACTTACTACTGAGCAAAGCCCATCTCTTTGACCCAGACAATACCGATAATATTGAACCCTTATTGTATCAACTTTCACTTAAAAATAGCCTTGTGGTCCAAAGTTTAAATATGACCAAAGGTTCTTTACTAACCCGTTTAAAAGCCTCTCGTGCCAATAAAAATACCATTTACTGGCTCAATCTGTATTTTTTAGCGCAAGACATTCATGAACAAGCGACATCCAATTATTTGCATTACGAAAAAATTCATCAAAATTTCAGCCGCACCGACCTAATTTTTCGCATTCAGAAAAATGTAAAACTGCATGCTTTATCTTGTCAAAAACTGGCACAAAACATTCTCAACCATCAGACCTACCAATCTGACCCACAAACAGATATTGCAATTGCTAACTTAGAACAGTCCATCCAATTATGGATTGCAGAAAACCCGCATAATTTAGAAGTCAAAAACCTGCTGCCGATTTTGCGCAATTTAAAGAAAATTCAGGAACAATTTATCAACCTCAGTCGTGAACAGAATAATTATCGTCAAAACTATTTTCAGCATCAGGACAACTTAAATCTGTTGGATGACGATATTCACGATCTACCCGATTTATGGCTCAAACTTAAACAGCACTTAACTCCCCAGTCTGCGCTATTTCGGCATGCGATTCGCATCGCCTTTGTTTTTGCCGTCGGTTATGCCATTTCATTACTGCCTTTTGCCAAACATGGTTACTGGATTTTATTGACCAGTTTATTTGTCTGTCAGATGAGTTATTTTGCCACCAAAAGCCGTCTGAAACTGCGCACTTTAGGCACGGTTTTAGGCGTTATTTTAGGGGTTCCCGTTTTATACTTTGTGCCCAGTATTGAAGGACAATTGGTACTGACCATTATTTTTGGCGTATCTTTTTTCTATTTACGCTCGAAAAAATATGCCATGGCGACCCTGATGGCAACGCTGATGGTGTTACTGATTTTCAACCTGAAAGGTGCAGGCTATGCCATTATTTTACCGCGCATGATCGACACCCTTTTAGGTTGTTTCATTGCATGGTTTGCGGTCAGTTTTATTTGGCCCGATTGGAATTTCCGTGATATTTCAAACACCATCAAAAAAAGCAATCAAGCCACTTTGGACTATTTCGATGCAGTGGTACAACAGTACCAATCGGGTAAAAATAACAGTATTGATTACCGTAAAGCACGTCGTTCCGCGCATAATGCACAAATTGAACTGTCGAGCATGATTTCCAGTTTAAGTACCGAACCGAACCCGAACCAAGCACTGATTCATTCTGCATTTCGCTATTTGGTCTATAGCCATAGTCAGTTGAGTTATGTCTCGGCTTTAGGCAGCCACCGTGAACAGGTACAAGACACTCAAGTACTGGATTTAATGCGCTGGTGCAAAGACACTTTATTCTCGGTACTGTTGCAACAACAGCCTTTAGCCGAAGATCAAGTTCAAGCGAAGCTAGAAGAAATTCAACAGATAAGCGCACAAGATAATTTATCCGAGGACGTATTATTGGTGCTCAAACAGATCAGTTTATTATTGGAAACCTTGCCTGAATTGTTAAAGTTAAGAACGGCATTGTTTATACAGGAAATAAAATAATCCGAGTTAAACCGTTGGTTATAAATATCTGATACTACTCATAAATATATTTATTTTTCATTCACCCCTACTGCAATATTGAGTACACTCAGGGTTCATTCTGATTGAATTAAGCATGACCATGAATATCCAAACTTTACGTGTTGTCGGTTTTTTGGAAGGTCTTTCCTTTCTGCTGCTTTTATTCATCGCTATGCCGATGAAATATATGTTTGATAATCCAATTTTAGTGAAATATGTTGGCATGGGGCACGGCGTACTATTCATCCTGTTTTTAATTGTTTTATTTACCGTTTGTGAAAAACAGAAATGGTCGATTACCATTTTTTTAATGGGTCTGGCTGCCTCTATTTTACCATTTGGGCCTTTTGTTTTTGATCGAAAATTAAAGCGTTTTGAACAACCCATCAGTGAATAAAAAATATTTCCTTATCATTCAATTCACTCGTCCTCTCCTCCATTTTTGAAGGAGAGAATGAGTGAGTCAATGCGTTTAAAATACGCCGCTCTGTTTACGTTCTAGTAGCACTTGTTTCAGTATGACCCGAGGGAAAGTAAACCACAGTGCAATCAAGATAAAACATGACATGCTATAACCGATTAAATGAAATTGTTCATACAACACACGCACAAATTCAATAATAAAAAAGAAACTAAACATCAACAGCATCGACACTGCTGCTGCCACAGTGCCTTTTGATACTTCGGAAGACATGAGAGCAAAACGGTAAAGTACCGAAAAGCTAATCCCTTCACCAAAGCTCAGTAGCGTCATTCCTGCAATTAAGCACCAGATCAGATAATCCTGCCAAATCACCCCTGCAACTAAAACCAAGCTTCCCAGCAACATAATGGGTAAACCAATCAGTACGGACTGACCCAAAGCCAATTTGTCGATAATTTTAATTAACACAATATTGCCCAGAATTAAGCCACCCAGCACTGGAAATTGTGCCAAGCCATATTGCATGCTACTAAACCCTAATTCTTCCACCAACATCACAGGTGACAGCGCAATCCACAGCATTAACGGCATACTGACCATGGGCAGTGCCAAAGTCATGCCTAAAAAGTGTTTGTTTTTATAGACCTGTTTAAAGTCATACAAAATATGGCTGAGCGGCTGTTTTCGGATACTCACTTGGCTTTCTGGCATTTTAGCTTTTAAACCAAACCAACTTAAAAAAGCCAACAATGCAATACCAATAAAGCCCCAATGCCATGACACATGATCAATTAGAAATGCACCCACCACAGGCCCCAGTAATGGCGCAAGCAGTGAAATATTCGCCATCAGTGCCATGACTTTAATGGCATCACGTTCTTCAAAGGTTTCTTGAATGGCGGCATAACCAACGGCGGAAATCACCGTTAAGCCTATACCTTGTAAAAAGCGTAGTGCTAAAAAGCTTTCAATATTCTGTGTCAGTAAAATGAGTAAGCAGCACACCACAAAAAATAATACGCCTGCCAGTAGAACTTTTTTTCGTCCTATGCGGTCAGACAATGGGCCGAGTAGCCATGCAACACATGCACCACCGAGTAAATAAAATGACATAGATGATGGCGCCCAACTGCTACTCACACCAAACTCTTTGGTAATGGCAAGCATAGCGGGTTGAACTAAGTCGTTGCCGATATAGACGGAAAATTCAAATAATACCAATGCCAATGGGAACATAAGCGTGGCACGGCTTAACGTTGTGGTTTTAACCTTTTGCATTGTTTTCTACATATCGTTATAGGCTTGTGGAGCTAAACACTATTTTTGGGGAGATAAGCGTCAGCCCAATGACAAGCACTGAGTTTTTAGAAGTTTAGTTGGAAAAATACGCTTGAAAATAAGCGATTTAAAACACCGTTTTCACAAAGTGTCTGAGTAGATAAAAATAAGTAATTGTGATGTTTTATAACAAAGCCAAGTACACTTAATTGGTTAAGTAGATATAGTTTAGCAGAGATAATCTTCTAAATATGTGAACTTCTTAAGATCATTTAGGTAGATTAGTTACTATGAATTTTACCAAGTCTAAACAGTAATAATGATGGAACAGTATTGCCTAATTCGTAATAGGAAATACTGAGATTACTGGTGCAAAGTCACCAATAGCAGCTAGTGTGCTATTGGTGTGGACAAAAACAAGGGTTTTCATAAAAAGACCTTATATTGTTTTAAATTGCCGCTAATTATTAGATCAAAATAAAAATATTTAAATTTATTAAAATCCAATCCAGAGAGCTTTATATCAACATCTTCATTCTCAATCAGCTTCTGTATATCTGGAATACTTTGTATTTGTTCCTCAATAATCTTTTCAATTTTATATTTCAGTTGAATAAAATATGCATGACCTTTCATAATATTTTTGCCTCCCCAAATTTCTTCAGGCTTATAGCAAGTACCATCAATATCTAAAAAATATGTATATCCATTCTTTCTTAAAGCTAAAATTTCTTCATCTTTAAGATTCTCCCCTATCAAACCGCTCACTACTCTATGCTGAATTAAATCAGGTCTTTCTCGATGCAGAATTTCCAAATTATTTTTTAAATGCCACTCTCCATGATTTGCTATTTTAATAAAAAAAATTTCTTCTTCATTCAAGTAAGCAAAGACAACTTCCTCTGTGCCCTGCATCATTCTTTTATGCTTTAAATCTTCTTCTACCCCTAAATGTAAATGATGAATACCAAAATCACAGAACATTAAATCAATAGCATTTCCCTTAAATAATTTCCTACTTTGATGCTGAAATAATCCACCAGTGCCTGATTCACACTTTTTAAATAACAGTTGGAAACCTTCTTCATACTTAGGCGGTAGTTTAAATTTTTTAGAAAAACTAATTTTTCTTGGAATATCTGCTATTAACAAATGATTTAAATTCATCAATTGAAGAAAACTACTATTTTTTTTATCAACTTTATAATCTAATGAAATCAAAAGGTCTGTTGCTAAACTATTTATATCCCTGTATATAATTTTTTCTAGATTCATTTATAAATCTCATAACAAAAAAGCGCATCAACCGATACGCTTTTTATGAGGTATAACAGCCTAACTTTCAACCACAAATCAAATATTTATTATGAGCAAACAGCTGTTTGAAAACTTCTTTTATTCTTCCCACGGGCACATTGATAACTCGTCTTGGTTTCCTGCAACTCCCAATTATCTTCCACACGCTTAAAAACATAATCGGTACGAATCGCACTGACAGAATCATCCATTAAATTTGACTCAATCACTGCAATTTGTGCAGCCGTTGGCGATTCTACTCGGTCAAATACTTGACGAATCGAAAGACTATTTTGATTTTTGACCAAATCAGGTTGTGCTTTTAACACCTGTTGCATTGGCATATCTGCACCAGTAAAACTGACTTTACTGGCTAATTTTTCAGTCGTTGCACAACCAGAAAGTACGGCTAAAGACAAAGCAGAAATTGAAAATAAACGGATCATTAGTATATTCCCCAAAACAAAAAAGGCATCGCACCCATGATGCCATGCCTTCATTTTTCACACGATTAACTTTATGTAGTTATCCGTGCAACAAGCTTATAAATCAAATAACTTACCCGGATTCATAATGCCTTTCGGGTCAAATACTTGTTTCAATGCTTTCATGTATTCAATTTCTTGCGCAGTACGTGAATACTCCAAATATGGCTTTTTGGTCATGCCCACACCATGTTCCGCAGAAATTGAACCATCATATTTTTTCACGGTTTCGAACACATATTTGTTCACCACCTGACATTTGGCAAAGAATTCATCTTTACTTAAATCCGCAGGTTTTAAGATATTTAAATGCAAGTTACCGTCACCAATATGACCGAACCAGCAGATTTCAAAATCAGGGTAATTTGATTCCACAATTGCATCAATTTCTTTAATAAATGCAGGTACATGGGTAATCAATACTGAAATATCATTTTTGTATGGGGTAAATGGCGCGATTGATTCCGAAATGTCTTCACGCAACCGCCATAAGCTATGCACTTGGTCTAGGCTTTGGCTCATCACGCCATCTAATACCCAGCCTTGTTCCATGCAATGCTCAAAGATTTCCATTGCCGCATCCATAATCGGTTCATACGGTGCTTCAAACTCAAGCAACACATAGAAAGGACAAGCGGTTTCAAATGGACGTTGCACGTGCCCATGATCCAACACTTTCTGCATCGCCAATTCACCAAAGAATTCAAATGCAGTTAAATCAATTTTACTTTGAAATGCGTGTAGCACAGGCATAATCGCATCAAAGTCTGGCACACCCAATACCATCACTTGTAGGTCATGCGGTTGACGCTCAAGCTTAATCTCAGCTTCAGTCACTAAACCTAAAGTACCTTCACCACCAATGAATAAATGTTGTAGTGCATAACCTGTGGCATTTTTAATCATGCCTTTGTTCAAGCGCAGTACATCACCTTTACCCGTCACAACGGTTAAACCCAGCACCCAGTTACGTGTCATGCCGTATTTAATCACTTTAATACCGCCAGCATTGGTGCCAATGTTACCGCCAATTTGCGATGAACCAGAAGATGCAAAATCAACGGGATAATACATGCCCTGTTCTTCAGCATAGTTTTGCAATTGTTCAGTCACCACACCGGCTTGTACGCGTACCATACGGTCTGCGGGGAAGAACTCAAGAATCTGATTCATCTTGTCCATGCTGACCACAATTTCACCGTTCGATGCAACAGCACCGGCCGATAAACCAGTACGACCACCCGATGGCGTGATAGCAATATTGTGTTGATTGGCAAATTTAACAATCGCCTGCACCTGTTCTGTACTAGATGGGAAAACGATGACTGATGGATTTGGATCAAAATGCTTGGTGTAGTCTTTGCCCCAGGCATCGAGACTAGCAGCATCAGTTTTAATGCGGTTTTCACCAACAATAGCTGTCAATTGGGTTAATAACTCAGGTGTTAAAGCGACTGGAGCATTCATCGTTTGCAGACCTAGCAAGAAATATACAAGTGGTGGATGGTCTATACAGCATTCATTTCAAAAAGAGGAATAAAAGAACACTGCCTAAGACTGGGCGTGAAGATAAAATCAACAGCATCACGGCGATGCTTTCACTACACAGCATTATAAGACATTTTCTCTCGAAACCCTGCGAAAATAAGCTTTTTGATTATCACACCTTAGAAATGACAGCTTTAGTTAGACCAAAATCTGCATTTCATAGTGTATCTATTGCAAAAATACCTATCCGCTGCGTCATAAAGGAAATGTATATAGACCCTTCTCGTATGTTATCATATCGCGACTAAATTTGGCCTTTGTAGCGGAGCCGTAATGAGCCAACATCTTTCTCTACCTAAAGATAAAATTCGTTTCTTGTTGTTAGAAGGCGTTCACCAAAACGCAATCGACACATTAAATGCTGCTGGATACACCAACATCGATTCCCGTAAAACTGCGCTTGAGGGTGAAGCGTTGAAAGAAGCGGTTAAAGATGCTCACTTCATCGGTATTCGTTCACGTACTCAACTGACTGAAGAAGTATTTGAAGCAGCCAACAAGCTTATCGCTGTTGGCTGTTTTTGTATCGGGACTAACCAAGTTAATCTGAATGCTGCGATGATTCGTGGTATTCCAGTCTTTAACGCACCATATTCAAATACACGTTCAGTGGCTGAACTGGTACTTGCTGAAGCAATTCTTTTACTTCGTGGTGTTCCTGCGAAATCTGCTTCAACGCACCGTGGTGGTTGGAACAAATCGGCAGTTGGTTCATTCGAAACACGTGGCAAAACTTTAGGTATCGTGGGTTACGGCTCAATCGGTTCGCAACTTTCAGTACTTGCTGAAAGCATGGGTATGCACGTCATTTATTATGATGCAGTGACTAAATTACCTATGGGTAATGCACGTCAAGTCGGTTCTATGGCTGAACTTCTTGCCAATGCTGACGTGGTATCTTTACACGTACCAGACGTACCATCTACGCGCAACTTCTTTGGCAAAAACCAATTTGCACAAATGAAAGAAGGTTCGATCTTCATTAATGCTGCACGTGGTACATGTGTGCTTATTGAAGATTTGGCGGATGCGATTAAATCGGGTCACATTGCTGGCGCAGCGGTTGACGTATTCCCGAAAGAACCTAAAGCAAACGGTGAAGAATTTGTTTCTCCACTGCGTGGCTTAGACAACGTGATTTTAACCCCTCACGTGGGTGGTTCGACCATGGAAGCGCAAGCAAACATCGGTTTAGAAGTGGCAGAAAAATTTGTTGCTTACTCAGATAAAGGCATGACTTTATCTGCGGTGAACTTCCCAGAAATTGCTTTGCCATTGACTGAAGGTAAACACCGTTTACTGCACATTCACAAAAATATCCCTGGTGTTCTTTCTAAAATCAACAACTTGTTTGCTGAACATGGCATCAACATCTCTGGTCAATCGTTAATGACCAAAGGTGACGTTGGTTACTTAGTGATGGACGTTGACGCAACTGCTTCTAAAGAAGCGTTGGATACCTTAAACGAAGTTGAAGGTACAATCCGAGTTCGCGTATTGTTCTAATTTAATTTAGAACGCAAAACCACAGCATCCGTGCTGTGGTTTTTTATTTTGAACATCTAAAAACAAAATTTAAGAAAATAAAAACTCCACAATTACACTAATTACAGTTGTTTGCGGCACATAGACATGTAATCATCCGAATATAAAAATACTGTCCTAATATTTTATTTTTAATAAGTTTTGAGTGATTCTATCGCTTATTGCTCATCTTCCACTCTTCGAACAATCGAAATAAATTTAATTACAGAAATAAATGCTGAATTTTAAAAATACACCACAAGCTCAAGCTTTAATTTTATTGTTTATTGCCATGATCAGTATGCAAAGCAGTGGCTCGCTGGCCAAAATCCTGTTCGGTCAGTTTCCTGTACTGACTGTTTCAGTCATGCGCCTGTTATTAGGCTCACTTATTCTGGCCATAATTTTTAAAATTTGGCACATCAATTTTAGACACGTGAACTGGCGTGCCATTAGCAGCTATGGCATTGCTTTGGCCGGCATGAATGCCATGTTCTATTTGTCTATTGAGCGTCTCCCCCTCGGCATTGCGGTTTCTTTTGAGTTTATTGGTCCACTCGGTGTAGCGCTTTATTATGCGCGGCAAAGATACGATTTCATTTGGGTTGGACTGGCCATTTTAGGCTTAATTTTACTCTTTCCATTCGATCAAATGGCTCAAGCGTTAGATCCTATTGGTATTGCCTTTGCCTTAGCTGCGGGTGCATGTTGGGCGATGTATATTATCTTTGGGCAGAAACCTTCAGGCATTTCAGGTAATCATACTGTGTGCTTAGGCATGTTCATTGGCATGCTGTGTTTAATGCCCGTTGCACTCTATTCAGGGATTCCAAGCACCGTTTTTGAACCTTCAAATTTCATCTATTTTATTGCCTTGGCCATACTGGCGAGCGCATTGCCATTTTCTTTGGAGATGATAGCGCTGCGACGTTTAAGTCCTTTTATTTTTGGTACATTGACCAGCTTGGAGCCTGCCATTGCAGCCTTTTCAGGTTTTATCGTTTTACATGAACAATTGCTCTGGACACAATGGTTAGCACTGATGGTCATCATTGCCGCCTCCGTGGGTTGTACCTATACTACGCATCAAGCCAAGCAAAAAATAGAAGCCAAATTAAAACAATAAAAAACCACACCGAAGTGTGGTTTTAGAAGACTTACTGCGGCATATCATACCAACAGTATTTATTCATATTTTGCTCTGAAGGTTCAGGATAATTAGTATCTCCTTGCCAAGGTTCACACCAGTCAGTCGCATTAAAGTCAAACTGAATCAGGGTTGAATTCATGCCAACCTCAAGTCTTTTACGATTTTCAAGCCCATTGCGATAGATATATGCTTCTGCATTAATCCACACACTATCAACGGATTCTGCGGGTGGTATTGGTAAGTACACTTTGACCTTTTTATCCAATGGAATCGTAAAACTTTTTAAGAAACTACCACTCAGGTTTTTAACTTCAGAATAAAAAGATCCATCCAATCGAACCTGACAGAAAAATACAGGGTCTGGTGATTTACACAGAAGCTCATAAACGGTTTTATCAAATAACTTTTCAGAGGTTAAAAGAATGATTTTAACGTCACCTGTTAGCCCTGAAATGTGATTACCTTTATATTGATACACAGAGGATACCGTTTCATAAGGTGCAGACGTTGCTTCCCAATTCAGTTGAGTTACATTTTGAAGCCCTGTCAGAACATTGCCGCCTTCTTTAGGAAGCGAAAAATCAATGCCTCCGTTCAACTTGCCTGAACAGGCAACAGCAGTACCATTTGCCAACTCACATTTGACAAAATTCTTTGTAGTAGGAGCACCCAAGTCGATAATGACATTACCCGATGTTGCAGAGGTCTTTTCACCAATTAAAGTCCCTGTTATATCTTTTGCAGTCCACTCAATTGAACCTTCAGATGGCATATTAATAATGCTGATGCCTTCTGCCGAAATAGAATTGACCTTGGTAAGACCAGAGCCATCTTTCAGTTTCACTTTTGCAGTAATATGACAAGGAACCGCAACTGAAGCCGACTGACACTGGACAAAGACCGAACCTGCATTTACAAATTTAAAATCCCAATTCCATGTAGAAAAATGTGAAACTGTCGCATGTACAGCCAGACCTGTTGCAGATGTCACCGCTTTTACCACCTGCCCGACACCCTCTTCTGCCCAAAGTCCTTTGGCTTCATCAAAGTGCCACATTGGAATACTTGATCCAACCAGCAACTTCTGATTATTAATACTCTCTAGCGGTAAATCCATTTGGATATCCGCTGTTTTACCCGCAGCCAATTGTAATTTTTGACCTGCTGCATTGGTAAATATGGCAGTGATCATTCCAGCACTGATTAAATTGACAATATTGCCCTGTGCATCTCGTGCCACACCATTGGCTGGCATCGCATTTAAATCCGATCCTGCAATATCCCAAGGTGTAAATGTAACCGTGACCGCACCTGTAGCGGGCTGACCATTCGGCAATACAAAGGCATTTTCAGAAATCGTAATCTGTGCATTTTGATATACAGACTGAATGATCTGCGCTTCTTCAATCTTGGCAATCGAAACAGTCTGTTTAACCTGCAGCAAATTGGCTGAAAGCTGTTCCAGTTGTCCAGCTTCAATCCGCAAAGACTGACTGATAAAACCCTCTTTTTTAAAAACCACCACAACATGCGTTGCTGATTTTGGAATCTGTACCGTAAAAGCAGCTTTACCCAAATCATCCGCCTTAAACGTTTGACCTGCGATCACAATTTCAGCTGCGGCAAGCGCATTGCCAGTGGATGAAAGAACTAAAGCCGATACATTTTTTTGCAGCATTGCCTCTTCATTTGCAGGTTTCGTTTCCGAGTCACTATCAGAACCACAGCCTACTAATGACATTCCCAAAAGACAAGCGAAGGCAATGTTTTTTAATTTTATGGATGATGTAATCATTATTATTCCAAAGTTAAGTACAACAAAAAATACTCGCTATTATTATATTTTTGATTTTGAATAACAAATTCAGAGTAACATTCATTTAATAGTGATCATTTTCATCAGAAGATGTGATGCCTGCTTTTTTCTATCATTGCTATAATATGAACACTTTCTCAAACTGATCTACCTTGACTGGTTGTAGCGCGGAGCATATGTCCAATACCCAACTTACTGCTGTGTTATACATGGTCTTATCCATGGTGGCGTATCAGATCAGTGCCTCATTTGCCAAACAACTGATTGAAGTCCTCGACCCACTCACCGTCGTGACCCTTCGCCTTTGTTTTGCTTCTATTTTAATTGTAGTGATGTTCCGTTCTTGGAAAATCATCAAACGCTTACCCTATCTAAAATGGAAGGACTTGTTATTTTATAGTGGTTCAGTCTGTTTGATGAATGTGCTGTTTTACGCTTCTTTGGGCAAATTACCGCAAGGCATTGCTGTCGGTCTGGAATTCTTAGGACCGCTGACTTTGGCCTTACTCTCCATTAAGCGAAAAAGTGATTATATCTGGGTTGGTTTAGCCATTTTAGGTGTGGCACTGATGGTTCCTTGGCAAGATGCCAATCAACATAACTTCTCCTATTTAGGTGCTGCTTTTGCATTAGGTGCAGGTGTCTGTTGGGCAATCTATATTTATTTTGGCCAACGTGTGGTACGACAGAATATTGGTATGCATGCACTCAGCATCGCCATTGTTTTATCCGCGATGCTGATGCTCCCAATAAGTCTCGTACATAACCCAACGGCATTGGTGCAATTTCAATATTGGCCACAGGCTTTAATGATTGCACTCTTGGCCACAGCCATTCCTTATGCACTGGATCTGATGGCACTAAAACGCTTAACTAAACTGAGCTATGGCACTCTTTCCAGTTTATCGCCGGCATTGGGTGCTTTGGCAGGTTGGTTCTTATTAAAAGAACAAATTACCCTGCTACAAAGTGTTGCGTTGCTATGTATTATGATCGCCTCGGTGGGTGTGACCTTTCGATCAGGTCAAAAAACTGATTTACCTAACCATGAAAAAGCCAAATAAAAATGGTTCACAGCCATCTTTATTGCATCTATCCCGCATACCAAAATGAGCCCTATATAGGACTCATTTTTAAGCAGCAAGATTCAATAACACTGTTCGTTTCTGTGCATTTTGCTATTAACTTGGGAAAAGCATTTGATAGCTTAAACGCAGAATCAACACTGAAACCAAAATCAAAAATAAAATACGAATAAAGCCACTACCGTATTTTAATGCCATTTTTACTCCAATCAATGAGCCAGCAACATTGGCTACAGCCATGATCAGACCTAAACTAAACAGCACATGACCAGTTGGAATAAAGAAACTTAGCGCGGCAAAATTGGTCATAAAATTACCAATTTTAGACAATGCAGATGCATGTAAAAAATCGACTTTTAAGTACCGGATAAAATAAAAAATAAAGAAGCTACCCGTACCCGGGCCAAAAATGCCGTCGTAGAAACCAATGACTAAACCGCCCACACCCGCCAAGACTAATGTTTTAGTGGTGATACTTTGCTGAAAATGGACTTGACCAAATTGCTTCTTCATAAAAGTATAAATGGCAATCACAATCAGCATAAACAACACAAAAGGTTTTAAAACCGCCTGTGGAATCATCGAAACACAGGCTGCTCCGCCAAAGGAACTGATAAATGCGGTGACAGCAATTACAGCCAATAACTTCCATTGCAGCTTAACTTGACGTAAATAGGAAAATGCCGCTGAAGCTGTGCCACAAATCGAAGCCAGTTTATTGGTACCAAAAACCGTTGCCGTTGCATAGTTTGGCAATGCCCCCATAAGTGCAGGAATTTGAATTAAACCGCCACCACCTACCGCCGCATCTATTGCACCTGCACAGAATGCGAAAAAAATCAGGCTGATGATAATCTCGATGTCCATATGATTTTATCGCTTTCCTAAAAAATGATTAAAAAATAACTAGAGATTTAACACACGTTTCGGGACTAAACGCTTTGTATCGGTAATTTCAGCCAGACCTAAACATTTCTCGCCATCAAAAACCAAAACCTCATTTTCTGCTGCATGTTCAATATTACTTTCCATACCACGACTAAAATATTCGGCACGACCTTCAGGAACTTGTACTTGGGTAAAATGATCGACTGGCGCAAAAACTGGCAACAACAAAGCATCACGTTCAAATTCAGTTAAGCTTTCTAAATATTCAATGGTATAGCTTGGAATCAGATCAAATTGCCCTGTTTTAATTCGGTGCAAATAAGTTAAATGCCCAAAAGTGTTTAAGGCTTTGGCAATATCTTCACCCAACACACGAATATACGTCCCCTTAGAACAAGTCACATCTAAGGTCAGGCTATTTTCACTAAAAGACAATAACTCAAGTGCCTCAATGGTAATAGGACGTGCTTCACGTTCTATTTCAATACCCTTACGCGCCAGTTCATACAACGGACGGCCTTCTTTTTTTAAGGCAGAATACATCGGTGGAACTTGCTGAATATCGCCCACAAAGGTTGCCAAAACCTGTTCAATTTTTGCTTGAGTTAACTCAGGAACGGCTTGCTCGAACAAGACACCGCCTTCAACATCACCCGTGGTGGTGCTATGACCTAAATGAATGGTGGTTTGGTAGCGCTTGGTTGAATCCAATAAATAATGTGAAAATTTAGTCGCCTCACCCAGACAAATCGGTAACAAACCTGAAGCTAAAGGATCTAAAGCACCAGTATGTCCAGCTTTTTGAGCACTATATAACCAACGAACGCGCTGCAATGCAGCATTAGAACTAATACCCAAAGGCTTATTAAGTAAAAATACACCACTCAGATGTCGGCGTTGAATTTTAGGTGAAGTCTTTTTCATAGCGAAAATCAAGCAAGTTCAAACGAATGACATGTTAACAACCGCTTATCAGGATTTACAACTTTTCTACCATGTATTTGCACATTTAATGGCAAATTGAGTTCTATTTTAGACTTAATAAAAACAGCAATAAAAGGTTGCATAGGACATGCAGAAATATAAGCTCTGGGTCATTTTGGCTCTTATTGTATTGTGTATCGGTGCAGTATTATTTTGGTTAGCACCGTCTCAATCCAGTGCAGACCCAACAAATTCAGCACAAGCTATTGCTATACAAGAGAATTTTTTAACAGCAAACAATTCCATAAAATCAGTTCAGGGTAAGGCTTTTATGGGTAAAAGCCAGCAAGACACTGAAATTAACTGTCAGTTACGCTTAGATCAGACCAATCGTTTAATTGTGAATGAACAAACGCGTAACTGTTTTGAATACTTTATTACTCAATATGGTGAAAAAGACCTCAAGCAAATTAAAACGGACTTTAAGACTTATATTGAGCAAAGCTATCAAGAGCCTGCCCGAGCGCAAATTTTAGATTTATGGAATCGCTATATGGATTACCGTGAAAAACTCGGTCATCTACAAGCACCCAATATTGATAAAGATGATGCCAAATATTATCAAAGCATATTTGCCGATATGAAAAATTTACGCAAACAACTGTTCTCTAACTACGAAATTGAAGGTTTATTTGGTACTGAAGATACTTACCATGAATACACTTTAAATCGCATGGCCGTTCTGGATGACAAAAATTTAACTGAAGCACAAAAGGCAGAAAAATTAAAAAATTTATTCAATCAACTGCCTGAAGACTGGAAAGAAAACTTACAACAACTCAATAAATTGGAAGATTTAAGAAAACTCACTACAGATATTAAAGCACGAGGAGGTTCTGCTGAAGAAATTCATCAAATGCGCACCAATTTGGTCGGACCTGAAGTCACACAGCGTTTAGAAACTTTAGATACAGAACGCAGCGACTGGAAAAATAAAGTCAATGGTTATCTAAATGAGCGTGACAGCGTGATGAAAAGTGGCATGAGTGATGATGCTAAACAAAAAGCAGTGCAACAATTACGTCAACAGCATTTTAACAAATCAGAAGAACAACTTCGGGTGAGTACCTTTGAGTCCATCCATGATCAAGGTGGAAAACTACCTTTTTCTGAATAAGGACGAATGTATTAAAGCGATATTTTCAGGATGAAAATAAAATGATGAATAACAAAAAATAAGAGAATGAGACAAAGGCTTTAAGAAAGCTCAAAACTCAATGGATAAATACAGGAGGTTTATTTTTTCTTTCGCTATACAAAAAAATATTAAAAAAATTTAACAAAGGATCGGTTATGAAAATTTTAACGACAAAAACCAAAGCAGTGACCTTTGCCGTGATGGCAACCCTTTCTATGGGACTGACTGCTGAAACTCAAGCTGCAAAAGGTATTTTACAAGTCAAAGAAACAGTAAAATCTGACTATGCCAAGACCAAATATCCCATTGTGATGACTCACGGAATGTTTGGTTTTACCCGCCTAGGAACCTCTGCCTTTGGTATGGACTATTTCTACCAAGTGTTGCCCGATTTAGCACGAAATGGTGCTACGGTTTTTGCGACTCAAGTTTCACCTTTAGAGTCCACTGAGGTACGCGGTGAACAACTGCTTGCTCAAGTCGAAGAAATTCGTGCCCTAACAGGTAAAAATAAAGTGAATTTACTTGGACATAGCCACGGGGGGCCAACCGTACGTTATATTGCCGCGATTCGACCAGATATCGTTGCTTCAGTTACAGGTGTTGCAGGCACTTTCCGTGGTTCTAAAGTCGCTGATGATATTTTAGCAAATCAGGGGACATCCACGCTTGCTAATTTTCTCGGGGGGAAATTACTTGCGCCCATTATTACTTGGGCTGAAGGCAACTCTAGCTTACCTATCAATACAACAGCTTCATTAACTTCAATTAGTGAAAAAGGCTCAGCTCAGTTCAATCAGAAATTTCCAACAGCGGCTCTAGCGGCAAATTGTAATACTTCAGGTGCAAACCTTGAAAATGGCATCCGTTACTATTCTTGGACAGGTAAAGCACAAATCACCAATATACTGGATGTGCTTGATTCTGCAATTTCACAACTGGCTCCTCTCTCTTATGGAAATTTCGACAATGATGGTTTAGTCAATCGTTGCAACGCCCATTTAGGACAAGTCATCCGTGACAACTATCACCATAATCACTTAGATGAAGTCAATATGGTCTTTGGCTTACGAGATATTTTCTCACCCGATCCAGTTGCACTGTATCGTCAACATGCCAATCGTTTAAAATTACAAGGCTTATAAGACCAATTCCCATAAGTGTGATTGACACCTATGGGAATCTATTCTCGAATTAATTCGTAACATTTATAAAAACCTTCTGTCGCCTTCTGCTTATTTTTAATGTCTTAGACTTTATACTTAGCATTGACAATACATATTGTCATAAAATAAAAATAGAGAACCTACTATGAAATATGGACCATTGTTTGCCTGTGCCATGATGGCTGCAACATTTTCTACCACACATGCTTCCACTCAAGCTCAGCAAGTTGAAGCCAAATCACCAATCTCAAATTATGCCAAAACCAAATATCCGATTGTCTTTAATCATGGTATGGGTGGCTTTATTACTGTGGGTACAGATCAGTTTGGACTAGATTATTGGTATCAAATTTTGCCAGATTTAGCGCGTAATGGCGGGAATGTTTGGGCAACACGTGTTTCGCCTTTTAACTCATCTGAAGTTCGTGGTGAACAACTGGTTCAACAGGTTGAAGAAATTTTGGCCATTAGCGGTGCGGCTAAAGTCAATTTGGTCGGACACTCCCATGGTGGCCCAACCATCCGTTATGTCGCAGGGGTCATTCCCAATAAAGTGGCCTCATTAACAGCTATCGGTTCACCCAATACTGGTTCTCCTGTGGCTGATCTAATCTTAAAAGCAGAAGGTACGGTGGTTGAAGCACCCTTAGTCGGGGCAGTAAATTTGGTCTCTAAGGCCATTACTTGGGCACAAGGTTTAGACCCAAATAGCTTCCCACATGATGCTTTGGCAGGCGGTAACAGCTTGACTCCTGCGGGCTCTGCCAAATTTAATACTCAATTTCCATTAGGCATGCCAACGACTGCATGTAGCGAAGGTGCTGCTCAGAAAAATGGGATGTACTTTTACTCATTTGCTGGAGTCGGCACCGTCACCAATTTACTTGATCCCGATTCGGCATTAAAGGTGACAAGTTTACTGATTGATCAGGGTAAAGATAATGATGGTCTTGTTTCACGTTGTAGTGCCAAATTTGGCAAAACTATTCGCGATAACTATAACTGGAACCACTTAGACGAAGTTAATCAAGTGTTAGGATTACGTGCTCTATTCGCACCCGATCCAGTAGACGTCTACCGACAACATGCCAACCGTTTAAAACTGCAAGGTTTATAAAATTCATCTATATTTAAGACATAAAAAATGCGCCATAAGGCGCATTTTTTGACTCGTATAAAACTTAAAATTAAGCTTTAACTTTACGAGCTGGTAATTTTTCACGAATACGTGCAGCTTTACCAGACAATTCGCGTAGGTAGTAAAGTTTAGCACGACGAACGTCACCACGACGTTTCACTTCAACTTTAGCAACGATTGGTGAATGTGTTTGGAAAACACGTTCAACACCAACACCGCTAGAAATTTTACGTACTGTGAACGCAGAGTTCAAGCCACGGTTTTTCTTAGCAATTACAACGCCTTCAAATGCCTGAAGACGTTCACGCTCACCTTCTTTTACTTTCACAGAAACGATTACTGTATCACCTGGTGCAAAAGCAGGGATATCAGTTCTTAACTGTGCATTTTCAATTACTTGTACTAAAGGATGCTTACCGCTCATGGGGTATCTCCAATGTGCGAGTCAGAAGAGGTCTGATCATCGCGGGGTATAGAGGCTAAAGCGCATAGACCCGATTATCTTTCTCTTTATTGCTGACCATCTCAACCAATAAAGAGCCTATTAAAGAATACTTAAATTAAATTTAAGTATTTATATCCTTCAACCATTTTTTTTGCTGTTTGGTCAGCTCCACCTGTTCCACCAACTCTGGGCGACGTTCAAGTGTGCGCTGATAACGCTGCAAAAACCGCCATTTTTCAATATTGGCATGATGTCCTGATTTTAATACTTCAGGCACATCCAATCCTTCAAAATGATCTGGCTTGGTATATTGTGGGCAATCTAAAAGACCATCCACAAATGAGTCTTGTATCGCTGACTGTTCATCAGACATTGCACCCGGAAGTCTCCGAATAATACTGTCCAATAAAACCATCGCAGGCAGTTCACCACCCGATAAAACATAATCACCAATTGACCATTCCTGATCAACATATTGCTGGATCAAACGCTCATCGACCCCCTCATAACGTCCACACAATACAATTAATCCGTCATATTCAACAAATTGCTGTACCGCTGCTTCGTTTAAGGTCTTTCCTTGTGGAGACATATACACCACAGGAACTTGAACACATCCCGCTTGCAAAGCAAGCTCTTTAGCATGATGAATCGCTTTTGCCAAAGGCTCTGCCATCATCACCATACCCGGACCACCACCAAATGGACGTTCATCCACTCTTTTGTAGTTGCCCGTCGCAAATTCACGTGGATTAATACAAGTGACTTGTACTATTTCACGTTTTGCTGCACGCCCGCTAATACCAAAATCTGTAATCGCTTCAAACATTTCAGGAAAAAGCGTAATGACTGCAAAAAACATCGCAGACTCCTCTATTTTCCTGCTGCGTTCATCCTTAAAGGATTAATAATCTACGCCCCAATTTACGTAGATACGACCAGCTTCTAGATCAACTCGCTGTACCACATCTTTATGCCATGGAATCATACGCTCTTCAGCATCAATGCTGTCTGGTGTTGCGTGAACCACCATCACATCATTGGCACCCGTCTCGAACATTTCATGGATTTTACCGAGGTTCACTTCTTGTTCAGCATCATCCAAACCTAACACTGTTAAGCCTTTCAAATCTGTCCAGTAAAACTCATCCATTCCTGCTTTCGGAAGTTGCGATTTTGAAATCCAAACATTTACGCCAACCAAGCCATCCGCTGCAGTGCGATCGCTCACATCTTTTAGCGAAACAACTAAGCCTTTGCCATGCGGCTTCCAACGTTTTACATCTACTGTTTGCCAACCTGCTTTGGTCTCAATGTACCAAGGAAGATAGTCAAAGATGTTGCTCATAGGTTCTGTATTGGAATAGACCCAGAGCCACCCATTTAATCCATATGCTGAACGTAACTGTCCAATCTGAATACGATCTTCGGGAACATTCTGTGTTGGTGTCATGGGTTTTCCTACTACTTAATTTAGAATTATGCAGCAGCTGCAGCTTTCTTAGCTTGAGCAGCTAAAGAAGCAACACGTTCAGACGGTTGAGCGCCTTGAGAAACCCAATGAGCAAAACGATCAGCATCTAAACGAAGTTTTTCTGCTTGACCTTGAGCTGTAGGGTTAAAGAAACCGATACGTTCGATGAAACGACCGTCACGTGCATTACGGCTATCAGTTACAATAATTTGATAGAACGGACGTTTTTTAGCACCACCGCGTGCTAGACGAATTACAACCATGATAAAAACCTTATAATTTTTACGGATTATCCCTGCACCGACCACCGGAACATTTCAAACCCCTTTCATAGAGGGCAATATTTTACGTTATATTTTCCATGAAAGGAAGATCAAAATTTATTTATCCACAGTTTGAATTTATATTTTAACGTCCATCCCAGTTGGAAGTATTATTTAAATCATTCGAGGTACAATTTTGACCTTTAGCCCAAAACTTTTGACCTTGATCGTTTAAACAAATCGAACCATTACCTACTTGCATTGTTCCTGTTTTTGGAGTTGCCACGAGCAGCCATACATTTGTATTCGCTGAACTACTTGTCAATGCAACATTATTGCTATCAGTAATAGTTAAATTATACATTCCATCTGGAGTCTGTGTTGCTCCATAGACGTTTGACAATGTCCTGCCTGCATAATTATTGTTAGCTAATTTAAAATTCGCCAGACCACGTGCGATTTGTAACATTTCAGCTTGTGCATCAGCACGCTGTACTCGCACCTTGTACCCCACATATGAGGGATAAGCAATCGCAGCAATGATTCCAATGATTGTGACAACAATCATTAACTCTATGAGTGTAAAACCTTTCATATTACCAACTTTCACTCCCTGTCGCAGATGAACCGCAACTAGCATCTTTTTTTGTATTGTTTTGATATTCGAGGTTTGCTTTCGTTTTATTCTTACAATTCACTCCTGTACTACTAAGCAAATAGCTATAATTTTTAATATCTGTTGATTCTGCCATAATCACCCAACGACGTGCTCTAATTGTTGGAGAAGCTGTCGTATCCGTTAATAACTTAGTCGGATCATCACCATCTCGAATAGTGATCGTATATTTGATGCCAGAACCCGTTGCACCTCGTGGTAATGTCACAGAATTCATCGCACCTGTAACCCCATAAATAAAATTGGGATCAAATCCTCTATACGAAAAGTTACGCGACTTATGACGCTCTAATTGATCTGCTATTTTTTGCATTTCCTGTTGTGCCAAAGCTGCATCTGCTCGACGTGTATAATTCAAATAACTCGGTATCGCAATCGTGGCAAAGATCGCCACGATCACAATAACAATCATCAACTCAATCAAGGTAAAACCTTGTTGCTCTACTCTTGATCTACTTTCAATGGATTGTAAACCAGAAAAATTATTTTGATTTATTGCGTCCATTTTTCATACCACCGTGTTGGATTGACAATTCGACGGCATTCCCATTTACCCACACTCCCCTGACTGGTACTAATGGTTGATTCACAATCTGATCCACCTGTGCCCGACCCTGTTGGTACTAAAGCGATACCACGAATACCTGAACCAATCGGATTATCATTACACTCAGCCACACCCGCCGGACAACCTGTCGTTTTTGTTACAAAGCCTGTGCGATCATCTTCTTTACTACGATCAACGGCCCCACTCCTAGTCAAACATGCACCAAATGGTAAACAGTATTTTTGACGATCAGTTTCACCTACCACACGCGGTAAACATGGGTTTTGTGGTGCAATGCCCGTACCTTGCGGGTCATATACTGGAACAAGTAAATTTCCTGTAATCGCCATTGGTTCTTCAAAGGCTTTCATCCCACCCAATACCCGGAAACTTCCACCTGCACGCTCTACCCCAGCACCATTACTTGAAAGTGAACGATACCAACCATCTTTACTTGCTGTTGTACCTATAAAGGTAGATGCAACAATACCCGATAATAACTGTGGATTTTTTTGCAAATTCGCGAGGGTCTTATTCTGCGATTCTAGGGTTGGAGAACCCGTAATTAAATTACGTTTAATAAAATCACGATCAATAATACCATACACATTATTTACTAAACGATCTGTTAATGCTGTGGTTGGCAACATACCATCACGCCCTATACTCGGGTATACATCAAGTGGTGTACTTCTGTTTCCTGAAGCTAATCCAAGTAAGATAAAAGTTGTTGAGCCTTGATCATGAATCGTAACTGTTGGTGCTTCATAAAAACGAGGATTTTTTCCTAATGTTAATGCCGTACCACTTGTATCTGTTGCCATATTTGCAAGACGTGCTACACGTATACCAAAAGCACTATAAGCAGACCCTGATTTTATTTGATTGTTATTCAGGTCGGCACGGAAAACTTGTCCACCCAAATCACCAAAATAAAGATGATCAATAAGACCATCGGCATCACGATCAAGTGCACTAATCCGACTCACAATGCTATGCTTCATATCTGTATTTGCTGTACCAACACCCGATACACTGCTACTTGCCCACCAAATACGTTCACCTGTAGTTGCATCAATTATATAAACTGCATTTCCTTGAGCCGCAGATTTACTATTACATGCTGTATCTGGATAGTCGGTCGTTGCAACTGTCGAGTTTAAACGGAAACTTGGGTTTTCATAGCATTGGTCATAACCACCACCAACAATCATTACGCGACGAATAGTGCCATTGTAACGAATATTAGCCAACACAGGTTTCGACCAAGACTGGCCCATACGACTATAATCAGATAAATCAGGTCCTACTCTAAATAATAATTTAGGACTTGTTGGCGTTAAAACATCCAAACCATAATAACTACTCCCCCCCATACGTAACCCACCATAGATATTCATCAGACGGGCTTTTACCATACTACTTTCTGAAGATGACGCTGCTTTTTGCGCTGTATATGCAGAGTCTGCAACCCATGCACCATCTACGCCATGTACAGGCGCATTATTATCATCTTGCCCTTTTACCAATGCTTTAGAAGATACAGTACCTCTTAATAATTCAGCAGGAACAAATACCATTTGCTCTACACCAGTGTCACCATCGACCAAATGCAAACCGCCATCCATTGTGCCATACAATACAGATTGGCTCCGAGTACTGGTTAATTCACCAGCACTATCTAGTGTCCCTGAATAAGTCAACTGAACTGGGAAGGAGTGAATACTGCCACCCATTGCTAAATACGGTGCATTTGGAGTAGTTAACGTGGTTGGTAAAGCTGTAGCCGTTTCATCTAAAGGAACACTATAGCCCAAGTAGTTCAATAGTTTTTGTTTAACTAATAGCGGGAATTCTTTTAGTGTAGTTTGAGTATTAAACTGAGATAAAATATACGTTGTAATATTGGAAGCTGGTAAAGCACCGCTCGGAATGCTCAACAAACTCGCACCATTGGCTGCATTCGTTAACGCAGCACCACCTGTTGCAGATACATCTGTAAATAAGCGACGTAATCTATTGGCATTTGCTGTATAGGCATACTGCTTAGGCTTTATTGTTAAATTTTCAGATTGACCTAAAATCGGCATTGGAACTTTAGAATAAGCCCCACCTAGAGTAATAATACCACCATCATCATAACTTTGGTTCTGATAAATACTTGCACTGTTCCACAAGTCTTTGGTATTTGTTTGGAAACCACCATCGTTATCATAAACCAAAGTTGTGCCATTGGCTGCAGCAAAAGCACCAGCATTCGTTCCTGAAAGTACAACTTGATATTTCTTTAAGTTCCCTGCCCAAATAATTTTACTACTTTGCGGGTTTGGTTCTAGGGCACGTAAATAACCATAAGGTTGCAAACCATTTGGATTCAAACTATCCACTGGCACTGAAATCGCACCAGTAGTTAATGGCTCTAATGGTGCGGCCCCCAAGTTATTAATAAAAGCGACTACACTATCAGTTACACCTGATGCACTTTGAGTAGGGAAGAATCCACCATTACCATAACCTGGCGCTGTAACCGCATAGCTTGGTTGGTTTGGTGAACACTTGTCATCACCTGATCGATCGGCTTGAGTACGAGAACTAATACGGCATGCATTACGTGCATCATCCGCACCAGAAGTTGCTGTCAAATTATTCATGACCGAACCAAAACCAACAAATGCCGTTTGAATTGGCACATTAGAAGGGTTAGTCATTTGACTACTTACAGATTGAATTTGTCCACCATTGTAGAGTTTTTTTGCAAATTCCCCCATACAGTCCCAAGCAGAATCATTACCTGTATTAGATAGCCCACCTGAACAGCTAAAACCCGTGCCATAGTCACCTAAAGCTTTGGACATAACTTGTGTCGCTTCAGCAGTACTTGAACTATTTGCTGCACCATCTGATAAGAAGTAAATCCCTTGGCCATCACATGAGACCCGATCTGATGATGCTGGCAAAGGTGACTTATATAGAGCATTGAGATCTGTAGCTGTTCTATCCATTACAATATCTGGATTTGATGACGTATCACGACTTTTTGACTTCGGTGTACCACTGTTTGCATCATAAGTTATTTGATAAAGTTGGGGTTCGGTACTTCTAAAAATAATTGTTTGATTTGTATCACGACTCGGATTTGATATAGAACTAGGATTAGTTGAGTCATAATTTGTACTCCATGGTTGGTTAACCCATTCAGGATTTGAACCACTAGTGGTACGAATCGTATTACTTGGATCTTGGTAGGATGTGTTACTAGCAGTACCCCAGTTAGCACAGCTTTGTACATTTGTATTTCCAAATGTAGTCGAGCTTAAGCTTTGACAGGTAAAAAATTGATACGTATAAGTATAACGATAGTATGATTTACCACTCACAGTTATCGATGTACGGCTATAACTTCTCACTAGTTTTTGTTGTTCAACAGCAATATCTCTATATACCTTGTTTTCAGAATAAGTGCTTGTTCCCATTAAATAAGCTGCGGCTTCAGCATATGCATGTGCAGAAGGTGTTCCGTTACTTGCAACCAAACCTGCAACAGCAGTTTTTAAAGCTAAACGTTGTGCAGAACCAACTGCTCCCAGCTCTTTTGTAGCAACTAATATTTCACCAGTTGATCCATCCCCTGTCGTAGTCCCACTGTTGTATCCAGAAAAATGCCCCAATCCGACACGAACAACATTCAGTGTTACGTTATTACTATCCAAAAAGGCAAACATACCATCTTTAAGACGGCTTAAGCGATCATAACAACGGTAACTACCATTAGTTTGTACTTCACATCCAGTTGAAGAATCCTTCACTTTAGTATTTGAAGTACTCGCTGAAATGCTACAATAGGAACGAGTATAACTAGGTGTAGTCGAAGTTGTTGTAGAAGTTACACTACAGGTACTACTTGTTAAACCATAATCATCATACAAACTATAACCAGAACTTAATGTTGGACCCATCGAACCAGAAGTATCCAACATCATCACAATGGTTTTTTTACCCGCACTTGGCTTTGCATAAATTTGCAAATCAGTCGCTTGTACAACAGATGATGTAATGAGTAGCGTACCAATAAAAAATACAGAAAATACAGCACCAGTATGAATTTGGGTGCGACTTCTTCGCTCAAACTTATTTAATTTCATTATCGTTCTCCCATTAATCATGGTGCTGTGACTTGAATATCACGTTTACGTAAATCGATTTCCTGTACTTGTGTATTCACAGGTATACCGTAACTTCTTAAACAGTCTGCAACTGTTCTCTTTCCTGCAACAGCATCATCAATATTATCATTGATATAACCCACCGCACTTGCTGAGCCAATACAGTCATTCTGTACCGTGGTTAAACTTTCTGTTGAATATGCAGGCATAATTGCAGTTGAGGTAATACGAACACGAGCTTCTACTTTCCCTTTTGACGTATTTGACTGCAAACTCACATCTGTATCCCGAGCAAGTGTTGAACCTGGATCTGCATCAGAGATTTCATTAGTAGGAATACGAACTGCAACTTGAGTCACGACAGCTTGTCGCGCACTTCCAAAATCACTTTCTAAGTTACAAAAACCACTACGATTTGACTGAGTAGAATCAATAGTTGCTTTAGTATCAGCATCAGCCCCCTTAATTGGTGCAACCAAGACCGTCGTATCAAATGCAACACCCATTTTCTGACTTGCTGTCGGTTTATAACAGAAAATAACTTCTTTTCCTGGAGCTACTTTATGCTCTTCAATCGCTTTCCCTATCGCTCCACTTAAAACAATGAGGTCATTATAGTTCGATACATTCAAAAACTGATTGGTTGGGGTATCGCCTGTCTGTAATAACAACTGCCCTACCTGACTATTGGTTGCAATATTCAAAGATGTCATCGCAACACGAATTCCAACAATACCCATAATTGTGATGAGTAAAAGCATAAACAATACAACGATTAAAGTTGCACCACGCTGTGATTGATAACTTAAATTACTGTTTCTCATAATGCTTCCCCTAAACCATTACGCAGGGTGATATTTGTTGTGTATACACGACGAGCAAACTTTGTTGTTGTATTATTTAAAGTAACATTCTGATTTAAAATTGGAATTTGCTTAGTTAAATCAATTGCAGCATTGTTTGTATTATCCATAGACCGCACTAATACTCCTAATTTCACTGCAATAATACGTGGTGGGGTTGTAGATGCTGCACGAGCCGTTGCGGCAATGGCTCGATATTGATTAATCGTATAATACGCCAAACTACCCGCATCATTTCTTACACTCAATTGCACAATAAAATGATCTACACGTGGAATAATAATCTCCCCAGCATCTCCAAATCCATTAATTGCTGTTGGTGGAAGAACTGGTGTTGTACCCGATGCCGTAGGTCGATTAGCATCGCAAGCTAAACCAAAGTCTGTTCCTGAAGTCGCATTTGCGGGATCACGTCGTACGAAATAGCGTTGAATGACATAATCTCCTGCTTGAACATTGGCACCTTCACAATTTATCATTGTATTTGGCGCAATGAACTGAATGGTTAACTGATCACTGGTTTCATTCACATTTGAAAGTCCACGCCATTCATTTGTCACAGTACTTAACGCGTCTCCCGTACCCTGACTATGACTTAACAATCCATTTGAAATAAAAGGAGCTGAAGCTGGGATTGGAATATTTGCTGTTGTAATTGATGCTGTTTTTGCGGTTAAAACGATACCACCCCATGATGTTTGTTCATTCAGTACAGGATTCGTAGTATTAGCATAATTGGCTAATCGAACATCTTTAGTAATATAGTCCAAACCAAAAATACCACTATTCTGTAGTTCCGCACTTGCTTCCTGCATACGAGAAGAAAGTAATCCTCCCGTAAATAACTGAATCGCGGCTGCACTGACCAACAAACCCAAAACTAAAGCGACCATCAATTCAATCAACGTGAAACCTTGTTGAGTTGTGATAGAAACATTATTCTGATTCATTTTTAATATGCCTCCATCATTAAACAACGTGCGGTATTCACATAGATTCCTGTAGAAGACATACACTGACTAACATTCGCAGTTGTTGCGGTTGCACTTAGAGTTGTATTATTCCATGCTGCATATAAGCATTGTCTTCTCACTGGAGCACTCGATACACCTGGGCATTCCGCCATCGTAATTCGCATCCCAATTTCAAAAGCAGACTTTGCAGCACTATATGCATCGTAATTAGCCATTTGTGCAGCAGTACAAAGTGTGGATGGGTTATAACAAGATGGTGTTGGTGCAGTTGGGGTGGCGGCAATTGATGTGTATCCACGGACTGCCGCTGCATAATTGGCTTGTCCTACACCATTAGCCCGCATATTTTCAGATAAGCCTCTTAAAATTAAAATACCTTGTGATCTAGTCAAAGCCTCTGCTGAGGCATCCATTGCTCGTAACTGCAAAGCAGCATAACCCAACACACCTATTGCTAAGAGTAGCAAGGCAACGAGAACTTCCATGAGTCCTACTCCAGCTTGGTAATTATTCTTATTCATTAACATGTTCCCGAACTTTGACTAATACTTCCCAATCTCAGCACACTGATAGTACGTAAATTCCCTGAAGCACAAATATTAAATGTTGCCTGTGTAATTACACTTCCAGTCGCATTAAAAAGTGCTCCCGTAGTACTCGAAGATTGCACAATCACTTTAGGATCAACTTCGACCAAATAAACTCGGTCAATTTGTACATTTTGCTTTTGTGCCGTCGTCATAGATGAATAATTCGGAATCACAGCTGTTGCACACTCATCTTTTGTAAAATCATCGTCTGAATTGATTTTATTAGGACAAACAGCAACTGTTGTACGCAATAGCGCTGCTTGTGATTTAGCTTGGTTTAATGCCGTTATAAAACCACGCGCATTACTATTTAATTTTTGTCTTGTTACCATATCCCCAAAAGAAGGTGCAGCCATCATTGCAATAATCGCCATTATTGCAACGGTCACCATCAACTCAATTAAGGTGAACCCTTGATTTTTTTTTGTTTGCTGCATACCCCCCCCAGATAACAAAATTTTACCCTATTAAAAATAATACCTAACTTAATTACAAACTAAACACATAAAGGATGAAAGGCATAAAAAAACAGATAATTGCCAAAATACAATTATCTGTCAAATTAAGAATTTAAAGAGAATGTTACCTCTTTAACAGTTATGCCTGAATTACAGAGATACGCAACTCTTTTGGCAAACTAAAGGTAATATTTTCTTCACGCCCTGCAAGTTCTGCTGGTGCTTGAGCACCCCAATCCTGCAGTCGCTGTATGACTTGTTTGATTAAAATTTCTGGGGCAGATGCGCCAGCAGTGACCCCAATTTTAGTCTTTTCATTAAACCATGATTGATCCAGTTGGTCTGCATTATCGACCAAATAAGCCTGCTTGCCCATACGTTCAGCCAATTCACGTAAGCGATTTGAATTTGATGAGTTTGGCGAACCGACCACTAAAACCACATCACATTGATTGGCTAAATCACGCACAGCATCTTGGCGGTTTTGCGTGGCATAGCAAATATCATCTTTACGTGGCCCTTGAATATGTGGAAATTTAGTCCGTAAAGCATCAATCACTTTGGCAGTGTCATCAATGGACAAGGTGGTTTGGGTGACAAAAGCCACTTTCTCTGGATCTTTAACGGTTAATGCAGCGACATCCGCTTCATCTTCAACCAAATAAATTTCCCCACCATTTTTTTTATCATATTGCCCCATGGTGCCTTCAACTTCTGGGTGACCTTCATGACCAATTAAAATTGCTTCCGTACCTTCACGGGCATATTTAGTCACTTCAATATGTACTTTGGTCACCAATGGACAAGTTGCATCAAACACCTTTAAACCGCGACACTCAGCCTCAATTTGCACGGCTTTAGATACGCCATGTGCGCTAAAAATCACAATATTGTCATCTGGAACTTCATCCAGCTCATCAACAAAAATCGCCCCACGCTGACGTAAATCATCTACGACAAATTTATTGTGTACCACTTCATGGCGCACATAAATAGGCGGATTAAAACACTCAAGTGCACGATTAACGATCGCAATTGCACGGTCGACACCTGCACAAAAACCACGTGGATTGGCCAATACAATTTCCATAAGACCCTCAATGCTCACTCGAATTTAAACTGAATAATTTGAAATAAATGCAAACAAACTACGATCAGCTCTTTAGTTTGACGATAGTCTGCTCTAAAATAGAGAAGATATTTTATCATATCAGGAAAAATATCATGTCGGGTCTCTTGTTTGTCGTTTCTGCTGCATCTGGAACAGGCAAAACATCTCTGGTTAAAGCCCTACTTGAGCGTGTGAACAATTTACACGTTTCTGTCTCACACACAACTCGCGGTCAACGCCCGGGTGAACTCGACGGTGTGCATTATCATTTTTCTCAAAAAGAAGATTTTCTTGCTTTAGTTCAGCAAGGTGGTTTTATTGAATATGCTGAAGTATTTGGTAACTATTACGGCACAGCTCAAGCCACGGTAAAACAACAACTGGCTAAAGGTCATGATGTATTACTTGAAATTGATTGGCAAGGTGCAGAACAAGTTCGTAAACTTTTCCCTGAATCTCAACAAATTTTCATTTTACCGCCAAGCCAATTCGATTTGCGTCAACGCTTGTCCAATCGGGGCACCGACTCTGTCGAAGTGATTGAACACCGCTTAAGCTGCGCGGTTGAAGATATGCAACAATATCTCAACTTTGACTATCTGATTATTAATGATGACTTTAATAAAGCATTACATGACTTAGAATCGGTGATTATTGCCAATCGTTTGCGTTTGTCACAACAAGCCAATCGTCATCAAGAATTGATTCAAAAATTAATAACGCCGATTGAATCGTGATTAAAACTTGAGTCTACAGTCAAAGCCTTTTATACTGCTCAGTCTGTTCAAATTTAATATTCAAACGAGAATTCTTATGGCACGCGTAACCGTTGAAGATTGTTTAGACCATGTAGACAACCGCTTTGAGCTTGTACTAGTGGCAAGCAAGCGCGCGCGTCAATTGGCACGTCAAGGTATCGAACCAACTGTAGAGTGGGATAACGACAAACCGACTGTAGTTGCTTTACGTGAAATTGCTGCTGGTCATGTGTCGAAAGATATTTTGAAACAACGTGATCAAGACTATCAAACTTCGAGTCTTGACCTTGCACTTTCTGCAAACAATCTGAATTTAGATGGCTTTTCTTTCCAATAAGAAAAAAAATCTTGAAAAAGCCTAGTTTTTAACTAGGCTTTTTTTATTGGATAACTTTTATATTTACTCAATAACCGTTATAACATAAGTATAAAGGTACGTTATTTCAGAGGTATCTTTTTGCTTTTTTTTGAATGAAAAATTTGACAAGTCATGCAATATGTTTTTCATTAAAGGTCTAGCGATTTAAATTGTAGAAACTTAAGTAGTAAAGGTGTTATATGCCAGGCCCACAGGTCAGCCAAGCCAGACAACAGCTCAAAATCATTATCGACGCTTACCTAGATGCAAGCGATGTCGAGCGCGTGCTTGCGGCCTGCGATTATGCAGATCTTGCACATGATGGCGTGACGCGTAAGAGTGGTGAGCCTTATATTTTACACCCGATTGCGGTCAGTAGTATTCTCTCGCATATGCGCTTAGATGCCGAAACCCTCATGGCGGCACTGTTACATGATGTGATCGAAGATACTGAATTCAACAAAGATGATATTGCTGAAAAATTTGGTCGTACCGTGGCCGAATTGGTCGATGGTGTCACTAAACTCAGCCATTCCAGCGATAAAGAATACAATAAGGCAGCCTCGTTCCGTAAAATCCTGCAAGCAACGCTACAAGACCCTCGTGTCATTATTATTAAGCTTGCAGACCGTTATCACAACATGACCACTTTGGGCTCATTACGTCCAGATAAACGCATGCGTATCGCACAAGAAACCTCTGATATTTTTGTTCCGATGGCACGTATCGTCGGCATGAATGAAATGGCGGATAACTTAGAACATCTGTGCTATCAAAATCTTGATTTAGATATGTTCAATAATGTGCAAGAAGCACTATTACAAACCAAACCTAAACGCTGTGAATATCAAAGTCTTTGGGAAAAAAATCTAACGGAATTGCTGCAACAACATCAAATCTCTGGTCGTATTAAAAAGAAAAATAACAATATTGAATTACTGCGTCACTTTGTTAAAAATGATATTGATCTACAAGAACTTACCCATAGTCATGCGTTTGAAATCATTTTACAGAGCATTGCTGACTGTGACCGTTTAGCAGAAATTTTGCGTGAAAATTTCCAAATCTTACATTATGAAGATCATATTCGTCGCCCACTTCCTGGTGGCAATCAATCGTTACTGATGCGTTTAAAAGGTGAAAAAACCACTTTATCACTGACCATTCAAACTGAACTGATGCGTAAAGCAGCCCGTTTCGGTGTGATTTTAGGCGAAAATGCACCTCAAGCGTGTCGTTCAGCCATTCAAGCCTCGATGCAAAACCTCAATGTCCTGATTGATGGCGCTTGCGCAAAAACCACCTTTAGTGATCTTTTAGATTATTTACATCAAGAAAAAATTTGGGTCTATACCCCACACGGTCATTTACACGAACTTCCACAAGGTGCAACAGTCGTTGATTTTGCTTATTCAGCCAGTCTATTTTTAGGCAACCATGCTGTGGGCGCAAAAATAAATGGCGAAATCAAGCCACTTTCCACCCCCTTGGTTAGCGGACAAGTAATTGAAATTATTACTGATGTTTTGGCAACACCCAATCCAGATTGGCTCAGCTTTATTAACACTCAAAAAGCACGGCGTGCAATTCAAAATATTTTGCGTGATCAAGATATTGAAGAGCAGCAATTGGTTGGTCAACAGGCATTAAACCGTGCGCTAAAACTCTTTAATCGCTCAATCACAGATTTAACTGATGCTGACTGGTTAGATATTCTGCAATGGCGGCATATTGAATCTCAAGAACAACTATTTGAACAAATTGCCGTGGGTGACTTACTGCCTCAATTGGTTGCAAATCATCTCTTTGCACAAGGTCAAAATATCGACTCTCAAGCGTCCACTCGTCTAATTCAAGGCACGGAAGGCGTTGATGTCAAATATGCACATTGCTGCAATCCTGTACTCGGCGACCCGATTCAAGGGCATTTATCCCGTCGTGGCTTAATTGTACATCGCGCACGTTGTCATAATCTTTTGCACGAACAACATTTGCATCCAGAAAATATCATGCCTTTACATTGGACGTCCGATGATGCCAATGATATTAGTTTTACAGCTTACTTAAGTATTGATATGGTCATGAATGATGAACAAATCTCTGACCTGATCTATCAATGCCGTAAAGAAAAAACGGGGGTGGAAATGGTACACAGCCACGAAGACAAAACTTACGTCAACATTGTGGTACATAATCGTAAGCAAATTGCACAAATCATTCGTGATTTACGCATGCATTTTGGCTTTCCACGTATTACTCGCTTAGCCCAACCCATTAATATTTCAGAAGCATCAAAAGCAAGTTAATTCAATCATATCCCCCTAATTCATGGATATGCGCTATGATGTTTTCAGACAATATAAGGAAAAATCAATGTCCCGCCAAGTCATTCATACTGAAAATGCACCTGCAGCAATTGGTACTTATTCTCAAGCAATTTTAGTGGGAAATACGCTATACCTTTCAGGTCAAATTGGTTTAGACCCTTACAGTATGGAATTGGTTGAAGGAATTGAGGCACAAATTCGTCGCGTATTTGATAATTTAAAAGCAGTCTGTGAAGCAGCAGGTGGTTCGCTAGCAGATATCGCCAAACTCAACATTTTCATGACTGATCTTTCACACTTCCAGCTAGTGAATCAGATTATGGGTGAATATTTTGCACAGCCTTACCCTGCACGTGCAGCATTAGGCGTTGCAAGCTTACCCAAAGGTGCTTTAGTCGAAATGGATGGCATTGTCATTATTAACAATTAAAAATCATATAGTTAAATATTTTTATCAAACACCACCAATAAAGTGGTGTTTTTTTATTCAAAAATCCAATTAAAATGGATAACATTTCAAATGAAATACATTGACAAACGATAACAATTATCAATAATATTACTTATCCCATTTCACTCTTATGGCCAGTCTCAAATGTACGTTTGTTTATGTCGTGGTATTACCGATCAAGATATTAAAGATGCCGTCGCAAATGGTGCCGAAAGCTATCGTGAAATTCGTGATTTACTTGATCTAGGAACATGCTGTGGTCGCTGCGCACCAGAAGCTCGCGCAATCATTAGTGATGAACTCTCCGATCTGGCTGCCCGCCTGTCTTATGCGGCTTAAATCTCTATTCTTATAATTATACTGTTTTGATGATCGAAAGATCACTCCTCCCCCGCTTATGACTCTAAGCGGGTTTTTTCTCATCAAAACTCAAGCATCAATTGCTCTTGATTGCGATTTTCATTTGCCGTTCTATAAATTACTCGCCATTATTTCTGTTCTTGTTTAAAATAATTGCAATAATAATTTTTGATTGCCTGACAAATGGTTAAGGCAGAAATTGTTGATGGAGTATTTCCCATGAAAGGCAATCGCGATGTAATTAATCAGTTAAATCAGGTGCTGTTCCACCATTTAACTGCGATTAACCAATATTTTCTCCATTCACGTATGTTTAATGACTGGGGAATTGAACAACTGGGTTCTGCGGAATACAAAGAATCGATTCAGCAAATGAAACATGCGGATAAAATTATTGAACGTATTTTGTTTTTAGAAGGCTTACCGAATTTACAACATTTAGGTAAGTTGTATATTGGCCAACACACCATTGAAGTGCTCAATTGTGATGTACGCAAAGTCAAAGAAAATATTGAAACATTACAAAAATCCGTCAGCCTAGCGGAACAAGAACTTGATTATGTCACCCGTGACCTTGTACAAGAAATTTTAGAAAAAGAAGAAGCTTACTGGGACTGGACCACAACTCAACTCGATTTGGCGGAAAAAGTGGGTATCGAAAATTATATTCAAAGCCAAATTTAATCCAAAAAAATAGCCAGTCAATTGACTGGCTGTTTTTTATTTTCTGTTCTACTTTTTAGAAATGGGTTGTGCTAATGAAGCATAATCCAGATCCATTTTTCCTAATTTTTTAAGTAGCCAAAGCTGATGTTTTGCTTCTTTTTCATGACCATTAAAAGCCAGTGCTTTGGCATATTTAATCAAATCATATTTGGTCGGATAGTTTAAAACCATTTCCCGAATTTCGTTTAATTCCTGCTGATTAAGCTTTGTGTATGGACTCATACGAATCCATGCAATCCGTCGATCAAATTCTTCAAGCAAATAAATGGGTTTTTGATTGGTTATTTTTTCAGGTTTTTTTTCATAACGTATTGATTGATTCAGTTTTGCAGCAGCAACTGCATAATCTCGAATAATCAAGCCCAATAACAGCAGCGACACGACATAAAGCACACGCATATAATTGGGTGAAAGCGTAATGGTCTTGATATTGAATTGTTGTGATTGTACTAGCCCCAGAATAAAACCCACAGGAAGCAAGAAATAAGCATAATATTGCGGGAATTCGAGCATGGCATGAACCAGCACCGCCCCAATCATTAAAATACCAATCACTGACTCCACTGAATTAACATGCTTATTCAGCTGATAGCCCCAATAACCAAAGTAGGCCAAAAATGGAATGCCGATCAGTAAGCCATTCCACAACACAAAATCAAGAATGAAATTATGTGCGCTACGTATCCAAACGGGTCCCTGAAAATGATCACTCACCAAAGTATAAGCCACACTGGTTTGATTCCAACCATAGCCCCACCAAGGACGATCTAAAATGGCATGTAGCATTTGCTGCCAAATGGCTAATCGAGACATATCCCCTGTTGCACGCTCAGCAGCCGTTTTGGTTTGAGCAATAGCAACATCTGCGACCTGTCCAATCCATTGCGTAGCAATCGGTAATAGCGCAATTAAACCGATAAAGAGCGCAAGCCATGCAAGTGTGTAATACCATTTAAGTGTGATCAATCCCTTATATTGCTGATAAGCGCCGTAAATAAGAATACATAAGCACACGACCCAAGAAGTACGCGACTGACTCAGCACCACCGCAAAAATCAAAATAAAGGTACAAAGACTAAGAACCCACGTTTTTATTTTCTGTTTTTCATATAAATATACGCAACCAAGTAATGACATAATCAAAAATGTCGCCATATTATTCGGTTGAGCAAAGTTTGCGTAGGGGCGTACAGCATTCTGCATATTCACCATACCCGGAATATAGGCATCTAAAGTTAACCACTGACAAATGGCAATGATGCCCGTCAATGTTCCTGACAAAAGTAAAACCGTGCTAAAACCAATAAAAATCTTTTCTCTGTCAAGTTTGTTTTGGGTCAAGTTATATCCCAACACGCTGCACAGCCAAAACCCAATAACAAAGAGTGAACAGAGCAAAGCTTTGTCAAAGAAGAAGAGTTCACCACAGAAATATTGTAATAGAGGCACGCTAGCCAAAAACAATAAAGGCAGACTAATCACAGGGAGCTTAATCTTGTCTTTTAAATAAATGGCAGCAAGGGCAAACAAGGATAAAAAGGCAAACAATTCGCCTGTATAGGTCACCCACGGGCGGTAATGAATAGGCAAAAGCCAGCCGAGGGCAATGAAGACACTGGCTAAAAGCAATAACAAAAATTTCATGATTAGATCAGTGAAAATAGAATGGGCATATGATAATAAAAAAGCAGATTAAAAGATAATCTGCTTTTTTATTCGGGCTTAAATAGGTGCTTTTGTCATAAGCTTAATGCCATGGGCGTAAGTCTACAATTTTGACTACTTCACCTTTTTCTTTATTAACTAAAACTACCATATCAATAGCAACCGCTTTCATTGGAAGATAAGTATCAGCTAATGGATATTGTTGTAAAATAACACCCACTGCTTTCTGGTCATTATATTTATACAGTTCGTTCACATTAATTGCCTTATTTTGTATTTGTAATTTTTGATCCTTTAATGGCATATACAAATTTGGTCTCTGTGCTATATCTACCCCTGAAAAGATCGCTTCAAATGTCACCGTATTATTTTCTTCTATATCTTTAGGTGCTACTGCTGCAACCCATTGAGGATAAAACCAAGATGGATTCTGGTACACCTGTTTTGCTTTCGAAATATTACGGTTATCTATCTCATTCACTCTTACACTATCAAAACGGTCTGCATTAAATACAAGCCATACAGGACGCCCCTGCGAAATAGTCCATAATCCATAACCTAAAGCTAAAATTTGCAAAAGAGCAATAATTGTTAAATCAAAAAGTAACGTTTTTTTCCCTTGCTTATAAACGACTAAAGTTAATAATGGTCCCACAATGACATCTATCGCCAACATCATTAAAAAAATATGTGTAACGCCCGATGCTTTTGCTAAAGGTGCAGGATACCAAACTAAAAAAATAAGACCAATAACCAATAAGGCGATACTGATCGAAATCAGTCCATGAATCAAAAAAGCTTTAATACGAGCAGACATTTTAGAACAGTCTTCCATCACTATGATTTGTATACTTTATGCTTTAAAGTGAATAACGACAATTGGTAGGAATATACTTATACGCTGTAATTGATCGCACTCCACACCCCCATACTACAGGCTGCCCTGGAATAATAGCAGCGCTAGGTCGCGCAGCATTTGCAACTGTGCCAGAACCAGGTGTCAAAATAATATTTGAACCTAAAGCTGTATTAATCATTCCAGTATACTGGATTTCAATTTGACCCTCATCCATAACAGGAATCGCTAAATTCGAAATTCCAGCAATACTAATGCTACTTACGTTTTCAGTTGGGGTAAATTGGAAAGAGTACGACCCAGCAACATTCAACCCCGTACCACTGTAGGACGTAATACTTCCGCTAATCATGTACCCTAATGTTTCAACTACCGCTATTTTTGCTTCACTTGAAAGTATTAACCCCTCTGATACTTTAGTTCGTATGGTATAACTCTGATAAGCAGGAATTGCGATTGCTGCTAAAATTCCAATAATTGCGACCACTAGCATTAACTCAATGAGAGTAAAACCTTTTATCTCTCTCATGATCCGATCTCCCTAAAATCCTATAATTATTTTTATTATTACAATTTTAATGCCAATCATATTTTTTAATATTTAACAATAACTTAAAAATAAGTACCAAATCATTTATAACATTTTTTGTCAGATTCTCCTTATTTAGTTACGATTCTTACATTTATAAAAAAACCACCTAATATAAGGTGGTTTTTTTAATTACTAAATTAGAAACGACAATTTGCTGGTACATATTTAAATGATGCATCAGTACCAATTGAACAACCCCAAACCACTGGCGCTGCTTGATCAAGTGCTGCTGCTGGCAAACCAGTTGTATCACTTACAGCACCACTTCCTGGTGTTAAAAGAATTGGAGTTACTAATGCTGTTGCTAATTGACCAGCATAAGTAATCGTAACAACACCGTCACCAACAGCTGGGGCTTCGACGTCAGCAATTCCAGCAATTTCAATTGAAGCTACATTTTGACCCGCAGTATATTCATAACCATAAGAACCAGCAGCAGAAGGACCTGTACCAGCATACGCAGCTACAGCACCAGAATTACGCGTTGCAAAAGTTTCTGCTACTGCAGTTTTTGCTGCTGATGCTAAAGTTAAACCTTCAGTGACTTTAGAACGAATGGTGTAACTTTGATAAGCTGGAATCGCAATTGCAGCCAAAATACCGATAATCGCAACAACGATCATTAATTCAATAAGAGTAAAACCCTTTTGTATAGATTTCATAACATTCTCCACAAATGTTTATTGTTTATTTATAAGCTTTATAAACTTATTTAGCTTATTTTATGTATAGCACTAAATATGCCAAGAGTGATTATAATAAAATTAACAGAAAAAACAGCACTTTAAAAAAATAAAATTGTTACAGTGTGGATTTAATGTTTTTTTAAGTAAAAAAATGACATTTTTTGTCACTTAAACACCGTTTTCTAGCCCAATATAATGGGTTCGTTACTCAATTCATTCTGCTGATCGGCTATGGCATGTGCATAAAACTCAATTAATACCTCTCCAATACTTTCCACACCCTTTATAACGGCTGCTTTATAGTGCTGTGCTGCCAGTTGTTGAATTATATTTTGACAAATTTGATCCCAAACCACTTGTTCAGTCGCTTTTTGAATGCCACGGTCAATCACAATTTCAACCTTTTGCTCACATAAGTTTAGATAGAGCAGTACACCACTATTCAACTCGGTATCCCAAACACCCAGTTCAGCAAAAAGTTGTCTTGCACGCATATGCACAGTTTGCTGATACGCTTGATTTGATGGAATACAACCCTCTATCACCACCTGAATTTCTCCAACATGACCCTGCTCCGCATGTTGTACGACTTGAGCAATTTCATATTGATCTTGTTTGGAAAAATAGCGCTTGGTTGCTGGCATAAAAAAGAAATGCTTGAGCCAACGCTTAAAGCTTGGCTGAGCGATGTCTTCAATTTTAGGCTGTGTGACAATTTCTGTCGTATCTATTGTTGTTACCATGAGCCTGATGCTCCTCCCCCGCCAAAACCACCGCCACCACCACTATATCCGCCACCACCAAAACCACCACCGCCTCTGCCACCCCGTCCACCACCAGAGGAAGCTAGAAACAGCTGAAAAATGGTTTGTGCTAAAGCCGTAATCAGTAAAAAGAAAATCCCGCCACCAATCAACAAACTGGTCACTAAGCCTGCACCATTCACCAAGCCTGCAACTGTACCTGCAACCGCAGCAGTTGAAGCACTTAAGCGCTTACCCACAACGAAAGAACCAATAATCCCCGCAATGAGGATAAATAATGCCGTACTTAGTGTTTTCTGTTTGGCTTGTTGCTCGTGTAAAGCTTGTGCTTGACGTTCTTTTAATTCCTTTGCGGCTTGCGCTGCCACTTCAGGATCCAGATTTAAAATACGTTCAATTTCTGCTAAACCAGCATTAATTCCTTGCGCATATTGGGCTTGTTTAAAATAAGGCGTGATTTGATTACGAATAATACGACTGGCCACAATATCGGGTAACACCCCTTCCAAACCATAACCTGTCAAGATTTGAATTCGGCGATCATTTACCGCAATGGCCATGAGCAAACCATTGTCTTGTTTGGCTGAACCCAATTGCCATTTTTCTGCAATGCGCATGGCAAAATCAAAAATATCTTCTTGCCCTGTCGTAGGAACAATCACCACGCCGATTTGCGCTTTGCCTTGTTGATGTAATTTGAGAATCCGCTGAGTTAAGGCTTGTTTTTCAGGGGTAGAAAGTAAATTTGCCTGATCAACCACGGGCTCATTTAAAGTGGGTAATCCACGAATAGATTCACCCTCTGCCAGATCATTGGCAATTTTCGGTTGTTGCGATGTTATTTCAGTATTTTTTTGAATTGATGTTTGATTCTGCGCTGTCTGTTGATCTTTGACAATTTTACCCAGCACTACCGCTTCAGCACTCTCATCCATAGCTGTAGTGGCTTCACTCCACGTAACTGAACACATCAGTATGCTGCAACACAATAACAAAGCTTGCAGTATGCTTATGGGTGAAATGTGTTGTTGATCAAAATCAGACATCGGCATTCCTTATTCAATCATGTATGACTTAATCGAAGGATACTTTCGGTGCATTTTGTGCACTTTGATCCGCACTAAAATTCGGTTTAGTCTCCATACCAATCACTTTGGCCGTCATCACTTGCGGGAACTGACGCGAATAGGAATTAAAATCCTGAACAGCAGTAATATAACGATTACGTGCCACGGCAATACGATTTTCAGTACCTTCTAATTGAACTTGTAAATCACGGAATTGTTCATTGGCTTTTAAGTCTGGATAGTTTTCAGATACTGCAATTAAACGTGATAGTGCACTGGTCATCTGTGCCTGTGCTTGTTGATATTTTTCAAATAAAGCGGGATCTTCTAAAACTTCTTTATCCACTTTTAAGCCTGCAACATTGGCACGTGCTTGCGTTACTTCTGTTAATACTTGCTCTTCATGTTTAGCATAGCCTTTAACGACATTAACCAAATTAGGAACTAAATCGGCACGACGTTGATATTGGTTTTGTACTTCAGACCACGATGCAGTCACGGCTTCGTCTTTCACCTGTAAGGTATTATAGCCACAACCCGATAATGTTAAGGTACTGACCAGTGCGATAGCGACTAAACTTTTTTTCATGGGATTCATTAACTTATATCCTCTATATTTCTTTGTATTTGTTTGGATATTTTTATTGTAAACACATTTAGGCAGAGTTCTGTTTAATTTCAGTATTCCACATGATCAATAAAAAAAGCGAATATCATGATTCGCCTCTGCTTCTTTTAGTCATTAATTCAGCAAAATTGGCTTTAATTCATGTTGAAAACTTTCCACTTGATAATCTTCTGCTAAACGCTGTTTCCAGTCGCGAATCAGGTTTGTATAGTCAATTTCTGAAGGATGAAAATCACGTTTAAAATAAGCTAAATATTCTGGAGTAAGTTGCAGAAACATTTTTCCCAGCAAGTACAATCCAAAAATATTTCCGCCCACTTTCGGCAAACTTTTTTTCTTATCTTGCAGAAATAACCGTGTGGCAGAATAGAGCGTCAAGCTAGCAAAGCCTGTGGTTACACTACGCATAATCATACGCCGGATTTTATCATCACCGTATACTGCTTGGTAAACATCAAAAGCCACCGCCCGATGTTCAATTTCTTCAATGGCATGCCAAACCCAAAGTTTTGCAGCATCCTCATCTAAGGTCGCCAAAACCTCTGGATGTCGCAGGATATAACCGCCTAGTAATGCCGTAAAATGCTCAAAAGCACAGGTAATCGCGAGTTGAATTTTAGGATGTAAATTTTTAACATAGTCATCTTTACGCGCAAGCCATGCCTGAAAACGATCTAAATTATAATCCTCACTGCGCCAAGCCGCATTGAATTCAGCATGCGCTTTGGAGTGCATGGCTTCTTGCCCAATAAATGCTGCGATTTGCGCTTGTAGGTTTTCATCTTGCACTTTGTCCCGTACATTTCTTACGCTATGCACAAAGAATTGTTCCCCGATCGGAAAAGTCGAAGAAAGTGCCGTAAGTAAATGTGACATGACAGGAGAATTGGCAAAATAATGCCGACGAATGGCCTGAGGGTTGAATTGTAAACGTCGCACTGTAATGCCAATGGCTTTGGGACGATTTTGATATGATTTTTCTGCCGCCACGTTGCTCATATAGAGTAATCCAGTCAAAATATACAATGGATTTTAGTATGCGAAGTAAATCACAGCTGTTATATGGCAAAAGCGCTTGTTCAATTAGCCAAAAGAGACAACATGATCAGCGGTTTTTGTCTAAAACGTTTGGAAAATAAAAAATCCCCCTTTTTTCAAAGGGGGATTTCAGCGATTCACTTTTCAAATATTTTCAATTTAGCTTAAATATCCGATCAGATGTCCAATCAGATATCTAAGTAATCCAAAATACCTTCAGCAGCTTCACGACCTTCCCAAATGGCAGTCACCACCAAGTCAGAGCCACGAACCATATCACCACCCGCAAAGATTTTCGGATTTGATGTTTGGAATTTGTATTGCTGCTTTTCAGCTGCAACCACACGACCAGAACCATCTAAACCAATGTTTGCACCCGCAAACCAATCAGCAGGACTGGCACGGAAACCGAAAGCTAAAAGTACCGCATCCGCAGGCAAAATTTCTTCTGAACCTGGAACTGGTTCAGGGCTACGACGACCACGACTATCCGCTTCGCCCAATTGCGTTGTAACTACTTTAACGCCTGTGACTTTACCATTTTCACCAACAATTTCAATTGGTTGGCGATTAAACTGAAAGTCCACACCCTCTTCACGTGCATTTTTTACTTCACGACGTGAACCCGGCATATTTTCTTCATCACGGCGGTATGCACAGACAACAGATTCTGCACCTTGACGAATTGAAGTACGGTTACAGTCCATCGCAGTGTCACCACCACCAAGCACAATCACTTTCTTACCTTCAACACTGATGTACTCGCTTGGGTCTTTTTCCCAACCTTGCGTACGGTTGACATTGGCAATCAGGAAATCCAGTGCATCATACACACCATCCTGCTCTTCACCTGCAAAACCGCCCTTCATATAAGTGTATGTTCCCATACCCATAAAGACAGCATCATAATCTGCAAGCAATTGCTCAATCGTGACATCTGTACCAATTTCAGTATTTAAACGGAATTCAACACCCATCCCCGTGAAAATTTCACGGCGACGTTTCATCACGTCTTTTTCCATTTTAAATTCTGGAATACCAAACGTGAGTAAACCGCCAATTTCAGGACGTTTATCGAATACAATAGGTTTAACCCCATTACGCACTAGAATATCGGCACAGCCTAAACCTGCTGGACCTGCACCAATAATCGCGACTTTTTTATCTGTCCACTTTACAGAAGACATATCTGGACGCCAGCCCAAAGCAAAGGCAGTGTCATTAATATATTTTTCTGCATTACCAATGGTCACTGCACCAAAACCATCATTTAAGGTACAAGCACCTTCACATAAACGGTCTTGTGGACATACACGACCACAGACTTCTGGCAAAGTATTGGTTTGATGGCACAGTTCTGCTGCTTGGAAAATACGACCTTCAGCAATCAGTTTTAACCAGTTTGGAATGTAGTTATGTACTGGACATTTCCACTCACAATACGGGTTACCACAACCGAGACAGCGATGCGTTTGATTGGCTGCAATTTCCGCTGTAAACGGTTTATAAATTTCCACAAACTCTGCTTTGCGGACAGTGAGATCTTTTTTCTCTGGATCTTGGCGTGCTACATCCAGAAATTGAAAGTCATTGTTTAGGCGCTCTGCCATGTCTCTCTCCGTGGGTAGGTGCAGTCGGTTTATTTATCCGCTACACCTGCCTATCAATCTGTTCGTCGTGGAATTATTGTGGATCAGCTTTAGTGGTTTTCAAAAGCGTTTGCAAATTAGCAGCTTTTGGTTTTACAAGCCAGAATTTACGGCTGTAAAAATCAAACTCATTACGGATCTTATATGCCCACGCACTACCTGTCTCTTGAATGTGTTCATCTAAAATACGGCTTAAGAATTCTTGATGTTCTTCCATCGCTTCTGTAGAGATACGATTTAATTCAATCAACTCATGGTTGTAGTGATCAACGAAATCATTATCAAGGTCAAGCACATAAGCAAAACCACCCGTCATACCTGCACCGAAGTTGTGACCCACTTTACCCAGTACAGTCACAATACCACCTGTCATATATTCACAACAGTGGTCGCCAGCGCCTTCAATCACCGCAAATGCACCTGAGTTACGCACTGCGAAACGCTCACCCGCAGTACCGGCAGCGAAGACTTTACCGCCCGTTGCACCATACAAGCAGGTGTTACCAATAATCGCTGTATTTTGAGTTTGGAACGGTGAACCTTTTGGTGGGAAAATCGAAATACGACCACCCGCCATACCTTTACCCACGTAATCGTTGGCATCACCTTCAAGTTTGATATGCAATCCACCTGCATTCCAAACACCGAGTGATTGACCTGCCGTCCCTTTCAAATTCATGACAACAGGATGTGCTTCCATACCCAAGTTGCCATAACGACGTGCAATTTCACCTGAAATACGCGCACCAATTGAACGGTCACAGTTGACAACGTTGTAGTTAAACTCACCAATCTTGCCTGCCTCAATAGTCGGAAGCATCTCGACCACCATTTTCTCTGCAAGTAAGCCTTTGTCAAAAGGTGCATTGCCTTGAACTTGGCAGTATTGTGCCTTACCTTCCGCAGAAGGATGTGAGGTTAACAAGGCACTTAAATCTAAGTGTGCATGTTTGTCGGTATCACCTGGTAATACTTCAAGTAAATCAGTACGACCAATCAAATCTTTCAGGCTTGAAACACCTAAAGCCGCCAACCATTCACGCGTTTCTTCGGCAATAAAGTGGAAGAAATTAATCAGCATTTCTGGCTCGCCAATATAATGCTCTTGACGTAAATGATCTTGTTGCGTTGCAACACCCGTCGCACAGTTATTCAGGTGGCAAATACGCAGGTATTTACAACCCAATGCGATCATTGGCGTTGAACCAAAACCAAAGCTTTCAGCACCAAGAATAGCCGCTTTAACCACGTCTAAACCTGTTTTCAAACCACCATCGGTTTGTACGCGTACTTTGCCACGTAAGTCATTGACACGAAGCGCTTGATGCGCTTCCGCCAAACCCAATTCCCAAGGCGAACCTGCATGGTGAATTGAAGATAATGGAGAAGCGGCTGTACCACCGTCATAACCCGAAATGGTAATGAAGTCGGCATAGGCTTTTGCAACACCAGCGGCAATCGTACCCACACCCGGTTCAGAAACCAGTTTCACTGATACCATCGCTTGAGGATTAACTTGTTTTAAGTCAAAGATCAATTGCGATAAATCTTCAATCGAATAAATGTCGTGATGTGGCGGTGGAGAAATCAGAGTCACACCCGGTACTGAATAACGTAAACGTGCAATTAAGCCATTCACTTTACCACCCGGTAACTGACCACCTTCACCTGGTTTCGCCCCTTGCGCAACTTTAATCTGCAACACTTCTGCTGAAGTTAAGTAGGCCGGTGTTACCCCAAAACGACCCGAAGCAATCTGCTTGATTTTCGAGTTACGAATCGTACCATAACGTGCAGGATCTTCACCGCCCTCACCCGAGTTTGAACGACCACCAATAGTGTTCATGGCAATCGCAATCGCTTCATGCGCTTCAGGAGACAATGCACCCAAAGACATTCCTGCCGAGTCAAAACGCGGTAAAATCTCTTCGACTGATTCTACTTGCTCAAGGGCAATTGAATTATCCGTTTTGAGTTTAAAGAGATCACGAATAGTGGCAATCGGACGATTATTCACTAATTCTGCATATTCTTTAAAATCGGCATAATTGCCTGAACGTACCGATTTATGCAAAGCATTGATCACGTCTGGGTTAAATGCGTGGTATTCCTTATCGAATACAAATTTCAGCAAACCACCTTGATCGATTGGCTTACGTGCTTTCCACGCATTTTCCGCCAATTTTTTAAGATCATTTTCAAGGTCAGCAAATGTTGCCCCTTGAATACGGCTTGGTACGCCTGTGAAGCACTTATCCACCACTTCATTGGACAAACCCACAGCTTCGAATAACTGACCACCACGGTAAGAGGCAACCGTTGAAATGCCCATTTTCGAAAGTACTTTCAGCAAGCCTTTCTCAATCCCTTTACGGAAGTTGGCTTGAGCGTGAATTGGATCACCCAGTAACTCACCTTTAGCAACCAAATCATTGATCACATCATAAGCCAAGTATGGATAAATCGCAGTTGCACCAAAACCTAAGATCACGGCAAATTGATGCGGATCACGTGCTAGACCTGTTTCGACAATAATGTTGGCATCTGTACGTAAACCCACTTGAATCAAGTGATGGTGAATCGCACCTGTTGCCATCAATGCATTGGCGGGTAAATACCCTTCACGAATTTTTTTATCGGAAAGCACCAATAAGGTTTTACCATCACGAACGGCTTGAGCCGCTTCTTCGCAAATACGTGCAATCGCAGCTTCTAAACCTTCAGTTGCCACATAGTTCAAGTCGATGTCGGCAATCTCATAGCCTTTACGACCTAAAGTACGCATTTGGTGCATTTTAGAATTTGAAAGTACAGGGCTTGAAATAATCAAACGATCTGCATGTTCAGGACTTTGTTCAAACACATTTTGCTCACGACCCAAACATGTCTCTAAAGACATCACAATCGATTCACGTAATGGATCGATCGGTGGATTAGTCACCTGTGCAAACTGTTGACGAAAGAAATCTGATACATGGCGTACTTGGCGAGACAAGACCGCCATTGGCGTATCATCCCCCATCGAACCGACTGCTTCCTGACCGCTTTCTGCAATCGGACGCAGCAATTGATCACGTTCTTCAAAGGTCACCATAAACATTTTTTGTGCTGCTTTTAGGTCATCACCTTTTAAGCCTTGATCACATAAATATTCTTCAAGCTCTGGACTACCTTGGACGCGAACTGAATTTTCACGTAACCATTGACGGTAAGGACGCATATTTTTCAAATGCTTGTTAACATCTTGCGTATCAAGCATTTTACCTGTGAAGGTATCAACCACTAAAATTTGACCTGGACCAACACGACCTTTAGAAATCACATCTTCAGGCTGATAACCCCAAACCCCAATTTCAGATGCCAAAGTGATGTAACCATTTTTGGTAATCACCCAACGTGCAGGACGTAAGCCATTACGATCAAGCATGCAAATGGCATGACGACCATCTTGAATCACCAGACCTGCAGGACCATCCCATGCTTCCATGTGCTTAGAGTTAAACTCATAGAATGCACGTAAATCTGCATCTAGAGTTTCAACATTTTGCCATGCTGGTGGAACCAGCATACGAAGCGCACGGAATAAATCCATACCACCACCGACCAGAATTTCAAGCATATTATCTAAGCTTGAAGAATCCGAACCAGTACGGTTTACAATTGGATTTAATTCAGTTAAACCTGGCAATAATGGGTTTTCCAATTTAGGCACACGTGCCATTGCCCAATTACGGTTGGCAGTAATGGTGTTAATTTCACCATTGTGCGCCAAGTAACGGAAAGGCTGCGCGAGTGGCCAGCGCGGTAAAGTATTGGTCGAAAAACGCTGATGGAATACTACAATATGGGATTCTAAACGTGGATCTGCAAGGTCTGTATAGAAGTCTGCAATCGCAGCAGGCATCATCAAACCTTTATAGGTAATCACGGTTGAACACAATGTTGTGACATAGAATGATGAATCATTCACTAACAACTGTTCAGCACGGCGACGTGCCAAGAATAACTTACGGTTGAACTCAACCTCAGTCACACCCATAGGACAATTGACAATAATTTGTTCAAAGGCTGGCATCGATTGCAATGCAATCTCACCTAAAGCCTCAACATTGGTTGGAATTAAACGCCAAGCTAAAACTTTTAAACCTTCAGATTCAATTTCTTTGGTGAGAATTTGTTTTGAATGTGCAGCAATAGCGGGATCAAGATTTAAAAAAATAGTACCGACCGCAAAAATTTCGCTCAGGGTAATATCACTGAGTTTCTTTGCTTCTTCACGGAAGAACGCTTTTGGCATAGCCAGCAATAAACCACAACCATCCCCTGTTTTGCCGTCTGCGGCAATACCACCACGGTGGGTCATACAACTTAAACTATGAATCGCGGTCTTGACCAAATCATGGCTCGCATCACCCTGCATATGGGCAATTAAACCGAAACCACAGTTATCTTTAAACTCATCCGGTTGGTATAAACCTTGAGCGGGAGCTACAGTATTAGGCGATGGCATGTGCATAGCGTACCCTTCTTTCAACATGGCCCTATAGCGGGCGTCTAACAATCAAATATCTTCTTTGCGATTTAGTCCAATTTACTCACACGCGATCAAGATTGAGCCAAATCATTTTCTTCACATGCTTAAGATAATCGCATTTCATCTTGCATACATGAATCAATTACAAAAATGTTTTGTTGACCTTACGCACTCTTTTAAAGCAGGTAAATTCAACAACTTCGCACAATCATTGAATCTTTTCGCGCCAAAATAGGGACAATAACTCAATTCATGCACCAATAAAGCAAAAATGATGCCAATTTAGAAAATGCAATGCTAAATGTTTTAAATATAGAAATATTAAAGTTTCTACAGCACAAGTTCATTTTCTAAAAAACACTTTTCGCACTATATTTGTGCATCTAAATATTTTTATAACTTAATTTGCTCTATTTTAGAACTATATTTTTAATTAAATGGATCACTAATTTCTTTTTCTGCTGCTTTACTGCCACTTTGTTTAACAACAGGGTCAACCGTAGAATGAGATTCTTGTACATCAACCACATTCCCTTGCTCATCACGACGTGTCACCTTGGTCGTTGTGGTGGCTGTTTTCGGGTCAACAGGTGCAACTGCTGGTTTCAGTTTAGGTAAAGCCAATAAAGTTTGATCGACTTTAGGCAAAGGTGCAGATTTTAAGTTGATGGCATATAATTTATTATTCGTCGCCATTTCTTCCGCCCCCATATCGTTCACCAATGTTACATAATTTTCGATATCTTGTACTTTAGGTTGAATCGACTTTGGAAATTTCAGTGGCAATTGTTCTAGCGCTTGTTTTGCTTCAGCATTACTCTTATATAAACCGTAAAGCAGCACATATTGTTCAATTTGATTTTCGCCATTCAAACGAATATAAAAAAAGTTGCTACGATCTGATTGTTTTTTAAGAAAACTTCGAAGAACATCATCTTCAGTCACTCGAAACAGCTCGATCGTGATTGCATTTTTATTGTCATTAATAAATTTACTGCCACGAAATTCTGGTTCATAGCTTGCAGTTGTCACTACACGGGTCGTCATAGCTAAAGGACGCACTTCGTCTTGCAGTGCACCTAAAAGGTTGGTTGCAGCCACTTTTTCAGGTTGAATTTGCAACTCAGACTCAGTTTCAGCAGATTTTTCCACTTCCACCAATGCATCACTATCTGTAATCGCCCAAAAAACCAGTGCCGCAAACAAACACACCATCCCACACACGAGCCAGATATAGTTTCGAATACGTTGCCATTGTGTACGGATGGTTGCCATGCCTTATGCCTTCTCTTGATTCGTTAAAATCGCTTGTTTCATCAATTCCAGATCAAATTCTTTGCTAATTACCGCCTGTCCTAAAGATTTCATTAGTACCAGACGTAATTGTCCATTCAGCACTTTTTTATCATGTGCCATAAAGCCAAGGAATTCATCCAGTGGAATTGCTGGGCATTTTACGGGTAAATGGGCACGTTGAATGATTTTTTTTGTACGTTCGACATCATCAAGTGAAATCCAGCCCATGCGCTGCGATAAATCCGCAGCCATGACCATGCCAGTTGCAATGGCTTCACCATGTAGCCAAACCCCATAACCCAAATACGATTCAATGGCATGACCAAAGGTATGACCTAAATTTAGTAAAGCACGTTCACCTTGCTCTTTTTCATCATTGGCGACAATTCGTGCCTTATGCGCACATGAACGATAAACCGCTTCAGCCAGTAATGTAGAATCACGTCCAACCAAGCCATCCATATTCGCTTCGAGCCAAGTTAGAAAATCAAGATCACCCAATAAGGCATACTTAATCACTTCTGCTAAACCCGCAGACAGTTCACGATCTGGCAACGTGTTTAATTGCGCCATATCTGCCAACACCACTTGGGGTTGCTGGAATGCACCAATCATATTTTTACCCAAAGGATGATTAATACCTGTTTTTCCACCAACACTTGAATCGACTTGAGATAAAAGCGTGGTCGGCACTTGAATAAAATAAACACCGCGCTGAAAACATGCTGATGCAAAACCGGCCATATCTCCAATCACCCCTCCACCGAGGGCTAAAACTGTCGCATCACGATTAAAACCCGCTGCTAACAAAGCATCAAAAATTAAATTTAAATGTTCAATATTTTTATATTTTTCGCCATCAGGTAAAATACACGTTGCAACTGTTTTACCCAAACGCTCAATCGCACTCACATAATGATCTAAATACAAAGGCTTAACTGTTGTATTGGTTACAATCATGACTTGTTTTCCGTGAATATACGGCTCAAGTAAAGATTGTGGGTTTAAATCACTGCCAATAAAAATAGGATATCGACGATCGCCGAGTTCAACATGTAAAGTTTGCATGAAATTTAAACCATTAATTAGACTAAATCTGCTTCTTGAGAAACAATCATATGTAAGATTTTCTGCGCTAAATCACGGGCAGCACCCTGATTTGTTTCAATAATATAATGGGCAATTTCTCGATATAAAGGATCACGAATTGCCAATAAATCACGTAACTTTTGTTCAGGGTTCTCAACTTGCAGTAAAGGACGGTTTTTATCCCGATAAGTACGCTGTAATTGAATTTCGACAGGAGTATAGAGATAAACAACAATTCCGCGTTGTTTTAAAAATTCACGATTCGCAGCTTGAGTGACGACCCCACCACCCGTTGCAAGAACCAGTTGTGAGCGGGCAGTAAGTTCATTAATAACCATGGTTTCACGGTTACGAAATCCATTCTCCCCTTCTTTTTCAAAAATCCAAGGAATGGTTGCACCAGTCTTACGTTCAATTTCATGATCACTGTCAAGAAACTCTCGTCCTAACAGTTCTGCTAAATGTCGACCAACCGTTGTCTTCCCAGCCCCCATTGGCCCTACCAAATAAATATTTGGCAGGGTTTCAAACTCATTGCTTGGCAAGGAGTCACCTATTTATTTTGCTAAATTCAAAATATATTAATGATTTCTTGAAACACTGTCATTAACAATTCGTGGTGTAACAAAAATCAATAGCTCACTCTTTTTATCCGTTTTCGCATCTTTACGGAATAAACGCCCTACATAAGGCAAATCACCAAGGAAAGGCACCTTGGTTTGACTCGTAGAAGTTAACTGTTCAAAGATACCACCAAGCACAACGGTCTCGCCATTATCCACCAATACATTGGTATTGATCTCATTTTTATTAATTGTAAATTGACCTGTCGGTGTAGCCGCACCCACTGAGTCATTTTTAATTTTCAACATCATTTGGATTTTACCGTCAGGGGTAATGCTTGGGGTCACATCCAAACTTAAGGTTGCGTCCACAAACTCAGTTTTAGATACTACGTTTACACCACCGCCTTCTGATGATTGGTAAGGGATCTGAGTACCTGATGCAACTTTAGCGGCTTGTTTATCTGCCGTGAGCACTTTTGGTGTTGAAATGACTTCACCATAACCATCCGCTTGTAATGCAGAAAGCTCTAAATCCAGCATAAAATCAGACAAACTAATTAAACCAAAGGCAATACTGCTTGCCCCAGAAGTTGTTACGCCTAAATCAACATTAAGATTATCTGGACGCTGAATGGTATATTTACCCTCATCATCAGGATCTCTTAAATCCCATAGGGTCGTATCACTACCACCAACAAGTAAACTGTTATTATTACTAATACCTTGAGATAAAATACCCCATTTCACGCCCATTTCTTTTGTAAAATCGGTTGAAGCACGAACAATACGCGCCTCAACCATGACTTGTTTAACAGCAATATCCAGCAAGTCAATCATTTTACGAACTTTATCAATATTCAGTGCAGTATCATTGATAATTAACGTATTGGTCCGCACATCAGCAACAGCACTACCACGTGAACTCAACAAGCTTTCTAGCGCAAGTGAGTCTGAGTTAGCAGTACGATTTGATGCACCACCCTTACTATCACGAGATTCTTCTAATAATTTTAAAATATCTGCGGCTTTGGTATAACTTAATTTAATATATTCCGTTTGAATCGGAGCGAGTTTAATACTTTGTGCAATTGCTTTTGCCTCGTCATCTTCTGATTTGATTAACTCAGCAACAGGAGCAATCCAAATCACATTTCCATTACGGCGTTTATCTAAATTTTTTGTTTTTAGAATAATATCCAGTGCTTGATCCCATGGCACATCTTTTAAACGTAAAGTGATATTGCCTTGCACGGTATCGGCTGCAACCATATTAATTTCAGTAAAGTCTGCCAACAACTGTAGAACTCGACGTACTTCTATATCCTGAAAATCGAGTGAAATCTTTTTACCTGTATAGCTATTTGTAGCTTTTGGTTTCAGTGGACTTTTATCCTCTGGACGCTTCAAACTGATGGTAAGTTTATTATCCGCTTGGTATGCCATGTATTCATAGCTACCCGCGGTCTGAATGGTCACCACACCATTTCCACCATCATTATGTGCATCAATGGTAGACACTGGTGTTGCAAAATCATTGACATTTAAACGACGAGCCAAATGGGTAGGTACTTTATTGCCTAAAGTCCTGACCACAACCTTACTGCCTTGTTGCTGTACATCGACTGGGGTATTCGTCCCCAATAAATCAATCACAATTTGCCCTTCACCTTGACCACCACGCTGGAAACCAATATTGGAAATTCCTTGTGCAGATTTTTGGGCAGTGACATTTTCAGTGGCAACAGCATTACCAGCCGCATTAATTTTTAGAATAAAGGTATTACCCTCAACACGTGTGGTAAAGGCACCCGCATCCGCTAAATTTACCGTTAAACGCGAACGCTGAGCATCAGAACTGACATCTATAGAGCTGGCTTCTTGAGTGGCAACTGCAATACTATTTTGTTTTAAATTCTGCTGTGCTTTATCAAAATCAAGAACTAAACGTGATGGCTGTTCTAATTGATAGGCTTGGGGTTGCGGTGGCAGGCCATTAAACATGACCCGAATTTCTGTACCTTGACCTGCAATTTGCATTGGTACAATATTGGTAATACTGACTTGTGCATTCGCAACTTGCATGACCGCAATCGCTACAGCACCCATAGAAAATTGACGGAACAAATGGTTCATTGTATTGCCATCCCCAAATATAAAATCTTTAAAACTGTTATTCATTTTTATTCCTTTAAACTTACGGCGCAGGTCCAATTAAGATAAGACTTCTTGGACGCTCCACATACCCTTCTCGTCCATCTGGAATAATTTCCACGAGATCAATTTGTGTTGGCGTAATTTTCACCACACGACCGTGATTAACACCCATATAACTGCCAAGTTGTATACGTTCAATTTCACCATCTGGGGTTTGAATCAATGCCAAAATTTGTCCAGTTTGGCTACGCATACTGCCCTTCATATTTAAGGACTCAATCGCATAACTTTCTAAAGGTTGCAGTTGACGTGACAAATTCGGATATACACGTTTTCCAGCCATAATTTGCAATTCAGCAGCCAAAGAGCCAGGTAAAAAAGGGCTTTTAAGCTGGTGGGCTGAATAATCAAAGGTTGGCACAGGTGCAAACACGGGTGCTGCTTCAATCGGTGAAGGGGGTTGATTACGAATACTCGCCATTTGCTCATTCACAGCATCAATACGAGAATCACAGCCAACCAATAACAATCCCAACATTAGGCTTAAAGTAATTTTTTCCATTTTCATCACTGTGTCCCCCCTGCTGCAGTAGGTGAGCTAGCAGTTGCACTATCCGTCGCATTAGCTGTTCCAGCGGTTGATGCGCTATTGTCCGTATTTCCGATGTAACGGTACGTTTTGGCTTTCACGCTATAAGTAATTTGAGGAATATCGGTTTTTTTCTCTTTATTTTCCGTTGCTGTAATATCAAAATCATGCAAAGTTACAATACGCGGAAGTGCAGCAATACCACTGACAAAAGAACCAAAGGCATGATAATCACCCGTCGCTTCAATCGAAATCGGTTGTTCAATAAAGAACTCTTGTTTTACTTCATTTTCTAAACGAATATTTTTAAATTTCAGACCTGAATTCACACCACTGACGTTAATATCTTCAACCAATCCGGGAATTTCAGTTTCTTTTGGCAATTGCTCGAGTTGCTGATTAAAATTTGCTTCCATTTCCAGCAATTGTGCCTGTAACTGTTGCAAATTACGTAACTTGGAATCCTTTTCACGAAATTCATTGAGTAAATTTTGCTCTTGTGCACTAGCACTAGAAATATCATCCAACTTACCCTTAATCGATGCGAAATAACCCAACAGAGCAATCATCATCATAATCAAAATCCAACACGTGATTTTGACTGATAATGGCCAACTCCCATAGTTATTCATATCTAAGGTATTAAACTGCTGAAGAAACTTATCTAACGTCATCTTCTTTTTAGTTGCAACAGCTTCTTTTGAGTTTAATTCATCAAATTCATCGAGACTCATTGTGCTGCCCCCGCTGTTGAATTAGTAGCTGTATTGGGTTGTGCTTCTGGTTCTGTTGGCGCTGCAATTTCATCTAAATCAGCAGTCACAACAAATGAACCATAACTCTCTTCAACACGTGGTACGACAGAGCTTGGTGCTTTATCTTTTTTCTCTTCTACAGCTAAGAAGGAATTCATAAAGGCATTACGATACCAAGGAGATGCTTCTAAATTACGTAAAAATTCCGCAACCGTATTTGGACTTTCTGCTTTCCCCTCAATGGTAAATTTATCACCTGTACGGGAAAATTTAGTAATATACAAATTACTTGGTGTCACGCGTACCATTTCATCAATCAGACGAACAGCAATCGGTCTTTGTCCTTGTAAACCTTGAATCAGCTTCATACGTTCAATAATCGCATCACGCTGCTTTTCCAAGCCTTCTAAAGACTTCAATTGCACATCAAGATTTTGATTGGTACTGGTAATCAGTTGGTTGGCCTGTGCTTGGTCTTCAAGCTTATGGTTATAGTAAAACCATGCCAGTGCAACGGCTAAAACCCCGATTAATGCTGCCCCAATACAAATTGCAATAAATTCTTTTTTTCGTTTCTCTCTTAGCTCATCACGCCAAGGGAGTAAGTTAATTCTTGCCATTAATCAAAACTCCTCAATGCCAAACCACATGCCACCATGAGAGAGGAAGCATCGTTCTCTATCTTTTTAATATCAATTTGTTGAGAAAACCCCATTTGTAAAAATGGGTTGGCAATAGTCACACGATAACCAAGTTTTTGTTGTAATAGCTTCGCGAGCCCCGGAATATTGGCATTACCCCCCGCCAATAAAATATGATCAATTTCATTAAACTGTGAAGATGAGAAAAAGAACTGCAATGATCTTGCAGCCTGTTGTACCACTGCATCTAAGTATGGCTCTAAAACCTCAACATCATAATCATCTGGTAATGAACGACTTTTTTTCGCACGACCTGCTTCTTCAAACGACAAGCCATAACGATTTTGAATTTCTTGAGTCAATTGTTTACCACCAAACACCTGTTCTCGGGTATAGATCACTTTATTTTTTTGCATAACAGATAAGGTCGTCATGGTATGACCAATATCTAAAATTCCCACGGTATTTACACCCATAGGCAAAGTATCTGAAAACACTTGATAGGCATTTTCTATCGCAAAACTTTCAACATCAGCAATTTTCGGTGTCAAATTCGCCAGCTCTAGTACTTCAGAACGTGCTTCTATATTTTCAAGACGAGTAGCCACCAATAGCACATTTACCCGATTTGGGTTGGCCAAACGCTCTGGCAAAACTTCAAAATCAAGGCTCGCTTCGTCAAGAGGAAAAGGAATATATTGCTCAGCATCCATACGAATTTGAACTTCTCGTTCATCATCCGTCATATCTGCATCCATCTCAATTGTTTTGGTAATCACCATTGACGTTGGAATTGCAAAAGCAGCAGCTGTAGATTGAGTGTTTGCTAGATTGATTGCTCGCTCCAATGCATCACCCACGGCCTCAGGATTCAATATATTTTTTTCAACCACACTACCTTCTGGTAATGGAACCAATGCGTAGCTTTCAACCCAATATCTATTACCGCTTTTAACAGAAAGTTCCAATAATTTAACAGAAGTAGAACTGATATCTACTCCAATTAACCCCTTATTTGGCTTACGATATAACCTGAGCACAATACAATTCCTATTATTTTTTTATCCCCAATAAAAGTAACCCACTAATCAGTGTTGGTCTATAATTTTATACAGATACAATAACTCATCTAACAATCTGTATTTGTAAAGGCTATACTGACCGCCAATTAGTTTGCCATTAGCTCTTATTAAAACTTACTTGTTATGAAAAAGCTATCTCGTTCAGGCCGTGTTCATCCATTTTTTTTGATCATAATTATAGTTTTGGTCTCAATTCCGATGGGATTCTATGGCATGTATCTCTATATTGCCCCGTCTTTACCCAAAATGACCACCTTAAAAAAGGCGCCGTTGTTAAAACCGTTACAGGTGTATAGTGCTGATAATGAGCTTATTGCGGAATATGGTGGAAAATTATCGGTCCCTGTAGAATATAAACAAATTCCAAAACCCTTTATTTCTGCCTTCCTTGCGGCAGAAGATTCTTCATTTTTTGAACACAGCGGCGTGAGCTTTAAAGGTTTAGGCCGAGCTGTGAGTGAAACCATTATTGGATCGAATGTACAAACAGGTGGTTCAACCATCACCATGCAGGTGGCAAAAAATTATTATTTAACCCCTGAACGTACACTGAAACGTAAACTGACCGAAATTTTTCTCGCACGCAAAATCGAACAAAACCTGAGCAAAGAAGAAATTCTAACGCTATATGTCAATAAAATTTTCTTAGGAAAAAATGCTTACGGCATCGCTGCAGCAGCAAAAATTTATTACAACAAAAGCTTAGATCAGCTCAGTATTGCCCAAATGGCGATGATCTCGGGTTTACCCAAAGCACCCTCTAAATATAATCCTGTGGTCAACCCAACGCGTGCCCTAGAACGCAGAAATTGGATTCTAGGACGGATGTTGCAATTAGGTTCAATCAATCAATCCCAATATCAAAAAGCGATTGCTGAACCGATTAATTTAGATATGCCTGACCGCGGTATCAATAATAAATTCCCTTATGTGGGGGAAATGGTGCGCTCTGAACTGGTCGAAAAGTTTGGTGAACATGCCATCGATTCTGGCTATAAAGTTTACACCACGGTCAATAGCCAACGCCAAGCTTATGCTGAACAAGCTGTTCAAGAAGGTTTGGAAGCCTATGATCGTCGACATGGTTGGCGAGGTGCCGAAGCGCATGACAAACCACTGACCGAATTCAATGCTTATGCAAATACCTACCCCGCCAAGGTTATTCAAGTCAATGGCAATTCTTTTGAAGCCCTGATGCAAGATGGCTCTACCGTGACCGTACCTTGGTCAGGTATGTCATGGGCTGCCCCATACCGCAATGCCAACAGCGTTGGTCCTGCGCCAAGCAAAGCTGCTCAAATTGTAAAAGTAAAAGATATTATTCGCTTACGCCCAAATGACAACAAAACCTCATGGGCGCTGGTTCAAGTCCCTAAAGCGCAGGGGCAACTGATTGCCATCAACCCCAATAACGGCGCAATTGAAGCCATTGTCGGTGGCTATAATTTTTATCAATCTAAATTCAATCGTGCATTACAAGGATGGCGCCAACCTGGTTCAACCATCAAACCATTTGTATATGCCTTGGCGCTTGAACGTGGTATGACACCTTATAGCATGGTCAATGATAGCCCAATTACCATTGGCAAATGGTCGCCTAAAAACTCCGATGGACGTTATTTAGGCATGATTCCGCTGCGTCGTGCCTTGTATCTTTCTCGAAATACGGTTTCTGTTCGTCTGTTGCAAACGGTCGGGATTGAACGTACTCGACAATTATTTATGGATTTTGGTTTGCACGAAAATCAAATTCCACGTAATTACACCATTGCACTAGGAACACCGCAAGTTCTGCCGATTCAAATGGCAACGGGCTATGCAACCTTTGCCAATGGCGGCTATCGCATTCAACCGCATTTTATTGATCGCATTGAAGATGCTTATGGCAAAGTGATTTATCAAAGCAATCCTGAATATGCCTGTATTGCTTGTATCAATCAAACGGATGCAGAACAAATTGAATCGGCAGAAGCTGTGACTCCAGATGATGAAGTCATTGAAGTGACCAACCAAACGCTGCCAGAAGAAAAAGAACTGCTCCAACTTCAATTGGATGAATCCAAAAGTCAGTATCGTCAAGCTCAGCGTATTTTAAAATCAAGCTCTGCTTATGACATGGCCAATATTTTGCGTGATGTGATTCAGCATGGTACAGGTCGAGCTGCACTTAAAATTGGTCGTGATGATATTGGCGGTAAAACAGGCACCACCAATGATGCCAAAGATGCTTGGTTTGCTGGCTTTAATGGCAAGCTGGTGACTGTGGCATGGGTTGGATTTGACCAGCCAACCACATTGGGTCGTCGTGAATATGGTGGTGTTGCGGCTTTACCGATCTGGACCAATTTTATGGGGAATGCGTTAAAAGGTACGCCAGCAGCATGGGTTCATTTCGATAAAAATGCCAAAGCACCGAGCAATCGTAATCAGACGGTTACTGTAGATGCACAGGCCGAAGGTGATCGCTCTTCACCTCCTTTAGCACTGCCATTATACCGCCCTGCATTGGTTACACCTAAACGAGCGCCTGAACGTGACTTTGAGGATCTGCCTGATGAGGAAGCCCTTGTCCCTAATCCTACAGCACCTCCAACCATGCAAAAAACACCAACCAAACCCGATGCGCTTGAACACCTGATTGATCAAGTTCAGTAAGAGCATAAAAAGCCCTCATTTGATGAGGGCTTTTTATTGAGATCACTTCTTTTTAAAGAGGTAAATTTGGAACTGCCCTGTTAACTTAAATTGCTCACTCTGCTCCAAAACCTGACGACGTTCTGGTTTGGCTTTATAGGCATAGGGTGTCATCGCAATCAGGTTTTTCAAGTCCGTTTGTTGCACAGTAAATGCTGATTCAACAACACACTCTTCAACCAATTCAAAAGCATCTTCCAATTGTTCAACAAACTTATGTGACTCGTGTGGATTCACTTCTTCAAAGAGTGCCTCACGCATGGCATATAAATGTTCAGTTGCAGGTGTGACTACCATTAAATAGGCATTGGGTTTGAGTACTCGCAATATTTCTTGCTTTGGAATTGGACTAAATAAACTCGTACATAGGTCAATTGAGGCATCCAACACCGGTAAAGTCGCACCTGTACCCACCACCCATGTCACCTTTTTATTCAGCTTCGCAGCCACCTGTACTGCATTTTTCGCAATATCAACCCCGATACATTGCGACACTTCAGCTTGCATTGCATTGGTGTAATAGCCTTCACCGCAACCAATATCCAGTAGGTTGTTAATTTTTAATTCAGCAATTTTTGTCACCACAGCATGTTGTAGTGGGACATAAAAACCTGCACTTAAAAATGCACGACGCGCTTGCACAGATTCAGGCGTATCACCTGGATTTTTACTATGCTTATGTTGTACGACATGTAAGTTCACATATCCCTGCTTTGCCACATCGTAACTATGCTTATTGACACAGCTCCATGTTTTCTCAGTTAAGTGTAATGCCTCACGACATACAGGACACATGAGCAGATTCATTATTTTCTCCAACAGCGTAAGTGTGCAATAAAAAAGAGCCGGCAAATGTGGGAGCAAATGCCGGCTCTTTTTTCAAGGGTTTGCTTAACGTAATTTTAAGGTCATTAAACCTAAAACAACCAGCATAATTGTAATAATCCAGAAACGAATCACCACTTGGGTTTCACGCCAGCCTTTTTTCTCATAATGATGATGCAAAGGTGCCATCAAGAAGACGCGTTTATTCCGCATTCGCAATGAGCCAATTTGTAAAAACACCGAAATTGCTTCCACCACAAATACGCCGCCCATAATCGCAAAAACGATTTCCTGACGAACCATCACCGCAATCGTCCCCAGCATTGCACCCAATGAAAGCGCGCCCACATCACCCATAAATACTTGCGCTGGATGTGCGTTATACCAAAGAAATGCCAAACCAGCGCCAATCATTGCAGCACAAATCACCACCAATTCAGATGAATATTTCACATAAGGCAGATGTAAATAACCCGCAAAACGAACATCACCTGCAAGATAAGCAAACACACCTAAACCTGCTGCAACCAAGACGATTGGCATAATCGCCAAACCATCAAGACCATCCGTAAGATTCACGGCATTGGATGCACCATTAATCACCAAATAGGTAAACAGAATAAAACCAATACCCAAAGGAATTGCCGACAACGGAATACTGATATTTTTAAAAAATGGAATCAACAAATCCAACATATTCGCAGTATGTACTGGATTGGTTTGCTCTGTCGCAATCACATACAGCGCAATACCCGCCCCTAAAGATGCCACCGAAGTCCAAAAGAATTTTTTCTTGGCAGGCAAACCGGCATTGTCTTTATAGCGAACTTTAATCCAGTCATCTGCCCAACCTACCGCACCAAAAATCACCATCACCGCCAGTACAATCCAAACATAAGGGTTGGATAAATCTGCCCAGAGCAAAGTTGAAATACCAATCGAGAGCAGAATGAGAATCCCGCCCATGGTCGGTGTGCCCATTTTTTTAGCATGATTTTCAGGTGCAAATGAACTCACAGCTTGACCGTATTTGAGTGTCTGAAGCTTACGGATCATCACGGGACCCAAAACTAGCCCAATCGTCAGCGCAGTTAAAACACTGAGCAAAGCACGTAATGTTAAATAGCGAACCACCTGAAATGAGCTGTTATAGCCCGCCAGTTGTTCAAATAGCCATAACAGCATTAAAGTTTCTCCATCAAATCAGCCATCAATGTTTCCATGTGGGTATAACGAGAACCTTTGAACAGAAAACTCATGGATTGCGGTTGATGTGTTGCAATTAAATCAATTAAAAAAGGCAGCGCCTGTTGCTGTGTCAAAAAGGCCTGCATTTTCTTACCATATTGAGTACTACGCGCACCTTCTTGTGCGGCAGGCGCAAATTCACCCACAGCCACCACAAAGTTAATGCCTTGTGCGACCAGATCACGACCAAGCATATAATGCTGTTGTGCCGCTGATGCGCCTAATTCACCAATATCTCCCATCACCAACACTTTCACCCCGCCTTGCTGAGCAAGTACTTCAGCGGCTGCTCGCATGGACGTTGGATTGGCATTGTAAGTATCATCAATAAATAGATTTTTATCTTGCTGAATAAAGTTCAAACGGCCTTTTGCACCTTTCGCTTGCTCCAGACCTTGTACAATATCATCCAACGTAATGCCAATCGCTAAAGCAAATGCAGCGGCAGCGGTGGCATTTTGCACATTATGCTCACCCGCAAAAGGTAATTCCACACTACGCACACCCTGTGGTGTATTTAAGCTAAAAGTCGATGACTGCGGCTGCAATACAAGTGCTGTCGCAAAAATATCTCCCCCTTCACCAAAACTTAAACACTGTGCAGTTTTGACTGACTGACGAATACAGTCAGCAAAATCATCAGCCGCAGGAATGATGGATGTCCCAGAAGGTGCAATATGTGCATAAATTTCAGATTTAGCGCGGCAGATGCCATCGCGTCCACCAAATTCACCCAAATGCGCTGTGCCAATATTAATAATGCCTGCCACATGCGGTTGAACCAAATTCGAGGTGTAATCAATTTCACCCTGATGACTGGCACCCAGTTCCATGACGGCATATTGATGCTCAGCACGCAGCTCCAGCAACATCATCGGTACGCCTAAATCATTATTTAAGTTGCCACGGGTAATCAAGGTCGGTGCAAGGCGGGATAAAATACTGCCCAGCATTTCTTTGGTGGTGGTTTTACCACTACTTCCGGTTAACGCAATCACTCTTAATTGTGTATTTTGCGCACGGCGATAAGCGCCCAAATGCCCCAATGCCAAGCGCGTATCGGCAACCACCAACTGACAAATATCAGCATCCACAGGATGACTAACAATGGCGATTTGACAACCCTTTGCCGCAACTTGCGCCACGAAGTCATGCGCATCGAAACGCTCACCTTTCAGGGCTAAAAAAGCATCCCCCATTTCTGCATGACGTGAGTCAGTCAAAATACGCTTAATATTACCCACAGGGGCTTGATCATTAAACCAATAGCCTTGTGTCGCTTGAACCAATAGATCTGCTGTCCAAGGCTCTAAAGGCACGGTACTTGTCGTTGAGGTATGCATCATTCTTCCTATTGAGCCAGATATGCTGAATCTGTACTGTGATGCTGTGCGTCAATGGCCGCTTGCACTTCCACCACATCATCAAACCAATGACGTACGCCATCCACTTCCTGATAATTTTCATGCCCTTTGCCCGCAATCACCACAATATCGCCAGCTTGAGCATTTTTAACGGCAAATTTGATCGCTTCACGGCGGTCATGAATTTCATGAACCAGATGCGTTGAAAATGCGATGCCATTTTTCATATCGGCAAAAATTTGTTCTGGATTTTCACTGCGTGGATTATCTGAGGTCAGTAAAGTAACATCTGCGCCATCTAAGGCCGCCTGAGTCATGAGTGGACGTTTACCACGATCACGATCCCCACCACAACCAAATACAGCCCATAAATTTTGCGCAACATGACGTTTTAAGGTCTTCAACACTTGCGTTAAAGCATCGGGGGTATGTGCATAATCAACCACAAATAAACGATCAGCATCACGAATCACCTGCATGCGACCCGGTGCACCTTTTAACTGTGCAACCACGGCAATTAATGCCGCCAAATCAAAACCTGCCTGTTCAGCACTGATCAAGCTTGCCAGCAAATTTTCCACATTAAAATGACCTAACAAGGGGCTTTGCACTGCAAATTCGCCCTGTGCTGTGATCAATTTAAAATTTGCACCATTCAAACTGTATTGAATATCTTTAACCTGATAATCCGCAGCTTGTGTGGTTGAATAGGTCAAAATTTTCGGCTGTGCAGGATTGGCTTTTGCCGCATCCAGCATAATCTCGGCATAGGCATCATCAAGGTTAATGATCGCCACTTTTAAAGCGGGAAATTTAAATAAGCCTGATTTTGCATCAGCATAGGCTTCAAGCGTACCGTGATAATCCAGATGATCACGACTTAAATTGCTATAGGCTGCAATTTCAATATCACAGCCATTTAAACGGCCTTGCTCCAAACCATGTGAGCTGGCTTCAATTGCAGCAAATGCAGCGCTTTGTTGTGCATATTCATGCAAAGCACTTTGCAGATGCAAGGCATCCAACGTGGTATGCGAAGACGCTTCTAGATTCGGTAAAATACCGTTCCCTGTCGTACCCATCACTGCACATTTTTGACCTTGCAGCATTAACAGTTCAGCCACCAAACGAGAAATCGTGGTTTTGCCATTGGTTCCTGTGACTGCCAGTATCCGTACGGCCTGTACAGGTGCGGTTGCCTGTAAGTATTGTTTTTGCCACTGTCCCATCAAATGACGAACATTCGGCACAACCACACTATGCTCTAAACCTAAATCAACTTCACTGACCACCGCTAAAGCACCATTTGCCAAAGCTGAGACTGCAAACTGCAAGGTTTTTGCAGGTTGAGAAAAACTATTCAGGGCAATAAAAATTTGTCCTGCTTCAACTTTACGACTATCTAAACTCAAACCACAGAATGGCTTGCTCATCCACTCAGTGATTTTTTCAGCAGTGTAGAGATCTTGAAATGTAATGGACATTCATCACCTATTACTGGATTTGGGGAGTATCTAAAGGTTTATCTAAAGGGACATTCATCAGACGTAATGACTCTTGCATCACGCGCGAAAATACAGGTGCAGAGACCGTACCACCGTAGTAACTGCCTGCCGGATTCTCCACCACAACAATCATGGCTAAACGTGGATCACTGACGGGAGCAACACCTGCAAATAAGGCACGATATTCACTGGTTGAATAGCCTTTGCGGTCAGCACGCAGTTTATGTGCGGTTCCTGTTTTACCGGCAACGCGATAACCCGGAATCGTGGCACGGGTTGCTGTACCGCCAGGTAACGTCGCTGTTTCCATCATCAAGAGCACTTGATCGGCAATTTTTGCATCAATAATTTGCTCACCTTTCGGTGGCTGTTCTAATTTATATAAACTTAAAGGAACCTTGACCCCTTTATTGGCCAACATCGCATAGGCATCGGCAATTTGTAATACAGTCGCATTTAGGCCATAACCATACGCCATGGTTCCCACTTCAGAAACATTCCATTTGCTTGGTGGCAAAATTAAGCCGCCACTTTCACCGGGAAATTTAACTGCTGAACGCTGTCCAAAGCCGACTCGCTTATAAAATGTCGGCAGGGTGGCATAAGGCAGAGACAAGGCAAGTTTCGCAACACCAACGTTAGATGATTTCTGGATAATGCCACCCAAAGTCAGTGCACCATAGTTATGGGTATCACGAATGGTATGGTTACCAATGCGCATACTGCCCGGTGAAGTATTCACTACTGAGTTTGGCGTGTATTTACCACTTTCCAAAGCCATTGAAACTGTTAGCGGCTTCATGGTTGAACCAGGTTCGAATGAATCGACGGCACCACGGTTACGCATAGCATCCTTATTGCCTAAACTATTTTTATCATTCGGATTATAAGATGGCCAACTGGTCATCGCTAGAATTTCACCCGTTTTGATATCCACTGCAATTGCTGTTGCTGAACGCGCGTTATTAGCAACACCCGCAGCCGTCAATTCACGATACATAATATATTGCAAACGCGAGTCAATACTTAAGGTGATATTTTCCCCTGCCTCTACTTCTTTAATCACTTCAGCGTCTTTGAAACGATTACCTTTTTTATCACGAACAACTTGCTGTGCGCCATCATGACCTGATAAAGCAGTATTCAGCTGCATTTCCAGACCTTCAATTCCAATTCCTTCACTATTGGTTAAGCCAATAATTTGTGCATTCGGCTGTGGCTGCGGATAGTAACGCTTATAGTTTTTTTCGGTATAAACCGCTTGGAAGTCACGTTTTGCAATCAGTTCAGCTTGCTGAGGTGGAATTTCTTTTTGCAAAACCAAATAACGTGAACGGGGACGCTCGTTCATTTTCTTTTTCAGTTCGGCACGATCCATCCCCACAGCATCAGCCAGTTCATCCAGATTTAAGTTTTTATCGGGTAATTGACGTTTTAACTTACGGTTCTTTGGATCTTTCGCCAATTCAGCGGTAATTTCATCAAACTGTTTTTTAGTTTCAAAATAGTCACGTGGGTCAATCACCACTTTCATGACAGGCGTACTAATGGCTAAGGGCACACCGTGGCGATCATAAATCACGCCACGCATGGCCTTGACTCTTTCAGTTCTTAAAATATTGGCATTGGCTTTATTTTGTAAAAAGTCTTTATTAATGATCTGCACATAAAATGCACGCCCCACTAAAGCTAAAAAGCAGAGCAAAACCACACTCCACATCAGATAAAAACGCCACATATCGACACTGAGTGTGGTTTTTTCCGTAATAGACTGCTGCTTTTTACGTACTTGCTTATTTCTCTTGTCCACCATATTACCGCTAGCCTTATTTTTTATCTTCTGAAGTCATTGGTAAAGAAATTACAACGGTCTGTGCCACGGGTGGCGAGTACATGCGTAATTGGGTCACTGCGCGTGTGCCAATTTGGGCAGTCGCACCAAAGGTTTGTTGCTCAATCAACAAACGCCCCCACTCGGCATTCAGATCATCTTTTTCTCGGTTAAAAGCACTCAGTTCACGATAATCATGACGATATTCAAAGACTTGAAATACCACCATAATTGCGCTCACAAAAACCAAGACCAATAAAATGATATAACTGATGATTTTTTTCATCGCCAATTTTTCTGCTTTTTTTTCAACAACTTCAGTTTTCATTATTCGCCTTTTAAAGCTAAGCGTTCTGCAACTCTAAGCCATGCACTACGTGAACGAAAATTGGCTTTGATCTCTGCTTCACTGGCACGGACTCGGGAAATTTTCTTTAAACGACGGGTATCTTCCCGTTCTTGTGGCATACCCCAACTGGTATCTTCAGCTAAAGTTGATTCCTTTTGAATAAATTGTTTAATTAAACGATCTTCTAGCGAGTGGAAACTAATGACGGCTAAACGACCTTCTATTTTGAGCACATCAACCGCTTGCGGTAAGAACGCTTCAATATCTTCTAATTCTTTATTAATGGCAATACGAATCCCCTGAAAAGTTCGTGTTGCTGCATGTTTATTTTTTTCCCATTTCGGATGCGCGACTTTCACAATTTCTGCTAATTGTGCAGTGGTGTCAATATAGCCCGCAGCTTTAATGGCTTTTGCAATACGACGGCTATAACGTTCTTCACCATATTGGAAAATCACATTGGCCAAAGCTTCTTCTTCGATATTGACCAACCACTCAGCCGCAGTTGGGCCTTGTGAATTGTCCATGCGCATATCCAGTGGACCATCTTTCATAAAGCTAAAACCACGTTCTGCCTGATCCAGCTGTGGAGAAGACACGCCTAAATCGGCCATCACGCCATCAACCAAACCAATTCCGCGCGCTTCAAGTTCTTGTTTTAAATCGGCAAAACTGGCATGGATAATTTTAAAACGTGGATCTTCTTGTTCTAAGATTGCCGCAGCTTCCAAAGCCTGTGGGTCTTTATCAAAACCATAGACACGGGCATTTTCATCTAATTTAGACAACAATAAACGCGTATGCCCTCCTCGGCCAAACGTGCCATCGACATAAATTCCTGTATTGCGATCTGCCAATAAGGCATCAACAGTTTCGTGAAGTAATACAGAAATATGCGACATAAGGGTTCAATCAATACTATGAAAAGTGTAACTGCACATTATTACCTTGTTTTGATAAAGCTCCAAACGTCTTTTTGTAGATAAATATTACTTTCTATAGAGAAAACCGTTTTAAATTTTTCCAATATTCAATAAAAAAAGCCTCCAACAAGGAGGCTTCTAAAATCACACGTCAATCAATTACTTACGCGTATTATAAATCTGATCAAAAGTTGCACCATTCACAAAGTGCGTTTTTTGTGCTTGCGCCCAACCCCCAAACACTTCATCAATCGTGAATGTCTTTAATGGCGGAAATTGTGCTTTGTATTTTGCCAACACTTCAGCATTACGCGGACGATAGAAATGCTTGGCTGCCATCTCTTGACCTAAGGGTGAATACAAATAATTGATATAACCTTTGGCTAACCATTTATTGCCATTTTTTTCCACGGTCTTGTCCACAATAGCAACTGAAGGTTCGGTTAAAATTGAAATCGATGGATAGATGATATCGAACTTATTTTTCCCCAAAGTCTTTTGCGTTACTAAAGCTTCATTTTCCCAAGTCAACAACACATCCCCAATGCCACGCTCAGCAAATGTGGTCATTGAAGCACGTGCAGCCGAGTCCATGACTTTGACGTTACGGTACATTTTGCCGACAAAGTCCTTGGCCGTTGCGTCTGTGCCAGCAGGTTGCTTCAATGCATAACCCCAAGCCGACAAATACACCCAACGCGGTAAACCGCCTGTTTTAGGATTTGGCGTAATAATTTGTACGCCTGATTTGGTTAAATCAGACCAGTCTTTAATCTTTTTCGGATTGCCTTTACGCACCATAAAAACGATGGTTGAGGTATAAGGTGCAGAATTATATGGAAACTCTTTTTGCCAACCCGGCTGAATTTGACCTGATTTTACAATTTCTTCAATATCATTGGCTAAAGCCAAAGTCACGACATCGCCTTGCAAACCATCGACCACAGAACGGGCTTGCTTACCCGAGCCACCGTGTGACTGTTTGAAATTCACCGTATAGCCAGTACGCTGTTTCCAATACGCACCAAAGGATTGATTGAACTCATCATAAAATTCGCGCGTTGCATCATAAGATACATTTAAAAAATCACGATCGGCTGCTTGAGCAGACGTGGCAGTAACAGCTATGCCAGTTGCCAGCAATGCTGCACTGAATAAAGCTTTAAATTGAATTTTCATTACGATACAGACAACTAATCTTGATTGATGCTAAATATATGAAATAAAATCATAAATCGCAATCCATTCAACTTACTGAAAAATCTATTAAATTAGATTTTTTATTTTAATTTATTGTTTTAGTTTAGAAAATTCAAATACAGTTTACTTATTCTATATTTATAGCATTTTATGCACTACATATAAGAAAAATGGATAACATTCGCTATCCATTTCCTTAACCTTAATAAAATCAGGTCATTTATTTATTGTTTACTGCTGTAAATCTGATCAAAAATCGCCCCATTTACAAAATGCGTTTTCTGCGCTTTTGCCCATCCGCCAAACACATCACCAATGGTGAACAGTTTAATTTTTGGAAATTGTGCTGCATATTTTGCGGCAATTTGTGGATTACGTGGACGGAAAAAATGCTGTGCCGCCAAATCCTGCCCTTTGGGTGAATATAAATAATTAAGATAACCTTTGGCTAAATTACGGTTACCATTTTTATCGACCGTTTTATCAACAATGGCGACTGAAGGCTCTGCCAAAATTGAAATTGAAGGATAAACAATCTGGAATTTGTCTTTACCCAAACCTTGGGTCGCCAATAAAGCTTCATTTTCCCAAGATAACAATACATCGCCAATACCACGTTCAGCAAAGGTGGTTAAAGAACCGCGTGCGCCTGAATCAAGCACTTTCACATTGCCGTAGAGTTTTGTCACCAACGCTTTTGCTTTAGCATCATTGCCACCCGGCTGTTTTAAAGCATAGCCCCAAGCAGAAAGGTAGATCCAGCGTGGTGCTCCCCCCGTTTTGGGATTTGGCGTAATAATTTCTACACCTGATTTGGTTAAATCATTCCAATCTTTAATATTTTTAGGATTACCCTTACGCACTAAAAATACCACCGTTGAAGTATACGGTGCAGAATTATTGGGAAACTGTTTTTGCCAGTTTTTATGAATCAGTCCAGCATTGACAATTTCCTCAATATCATTGGCTAAAGCGAGAGTCACCACATCGGCTTGTAAACCATCAATGACCGAACGTGCTTGTTTGCCCGATCCACCATGCGACTGTTTAAAGTTAATCTCCTGCCCAGTTTTGGTTTTCCAATATTGTCCAAAGGCTTGGTTATATTCCTGATAAAACTCACGGGTCGGATCATAGGAAACATTCAGAAAATCTTTTCCAGCAAAGCTATGTGAAGTCATTCCGCCCAATAAAGCAACAAGAGTCGAGACTATTATTTTTTTCATGTTTATAAATCGCTTATTGAAGGTTCTAAGCACTATATAAATCTAAAATAATTTTATCAATCATGTGGTTATATCATTTTATTTATTCAAAATCAGTTTTATAGATATCAATTTAAATGCTGATGTTTACACTTTTATGACTAAAAATATAACAAATGCCGATCAATCTGCATGACCTGCACAAATCTCCATGTTCTATCCATATTTTTTTGATACAAAGTAGCCTATTCAATTGGTTTTCATCATTTTGTAAAAGAGTGTGAGGCAGTTCTACTGTTATATTTTTTTATGTGTTTAAATGATAGTGCTAGAATAAAACAACAATTAGTAAATTCCAGTAGCAAACGGCAGTACTAAAGGGGAAAGTTGAAATGAAATATACACAGTTGATCCAGATATGTAGTTTGAGTCTAAGCTTAGGTCTAATGGCACAAGTCGGACATACGGCTGCCATTAAAACCACGAATGCAAAGATAACGCTTGCGCCTGAACGCTCGTCATTGATTGAAAAAGCACTCCTGCAACAAAAGCAAGGGACCAATATTTTACGTAGCGATAACGATTTAAAAGTTCTTACTGAAATTAAAGTCGCACCGACGCAAAGCTTTTTTGCATCTCAAAATCAAAAATTTACGCGTTTCGTACAAGCCTTATTTCCTCAAAATAACTCTTAATCGCAGCATAAACGTCTTCCCCCCTTAAGACGTTGCAATCAAGCCTAATCATCTCGATGTTGAATTTAACATTAAGTGATTAGGCTTTTTCGTTATAATAGTGTCTATTCACATTCTGAAAATATTGATTATGACTGTTCGTACTCGTATTGCCCCTTCTCCTACAGGCTTTCCACATGTAGGCACTGCATATATTGCTTTATTCAATTTATGTTTTGCCAAGCAACATGGTGGCGAATTTATTCTTCGTATTGAAGATACTGACCAACTTCGTTCAACCCCTGAATCTGAAAAAATGATTTTAGATTCATTGCGTTGGTTAGGTCTAAACTGGTCTGAAGGCCCAGACATTGGTGGGTCACATGCACCGTATCGCCAGTCTGAACGTATGGGGATTTATAAGCAATACGCGCTTGAATTGGTTGAAAAAGGTCATGCTTTTTACTGTTTCGCAACCCCAGAAGAACTGGATCAAATGCGTGCTGAACAGCAAGCCCGTGGTGAAACACCAAAATACGACGGTCGTGGTTTAAAATTAACCACCGAAGAAGTACAACACCGCTTAGCAGCAGGTGAACCACACGTTATCCGCATGAAAATTCCTGAAGAGGGAATTTGTACTGTACAAGATTATCTTCGTGGCGAAGTGGAAATTCCATGGGTACAAGTAGATATGCAAGTTTTACTCAAAACGGATGGTTTGCCAACCTACCACCTTGCCAATGTGGTTGATGACCATTTAATGCAAATTACTCACGTATTCCGTGGCGAAGAATGGTTGCCGTCTGCACCAAAGCATCAATTGCTTTATCAATATTTTGGCTGGGAAATGCCGGTGCTTGGTCACATGCCATTATTACGCAATCCTGATAAATCTAAATTATCTAAACGTAAAAACCCAACGTCAATCAATTACTACAAAGACATTGGGGTATTACCAGAAGCGTTGTTGAACTATTTGGCGCGTATGGGTTGGTCAATGCCAGATGAAAGTGAGAAATTCACTTTGGCAGAGATGATTGAAAACTTCGACATCAAACGTGTTTCACTGGGTGGGCCAATTTTTGATGTGGAAAAACTCAATTGGTTGAATGGTCAATGGATTAAAGCACTTTCTCCTGCTGAATTGTTAAATACACTTTTAGCGTGGAAAGCAGACCGTAAAATGTTGGAAGACATTGCCGCAGCCATTCAACCACGTATCAACTTATTGTCTGAAGCCGTCAATTGGGCTGGTTTTTACTTCAACCAATTCCCACAAGTGTCTAAAGAACAATTTGAAAGTAAAAAACTGTCTGAAGAACAAGTTCGCCAAAGCTTACAGTTTGCAATTTGGCGCTTAGAAAGCTTATTTACTTGGAATAATGACACCGTTAGCCAAACCCTGATGGATTTAGCCAGCCAAATGGAAATTAAGCTGCGCGATTTCATGCCGACTTTCTTTATTGCGATTGCGGGTTCGACCAGTTCAACCCCTGTCATGCAGTCCATGGTCACCATTGGGCCAGATTTAACCTTTGCCCGTTTACGCCATGCATTGGAAATTGTTGGTGGTCCGAGCAAAAAAGAAACGAAAGTGTGGGAAAAACTCAATGAAAGCTTAAAATTGCCGAAAAATGATGCAGTTGATGCGGTATAATTGATTTTATAGTTGACGTGTGAACGCAATGCCCCTAATATTGCGCTCACACAGACTGGGGGTTATAGCTCAGTTGGTAGAGCGCTACAATGGCATTGTAGAGGTCAGGAGTTCGATCCTCCTTGACTCCACCATCTCATGTTTTACCTGTGTTGCCTCGATAAGTCCCTATCGTCTAGAGGCCTAGGACATCGCCCTTTCACGGCGGTAACCGGGGTTCGAATCCCCGTAGGGACGCCAAATTCAAAAAAGCCACTGATCTATTCAGTGGCTTTTTTATTATCTGTACATTATGCAATTTGTAAATTAATCTAACAGCAAAAAAATGGCTTCTCCAACCTCATCCGATTCTTATTGAATTACTCTATACGATTACTTATCAGACAGCGCTAAACTACAGATATACAGCGTGATCGTGATCAATAAGCCAAAAATACCACCGATATAAGTTCCGAATAAAATAAAAGCAATCCACCACATCGAAATGATCTATTTTTTTAATTTAAAACACTTATGTTAACCCTGCAAAATAGATCAATAGGACTTGCCAAATGAAGTCTGATGCGATGTCCATTTCGTTCACACTGTGCTGATGCCAAGTATATTTTTGCTTTCTGCTGCATTAGCATTAAAATAACGCATAGATTAAAATTGTGGAGTTGTAATGCAATACCGTTGCCCAAAATGCCAAAGCCCTAAAATCATTCCTGTTGCACAATCGAGCGGACCAACGACTCGACCTGTCGTTCCTAAAAGCTTAGTCTTTTTAATCTCTGCTATTTTCATCTTATTGCTATTGGTGTTAATCAGTATTGCCATGTGGATTTTTGGCGATGGCGCAGGAACCACCTTACAAGCTGCCACAGTGGTTATTTTTGTCTTGTGCTTAATTTTAGGCTTCCTGTTCTATCGTGATTTGCCCGATTTTAAAATTTCCATGCAAGGTTTTATGCAGTCACAAAAAAAATGGAAATGTCGTGAATGTGATCACGAGTGGGAAATTTAAAAGAAAATCTATTTTCACATCAGCCCAGATGTTCAGCCAAGGTGCTGATGTGAATGCCCATCATGATCATGTAAGTGTTCCTTGTGAGCTTTATTAGGCTGACAAAGTGATTGAGCAAGACATTCATCATTTTCAATCTGTAGTGTCATTTCAGTGATGCCATGCTCATGGCTTAATATTTCCAATGCTTCACGATATAAAGCATTATGATCTGCCTGTGGTGCATACAAATGCACGGTCAAATGCACATTCTTTGACGTAATCGCCCAGACTTTAAGTTGGTGAATACTTTCCACATCTTTTAAATTCAGAAGATCATTGCGCAATTTTTCAATATCAATTTCTTCAGGCACACCTTCAAGCAAAATATTGATACTTTGTTTGAGCAAAATCCACGTTCTTGGCAACACCCAAAAACCAATCAGTACCGCAATTAAAGTATCCACCCACATCCAATGGGTCACATAAATTACCACTGCACCGATAATCACGCCAACCGAACCCAATGCATCACTAAGAACCTCTAGATAAGCCCCTTTAACATTCAGGCTATCTTTGGAACTGGAAAATAAAATACGCATTGAAATGAGGTTAATCACTAAACCAATCGCGGCGACACTCATCATGCCTAAGCTTTGGATTTCAGGCGGATGTGAAAAACGCTGATAAGCTTCATATAAAATATACATCGCCACAACAAACAGCATAGAGGCATTAAATAGCGCTGCAAGAATCTCGAAACGCTGATAACCAAAGGTGCGTTTATCGTCTGCGGGAAGTTTGCCAATTTTAATCGCCACCAAAGCAATCGCTAAAGCTGCTGCATCCGTAAACATATGTGCAGCATCAGACAGCAATGCCAAGCTTTGCGTGATAAAGCCTGCAATTACTTCAATCACTAAAAATGAGGTGGTTAATATCAACGCAAAAGTGAGTTTTTTTGCATTGTTTTCAGTCACAACTGCATGACTATGATCATGCCCATGATGGCTACTCATTGCATCCCCTTCTTCTTGTTTGATTGATTTTTTTAAATTTCAATTTCTTGACTCTTAAATCAATATTGATAATCATTACCATTATCAATTAAACCCATTCCTCGATATACTTAGCTTGCCTTTAATTCAATTATCCCATGAAAACACACCAGAAATATTCAGGAAGCTACTGATGAAAAAATATTTAGTTTTGGCTTTACTCGCCTGCTCATATAGCCAAGCGCATGAACCTTATATTGCACCTTTAAGTTACCTGACTGCAAATACACAAATTTCAATGCTCAGTGGCTACGCAGAAGAAGCATTAAATGCAGAATATGCCTTAAAAGATGTTCAGTTTAGCGTGATTCAGCCCAACCAAACTCAAATCAGTATTCAGCCGCAAAGTCAGCTAGAGTCTGTGAGCACATTCGATCTAAAATTACCTGAACAAGGCACTTACACGGTTTATGGCAAAACCTCTTATCCAATTCAGTATGTACAACATAATCAACAATGGAAAGTTTTTGCAGATGTTGCCGCAGATAAAGTTCCAGCACTGAGTGAACGTGACTATGTGATTCCAAGTGACTTTAAAGGAAAAACACCGAAGAAGGTCGACACGATTCGCGAGTGGAGTATTCAAAGTTATATCAGTAAAGCAACCACGTCGCCAATTGCAGCCACTCCAGCGCCCATTCAAGTGACCTTCCAAACCCACCCGAATGAAATTGTGGCTGGGCAACCCGTTCAACTTCAACTAAGAAAAGCAGGCAAAGCACTTGCCCATGCCGAAGTACTGATTCGCGCCCAAGGCACAACCGATAAACAAGCACAAACGGTGGCTGTAAATCCCAATGGAACAGTGACACTTACGTTCCCGAATGCAGGGAGCTATTTACTGGAAGTTAGTGAAAAAATCGAAAGTAAAGCCACACCTCAAAACCAGTATTACACCATTATCAGCTTAGGGGTTAAAACGCCTACTGCTTAATATTTAAAACAAAATATAAATACCCTACAAAAAAAACCAGCCCGTAGGCTGGTTTTTTTAATCACACAAAAATAAGCAATTAAACGCCTATTTTTTTGTATTTAGCACGCTTTTGTACACCAGCATCACCTAAACGAGACTGACGGTATGCTTCATATTCAGCATAGTTACCCGCGTAGAATTCAGGTTGATCATTTTCAAACGATAAGATATGCGTTGCAATACGGTCTAAGAACCAACGGTCATGCGATACCACCATTACCGTACCAGGGAAGACCAAAATGGCATCCTCAAGCGCACGTAAAGTTTCAATATCCAAGTCGTTCGATGGCTCATCCAGTAAGATCACGTTTGCGCCCATTTGCAGGATTTTCGCCAGTTGTAAACGGTTACGCTCACCACCAGACAATTCACCTACGCGTTTTTGCTGATCTTGACCTTTAAAGTTAAAACGACCAATGTACGCACGCGATGCGATTTCGTAATCACCAATACGTAAGATATCTAAACCGCCAGAAATTTCTTCCCAAACCGTTTTCTTATCATCTAAGGTGTCACGTAACTGACCCACATAAGCAACTTTAACCGATTCGCCCAGTGTTACCGTACCCGTATCTGGCTGCTGTTCGCCTGTCATCATACGGAATAGTGTCGTTTTACCCGCACCATTCGGCCCCACAATACCCACAATCGCAGTCGGTGGAACAGAGAAGGTTAAGTTCTCATACAATAAACGACCATCAAACGATTTGCTGATGCCTTCAACATCAACCACCTTGTTACCCAAACGTGGGCCAGGTGGAATATAGATTTCTGAAGTTTCATTACGTTGTTGGAATTCTTTAGAGTTCAGCTCTTCAAAACGTTCCATACGCGCTTTGTTTTTCTTTTGCTGACCTTTGGCATTAGAACGAACCCATTCAAGTTCTTTCTTCAATGCTTTAGCAAAAGATTCCTCTTGCTTGTTTTCTTGCTCTAAACGGGCATTTTTCTGTTCCAACCAATTGGTATAGTTACCTTGGTAAGGAATACCCATGCCACGGTCAAGCTCAAGAATCCACTCAGCCACGTTATCCAAGAAATAACGGTCATGCGTAATTGCTACAATCGTACCAGCAAAGTCTTTTAAGAAACGCTCTAACCAAGTCACAGATTCTGCGTCTAAATGGTTCGTCGGTTCATCAAGAAGCAACATGTCTGGCTTAGACAAAAGCAAACGGCACAGTGCAACACGGCGGCGTTCACCACCTGAAAGCAAGTTTACATCGGCATCCCAAGCAGGAAGGTTCAACGCTGCAGCAGCTTGATCCATTTGGTTGCTTAAGTTATGTGCATCCCAAGCATGAATGATCGACTCTAATTTTTCTTGCTCTTTCGCAAGTGCATCAAAGTCAGCATCTTCTGCTGCATATTCAGCAAACACTTCATCCAAACGCGCCAAAGCGTCCAGTGGTTCACGCAAACCATCTTCAACGTTACCACGAACATCTTTATTTGGATCTAATGGTGGTTCTTGCTCAAGATAGCCGATTTTAATACCCGGTTGAGCACGTGCTTCACCTGAGAAATCTTTATCTACGCCAGCCATAATACGAAGCAAGGTAGATTTACCTGCACCGTTTAAACCAAGTACACCAATTTTGGCACCTGGGAAAAATGATAAAGAGATGTCTTTTAAGATTTCGCGCTTAGGCGGAACCATCTTCGACACACGGTTCATCGTGTAAATATATTGGGCCACGTAGGACTCCTCTATAGAAAAAGCAACATTCACACAATGTGAATAACATTATGCGAACAAATATTCGGGGCATTATACGATGAAAGCAGCGAAAAAATAAGGCATAGCACGCATCTTCAATAGAATGTTACAACTCAGCGCATGTCGATTTTTTAAACATCCTGATAGCCCGTTATTTTTTTTCAGCTTGGATTGAAAAAACATCATTAATATAAGGATTTAAGATAACATTTTCACTTAAATAGCACTTTGATTCATATATAGAAATGCTAAACTCAATCAATATTTAACTCACGAAGATGATGTAAACATGACCTACAAAGACGAAACCCTTGCCATACATGCAGGCTATAGCCCAGAAGCCACCACCAAAGCCGTGGCGGTGCCTATTTATCAAACCACATCTTATGCCTTTGACAATACACAACATGGGGCCGATTTATTTGATTTAAAGGTGCAGGGCAATATTTACACCCGCATTATGAACCCAACCACGGCTGTTTTAGAACAACGTTTGGCTGCGCTTGAAGGGGGTATTGGGGCTTTGGCTTTGGCATCAGGCATGGCTGCCATTACCTATTCTATTCAAACGATTGCAGAAGCAGGTGACAATATTGCCTCTGTTTCAACCTTATATGGCGGGACATACAATCTTTTTGCCCACACCTTGCCAAAGCAAGGCATTGAAGTGCGTTTCTTTGACTATCAGGATCCCGAAGCGCTACGTGGCTTAATTGATGATAAAACCAAACTGGTGTTTGTCGAATCAATTGGTAATCCACTGGGTAATATTATTGATTTAGCAGCGATTGCAAAAATTGCCCATGAATATGGCGTACCAGTGATTGTTGACAATACCGTTGCAACACCTGCCCTACTGAAACCTTTTGAACATGGGGCTGACATTGTGGTGCATTCACTGACCAAATATATTGGCGGGCATGGCAACTCGATTGGCGGTGCAATTGTTGATAGTGGTAAATTCCCTTGGGGTAAATACCCTGAACGCTTCAAAGTTTTAAATACGCCTGATCCAAGTTATCACGGCGTAAATTATGTCGAAGCTTTAGGCGAAGCTGCATATATCGCACGAGCACGTGTTGTACCTCTACGAAATACAGGTGCAGCAATCAGTCCACTCAGCGTATTTTTGATCCTACAAGGTTTAGAAACTTTGAATTTGCGTATGGAACGTCACACTGAAAATGCGCAGAAAGTGGCTGAATACTTACAACAACACCCTAAAGTAAAATGGGTCAACTATGCGGGTCTAAAAGACCACCCACAGCATGCTTTGGCACAAAAATATGTCCAAGGCAAACCCTCTGCTATTTTATCCTTTGGGGTACAGGACGGTTTAGAAGGCGGCACGCGCTTTATTGATGCACTGCAACTCTTTACACGGTTAGTCAATATTGGCGATGCCAAAAGTTTAGCTTGCCACCCAGCCACCACCACCCATCGTCAGTTGAATGAAGCTGAATTGAAATCTGCGGGTGTCAGTATTGATATGGTTCGCCTATCTGTGGGGATTGAGCATATTGATGATTTAATTGCCGATTTAGCACAAGCACTGGCACACGTTTAATACTTCTTATTACAGCATATTTTGAACCTTCTTTCTTACTGGAAGAAGGTTTCTTAGCTTTTTACTTTCTGATTATTTATCTTTAATTGAGTTTATGTTCTTCACCAATCAGAATGTCTATGTAATAATCCAATTACAGAGCGAACAACAATAGAGCAATTACTCTAATTATGTTTATAAATTCAACAACTTATTTATGGATTTTTTTTAAACATTGGTTATTATATGCCACATGAGGACAGCTCAATTTCCCAGTATTTGAGCCCAATAATCGACTATAAAAAACATAATCTAGAAGTTTATTCTATACAAATAAGGAAACTACAGCGTGAATTCAAAACTAGAGAAACTTTTTCAAAATAAAGTGAAGGGTAAAGTTGTTTTAATCACCGGTGCATCCAGTGGTATCGGCTTAACCGCGGCACATAAACTTGCCGATGCCGGTGCGCATGTTTTATTGGTCTCACGTACCAAAGACACATTAGATGAAGTCAAAGCAGAAATTGAGGCTAAAGGTGGAAAGGCTTCCGTTTTCCCATGTGATTTAAATGATATGAAATCGATTGATGATGTATCTCAACAAATTTTAGCCTCTGTCGATCATATTGATATTTTAATTAATAATGCGGGGCGTTCAATTCGTCGTGCTGTGCATGAATCATCAGATCGTTTCCATGATTTTGAACGTACCATGCAGCTCAATTACTTCGGTGCAATCCGTTTGGTGATGAACATCTTGCCACAAATGATGGATCGTCGTGATGGTCATATCATCAACATCAGCTCGATTGGTGTATTGGCGAATGCAACGCGTTTTTCAGCTTATGTTGCTTCTAAAGCCGCACTAGATGCTTTCAGCCGTTGTCTGTCAGCAGAAGTTCACTCACATAAAATTGCCATTACTTCAGTTTATATGCCATTGGTACGCACACCAATGATTGCACCGACTAAAATTTATAAGTACGTACCAACATTATCGCCAGAACAAGCGGCTGACTTAATTGCATATGCAATTATCAAGCGTCCGAAGAAAGTAGCAACCAACTTAGGTCGTTTAGCCTCTATCACCTATTCCATTGCACCAGATGTCAATAATAAGTTGATGTCGATTGGTTATAACCTATTCCCAAGCTCTTCAGCTTCAGTGGGCGAACCACAAAAACTCAATTGGGTACAAAAAGCATATGCACGTCTATTCCCAGGCGAACATTGGTAAAATTGTGATAAATGAAAGCCAGTCATAAGACTGGCTTTTTTTATGTTATAAACAGCTACCCTTTTTTCTTTTAGATTTTTATGCGCATTGCGGCTGTTATGTTCCAATTGGGTTGTTTTGCTTTTGCCCTATTTCTTGGCTACCAAATCATCCATTCTATTTATCAACAAAATTATGAATTAATGGAAATCGTCAGTAATGTCGGCACGATTCTCATTTGTATCGACCTAGGTATATTTCTACATTTCAACAAGTCGATTGCAGCACTCAAAAGTAAAGCAACATCGCAACACGCCCCAGTCCCAGTTTCAACATTAGAAAAAATCACCCGCAAGTTGGGTCATTTGGGCATTATGCTGATTATTTGTAGTTGGATCGTACCAAAGCTCGCATAAAAAAACCTCCCATTGGGAGGTTTTTTTATGCGGTTAAAGATTACTTAGAACCTTTAATCCCTGCTTGTAATAACAATGCACCTAAACCACCAATTTTTTGCTCTTGTGGTTTAGCCGATTGCGGTTTCTTCGCTTGTGAGTGATCACCTTGAGGACGTGCAGTTTGCGGACGTTTAGCCTGTGGCTTACGCTCACCACGTGGTTCAGTTTGAGTATTTTGCTCACGACGTGGTTGACGCTGTGCCTTTACTGGTGCTTCCGAACCTTCAGGACGCATCGACAAGTTCACACGGTTACGTTCAGCATCAACTTGCAAGACACGGACTTGCACAATTTGACCCGGTTTCACGACTTTATGTGGATCCGCAACAAATTCATTTGCCAATTCAGAAATATGCACCAAACCGTCTTGGTGTACACCGACATCGACAAAAGCACCAAAGTTAGTCACATTAGTAATCACACCTTCAAGCTGCAAGCCTTCAGTCAATTGTGATACGTCAGTAATGTCTTCACGGAATTTTGCCGTACGGAATTCTGGACGTGGATCACGACCCGGTTTATCCAGCTCGTTTAATACGTCTTGAATGGTTGGAAGACCAAATTTGTCATCGGCGAAATCTTCTGCATTCACTTGGCGAATGATTTCAGAATTACCAATCATATCTTTCACTGTGGTCGCTTTAGCAGCAACAATTTTGCTCACCAAAGCATAACTTTCAGGGTGAACGGCTGAAGCATCAAGCGGTTCAGAACCTTCTTGAATGCGTAAGAAACCTGCCGCCTGCTCAAAAGTACGTTCGCCTAAACGCGGCACATTCTTCAATGCTTGACGATTATCAAAACGACCATTGTCTTTACGGTATTCTACAATTTGCTGTGCAATGGATTTATTTAAACCTGCGATATAACCCAAAATTGCAGCGGATGCTGTATTCACATCCACACCAACAGAGTTCACACAGTCTTCAACCACCGCTTCAAGCGTTTTTGCAAGTCCTGCTTGGTTTACATCATGTTGATATTGACCTACACCAATTGATTTCGGATCAATTTTCACCAGCTCAGCAAGCGGATCTTGTAAACGACGAGCAATGGATACTGCACCACGAATAGAAACGTCTAATTCTGGCAGCTCAGCAGATGCCAATTCAGATGCTGAATAAACCGATGCCCCTGCTTCACTGACTGAAACACGCGTCAATTTCAAATCAGGATTTTGTGTCATCATCTCTGCAACCACCGCTTCTGTTTCACGGCTTGCAGTGCCATTACCAATGGCAATTAAATCAACATCAAATTCACGGCACAAACGCGTAAGTTCAGCAATTGAACCGGCTTTGTCTTCTTTCGGTGCAAATGGGTAAACCGTGCTATGCGCAACCACATCACCCGATGCATTGACAACAGCCAATTTCACGCCAGTACGAATACCTGGGTCTACACCTAAGGTACAACGAGAACCCGCTGGTGCTGAAAGCAATAAATGACGTAAATTTTCAGCAAAGACATCCATCGCCTCAGCTTCAGCGATCAAACGTTTTTCGGTTAACAATGAATGTTCGATTTGTGGACGAATTTTGCCTAACCAAAACAATTTTGCAGTTTGTTTTAAGTAGTCTGCACGCGCTTGCGGTTGAACTGAATCAAGATGATATTCAGTTTCAATTCGGCTGAGTGGTGCATCATTTTCACCATCTACTTTTAAGTTCAAGACATTTTCTTGACGACCACGTAACATCGCCAATAAACGATGTGATGGCACTTTATTAAAGTTTTCAGAAAAATCGAAGTAATCACGGAATTTTTTACCGACTTCTTTTTTCTCGTCACTGGCCACTAAACTTTTAAGCACTGCTGTTTTAGCAAATGTCGCTTTAAGCTCTGTGGTTAAAGCAATGTTCTGCGCCCAGTCATCAATTAAAATATGCTGAATCGCATCCAGCTGGCTTTCAACATCAGGATAATCTTCATGACTAAAACCAGCCAAAGCTTCAGTTGGATCGACTTGCTCTGCAAAGATTTTTGCCGCAATCGGTGCTAAACCTGCTTCTTTGGCTTTAAATGATTTACTGGTACGTTTTGGACGATACGGTGCATACAGTTCTTCTAAAACATTCTTTGTTTCAGCAGCATTTACACGCGTTAATAAATCATCTGACAATTTATTTTGTTCTTTCAGAGATTCAATAACTTTTTCTCGGCGTTCAAATAAATCGCGCAAATACGATAAACGCGTGTCGAGTTGGCGTAACTGCGTATCGTCTAAGCCCTGAGTTACCTCTTTACGGTAACGTGCAATAAAAGGAACGCTTGCACCTTCATCAATCAGCTTGATGGCAGCTTCTACTTGATTTGGACGTACGGCAATTTCTTTTGCTAACTGCTGAACTAAGTCAGTCATCGTGTTTGATCCCACAAGGATAAGTACTAAATGGCATGATTATAAAGACCAAGACCATAAAATCCACAATTGTTTTTATTAAATTCATAAGTGGTCAATATTGCCAATCCATGTTTTTTTCATACTTCGCTACAAAATTAAGGGATAAGTTCATTTTTAGTCTGCATGTTTAGCAAGATTAACGGCCAATTAGATGTATACATTTGGTATCTATGTCTTGATTTTATCTGCAATATTTGTTGCTTTAGAGCATAGTAAACAGATACAAATGAATCGTATACTCAAGGCTATCCGAACTTTTGTTTACGATGACAATAAAGAATAAAGGAGCACATCATGAGTTTAGTTGTACCTGCTGAAAAAACAGATCCAGTACACACCGAAACTGATCGCGTCGAACGCATTCTCGTTGTGGATGATGATGTGCGATTGCGTACGTTATTACAGCGCTTTCTGGAAGATAAAGGCTTCGTAGTGAAAACGGCACACGATGCAACACAAATGGATCGTTTGTTACAGCGTGAACTTTTCTCCCTCATCGTGCTCGATTTCATGCTTCCTGTTGAAGATGGTCTGAGTATTTGTCGTCGTTTACGTCAATCGAACATCGACACCCCTATCATTATGCTGACTGCACGTGGCAGTGATTCTGATCGTATTGCAGGACTTGAAGCCGGTGCAGATGACTACTTGCCAAAACCCTTTAATCCAAATGAACTGTTAGCACGTATTCGTGCCGTACTTCGCCGTCAAGTCCGCGAAGTTCCGGGTGCGCCGAGCCAACATATGGAAGTGGTCAGTTTTGGTCCATGGTCACTGGATTTATCCACACGCACCCTGACGCGTGAAGGTCAAGTGGTGACGTTAACCACGGGTGAGTTCGCCGTACTGAAAGCCTTAGTACAACATCCACGTGAACCGCTTACCCGTGACAAATTGATGAATTTGGCCCGTGGTCGTGAATGGGGTGCAATGGAACGCTCAATTGACGTACAAGTATCACGTTTACGTCGTCTGGTTGAAGAAAACCCAGCCCGTGCACGTTATATCCAAACCGTTTGGGGTGTCGGCTATGTCTTTGTTCCAGATGGCGCGGAATAAGAAAAAACCTGACAATGTGAACCATATATTTGTCCCTTAATGCCATTCGCTGCTGTTTGAGCTAACCCTCAATTAAAGGCTCGCATTGAAGTGCGCGAGTTCAGCGAATGGCAAAGTTTTTGGTTCTTTTTTAAAAGAACAATACGAGCTCCTACCATTAGAATTAATTCGGTAAGACTCCTTCAAAATTCAACAAATCAAATACTTCAGATTCAGCATAGGAATCAGATGTGAAACTCGAACCCATCGACCCACAAAAATTTACCGATTACGAAGCTTATTCAGAAAAAAAACGTACCCGACCGGAACGCTTTTTGGATAAAATTAAGCCGCGTTCTGCTGCAATGCGTACCACTGTACTGGTGTTATTCATTGTATTTTTCAGTTTATTTATGTCGTTGTGGTTCTTTTGGCGCACCCTCTATCTTCCAGAAATTCAACAACATGCCCGATATCTAGGTGTTGAACTCGAAATCATTAACAATCCCGATTTACGTATTTTCCATAATGATGCCGAAGTCGATGTCGACACTTGGTTAAAAAATCGTGTCGGTATTGAATACATCACCAACCCCAAAGAATATCCCAGCGTTCGCGACAAAGTTATTGCTGAATTTTTTACCAATCAAATTGAAAAAAAGCTGGCCAAAGAACTCAAAGTTGAAAATGTGACGGTCTATTTCCAATTTAAACCCAGTCCCCGTATTTGGATTCAAACCCCTGAAATGAATGGACACTGGGTGCGTGAACCTTTGAAAACCTATGCCAACTATAGCCCTGAACTGGTCTTTGGTTGGTTGCTGGGTGTACCCCTGATTGCTGCTGCCATCATTTTAACACTGGTGCGCCAGCTCAACCGCCCTTTACGCCGTTTGCAAAATGCTGCCAATAATTATAGTAAAACTGGTTCTGCACCTTATCTTGAAACCAATCATGGGCCACAAGAAATCCGTGAGGTGAATCAAGCCTTTAATCATATGATCTATACCTTAGATCAGGCTGAACGCGACCGCCGTATTATGCTGGCTGGCATTTCCCATGACTTACGCACGCCTTTAACCCGTATTCGCTTAAGTGCAGAAATGATGCCTAATGATGACTTTCTCAAAGAAGGTTTAATTTATGATGTAGAAGATATGGATGCTATTCTGAATCAGTTTATCTCCTATATGCGTGACGGTTCAGATGAGGAAATACAAGACACCGACATTAATATGTTGTTACAAGAATTAGTGGTGCAGTTCAAACCTTTAGATATTCGTTTCAAAGCTGAAGAAATTCCCGTGATTCAAGCGCGAAGTCTCTCGCTGAAACGCCTAATTGGTAATTTAATTAATAACTCAAAACGCTACGGCGCTGAACCCATTGAATTGTCAGCAAAAGTTGAAAACGATCATATTTTTATTAGTGTTGCAGACCATGGTGAGGGTATTCCTGAGGATCAAATTGAAGACTTAATGCAACCCTTCGTCCGAGGAAATGAAGCCCGTACCGTACAAGGCAGTGGTTTAGGTTTAGCGATTGTTAAACGTATTGTTGACATCCACCAAGGTCAACTTACGCTGCATAATCGACCTGAAGGGGGTTTAGAAGCCCTTATTTCTTTACCTATTGTTCAAGAGAAAATTGAGGAAAATATCCATAGCTCCACATTAGGAAAAATTAAACAAACATTCAGTGAACGCTTTTAGCACCGATCAAATAAACAACAAACAGTTTTATTTCGCTATGCAGCTGTTGATTTTTAGCTCATTAAAATCAATCAATTAAAAATCATAAAAAATTGTTATACCCACATTTTTTCAAAAAATTAGACCTTAGCCTAACAGGCATGCACAATTTGTTTTTAGGACGGTACAATCTACCCAGTTTCGAACAAGAATTGAGCTTAAACCATGTCTTTAGATCGTATTCGTTTAGCGTCACTTCATGACAAAGTCATGAGCGCAGAACAAGCTGCTACTTTTATCCAAGATGGTATGACTGTAGGGATGAGTGGTTTTACTCGTGCAGGTGAAGCAAAAGCTGTACCTTTAGCACTCGTAAAACAAGCAAAGGAAAATCCTTTAAAAATCACGTTAATTACCGGTGCAAGTTTGGGTAATGACCTAGACAAACAATTGACTGAAGCTGGTGTACTTGCTCGTCGTTTACCATTCCAAGTCGACAATACTTTACGTAAAGCCATCAACAACGGTGAAGTAATGTTCATCGATCAGCATTTGTCTGAAACAGTTGAACAAATGCGTAACCTTCAGCTTAAAAAACCTGATGTTGCCATCATTGAAGCCATTGCGATTACTGAAGATGGCGGAATTATTCCAACCACTTCAGTGGGTAACTCTGCAAGCTTTGCCATTTTCGCTGAAAAAGTGATTGTCGAAATCAACACCAACTTAAGCCCTGCTTTTGAAGGTCTACACGATATTTATATCCCTAGCTATCGTCCAACACGTCAAGCGATTCCTTTAACTCAGGTTGATGAACGTATTGGTACACATGCCATCAATATCGACCCTGCTAAAATTGTCGGTATCGTGATTAACAATGAATATCATGACTCTCCATCAACGGTGACTGAACCAGACGATGAAACTCAAGGTATTGCCAACCACTTGATCAATTTCTTCGAACAAGAAGTTGCTGCAGGTCGTTTACCGAAAAATTTAGGTCCATTACAAGCGGGTATCGGTTCTATTGCCAATGCCGTATTGACCGGTCTTAAAGATTCAAACTTTGAAGATTTAGTCATGTATTCAGAAGTACTACAAGACTGTACTTTCGAATTGATTGATGCGGGCAAAATGAAATTTGCTTCAGGTAGCTCAATTACACTTTCTGCTAAATATGGCGAAAAAGTGTTTAACAACCTTGACGCCTACAAAGACAAATTGGTTCTTCGCCCACAAGAAATTTCGAACCATCCTGAATTGGTGCGTCGTTTAGGTATTATCGGCATTAACACTGCACTCGAATTTGATATTTACGGCAACGTAAACTCAACTCACGTTTGCGGTACTAAAATGATGAACGGTATTGGTGGTTCAGGTGACTTCGCGCGTAATGCTCACTTGGCTATTTTTGTGACCAAGTCGATTGCAAAAGGTGGCGACATCTCTTCAATCGTACCAATGGCATCGCATATCGATCACTCTGAACACGATGTCGATATTCTGGTGACTGAGCAAGGTCTTGCCGATTTACGCGGTTTAGCACCACGTGAACGTGCGCGTGCCATTATTGATCACTGTGCACACCCAATGTATCGTGATGCATTGAATGACTACTTTGATCGTTCTTGTGCAAAAGGCGGACATACCCCTCACCTTCTTCGTGAAGCATTGTCATGGCATGTCAACTTTGAAGAGCAAGGTCAAATGCTTGTTGCTCAACCAGAAGCTAAAATCGCTTAAATAACATCAAAATTTCGTATAAAAAAGCGTACTTCGGTACGCTTTTTTATTGCCGAGATGAATGTTTGAAGTGCATGATGTCCTATCTTAATACCTAACCATTTCATTCAATCCCGCTCTCTCTTCAAGCATATAGCAACTTAAAATGCTATAAACGCTGTTCAATCGCTTTACGATTTTGCTTTTTAATTTTTTCTATTTCTGCATTCAACTGCACTATCTCTGCATATAAAGCATTAAATTGCTTTAAGGGTTGATCTTCATAAAACATAAACGTCTGCTTGTTTTTTTGCCATTTATTGTTTTTCAAAATCTCAAATAAAGCATCAGCCTTACTTAATATCTGCAACTCCAATGCAAATAAAGCATGGGTTTGATCACTATCCCGACTTTCGCGTAAGCTATCTGCCAACTGATGTCTCAAGTTGGCTTTAATCGACAAATGCTTCGCTCGATCTAAAGTATCTTCTTCACGTTGCTGGGTTTGTTGTTGATACTGGGCGGTCAAAAGATGGACTTGTTTTAACATTTGCTCAGTTTCGATAAAATTCTGTTTACGATCTTTCTCTAAACGATCAATATTTAAAAACTGATCCCAATGCAGCGCTTTAAGTTCACGTAAATACTGATTTCTTGCTTCAGCATTTTGAATCATATCGCTCAGGACAAAGTCTGCCATCACTTTATAATCGCCCTGCAAATGATTATCCGACACATTGACATCAATCGGTTTCGACCAATCTTGGGCTTGCTGATAAATGAGTTTGGCTTTTTCATACAATACCGTTTGATAGTCTTTAATTTGGCTTAACTCGTCTTGTTGTACCGAATACTGATAAAACATCCAACCAAATACGGTACATGTCGCTAACGCTAAGATTAAAAAAATCTTTGGCATACGAGACTCCCTTAGACTGACTTTTCAATATGATAACGCGATTCAGAATACAACTGGTTATTTATTCAGCGAAAAGACTGCCGATTTTTGCTACCAAATGAGCTTTTAATTCAATTTTCATGCTTTAAATTTTGCCAGCCACCCCCATCAATGTAGGCAAGAAAAGAGAAGAGATTGCTCATGCGCGTAGATATTTGGTCAGATGTAGTTTGCCCATTTTGTTATATTGGTAAAAAACGTTTGGAAGCGGCAGCGAAACAAGCGGGTGTAGAACTTGAAGTGCATTGGCACAGCTATGAACTTGATCCAGAAGCACCCACTCGTCAGGAAGTTTCAAATTCTGAACGCCTCGCGCAAAAATATGGCCGCACCGTTGCCGATGTTGAAGATATGCAACGCAATATTGCCGCTATGGCTGCTGAGGAAGGGATCCAATTTAATTGGGAAAATGCCAACTCAGGGAATACCTTCAATGCACATCGTATTATTCATTTAGCCCAAAGCAAAGGTTTAGGCTCAGAAGCCAAAGAAGCCTTTTTCTATAGCTATATGACGCAAGGTTTATCAATTGGTGAACGTGAAACCATTGAAGACGTCGCTGCACGTATTGGACTCAATCCTGTTGAAGTCGAGAACGTATTAGATTCAGAAGAATATGCAGACTTTGTTAAATTTGATGAAGAAGTCGCTCAAGATCAATTAAAAGTCACAGGTGTTCCTTTCTTTGTCTTTGATCAACGTATTGCTTTAGCAGGTGCACAACCCCGTGAAGTCTTTTTACAAGTCTTTGAGAAAGCTTTAGCAGCACCTGAACAAGCCTCTATTACTGCTGAAGATGCCGCTGCGTGTAAAGATGATACCTGTGATCTTCCAGAAAAATAAGGCTCTTTTTTGATATAGATTGAGATAACTAAGCATAAAAAATCCCCGAATTCGGGGATTTTTTATGCTCTGATTGATCCATCTAGTCGACCAAGAAACTAATTTTCAAATTAACTCGATATTCGGTAATTTTATTCTCTTTAATAATCACTTTTTGCTCATTAATCCAAGCACCTTGTACATTTTTTACCGTTTCCGTCACCTTGGTAATTCCTGTTTGAATGGCATCCTCAAAACTTTTTTGGCTACTCGAATTAACTTCCACAACTTTAGCGATGGCCATTTTAGAACCTCAAATTTTATTTTTTTGAAGCCCGATATTAGGCTATTTTTTAAACAAAATATTCAACTTTAACATTACAGCGCAAAAACTTACAGAGAAAAACAATACGAACTTTTATTCTTCAAGTCTTACAAAATACAACGTATCTATACAAGGCTTGGACACACAGACATGAACAATTCGCTAGGCTAATACGTGGAACATTTAAGTTCTGAACCATCTAACTTAAAAGAGGTCAATATGGACACTGAAACTCAAAATTCTGCTGTTGATTCTCCCCCTGAACATCATTCATGCTCAAAATCACGTTTTTCACCTATGGTAAAAGGCGTATTCATTGGTGCAGTTGCTGGTGCTATATTATCTTTATTTGGCACTTTGAGTGGCGCTATTATTGGCGGTATTTCTGGTAAAATTTACGAGAAAAGATGCCACAACAAATGCCATAAAAACTGATATTTTTAAACCAGTTAAGACAGCTTGTTAAAACACAACCTGTCTTAGAGCAAAAACTCTAAATATATGATTTATATAATAATTTAAACTCACCATTCATCTTTTATCTTTCTATTTTTTAGCCAAATTGATTATTTTTTGTTACCATTCACATGAAGTCTATTTTTTGTACTCTCTCCCTTTCGTCCATCTTATTTGGGCATTTTCTCCTTTAAAGGACATCATGATGAATATCATTAAAGCTCTTGTGGCTGTCGCTGTTTTGGCTGTTTCTGTAAACGTATCTGCGCAAATTGTTTTTATCCCCGATTTTCCTGTAAAAAAAGCGGTTGAAACCGTGAATGCAGAGCAAAACGTACCTGCTGCTAAAGCTGTAGCTCAAGGAGCAGCTGAAGCTAAAAAAGCCGCTTAAAGTACCTCTGCTTTTCAAAAAAACAGACTTGAGGTAATGGGTCTGTTTTTTTATTTCTGCATTAAAGCTCTGCTGTTTAGAAAACACATCAATAAAAATCTCCAATTCAGCTTCAGTTAAATCGATTCACGACCTGTTTATCGAATAGTTCAACTCGGAGTCAGCATTTTATCTCTTCAGCCATACTGAAAATCGGATATTTATTATTCAAAATTTACAATTTTTGTTTTTTATGTCTATAAAATCTCAAAACATGACAATTTTTTGCATGATTTTTATTTTTAAATCCATATAATCAAAAGCATGACCTTTATCATTTCATCAAATGAAAATGTTTTCTTATGCAAGAACTTCAAGCACTGATTCAAGGTAAAATTCCTCCTCAAGCCATCAATATTGACCAGTTGATTGAGCTTGCTGAACGCTACCCTAAACCGATGTCTGCTGAATATAAATTACTTGAACTTGCCATCAATATTGTCTTGGCAAGTTATCTCGAAAAAGCACAAACACATCTTTAGAGGTCAGTTGATGAATGCCTTAGAAAAAGCGCTGCTGATTAAAGAATTAAATATTTTAATTGATGGATTAGAACATCGATCGTTATCTTTCTTTGAAATCGCAAAATCGAAATCACGTTTAACAGAAATTTTTGGCTTATGTGATGAACCCATTTTTCAAAAACAAATTTTGAAGTTTAAATCCCATACTCAACCTGAAAAAGCAGCCCGTGATTTCGCTGCGAATACCCTGTATAAACTGTCTTTTCGTGGCGTATTTCTACAGGACTCTCTTTTAGAAAAAGCACTCTATCAAAATGCGGATGCGGGTTGGGCTATTTTGTATCATGCTCAAAAAGGTTGGCAAATTTGGTTAATTCCAACGCCAAACCGAACAGCTTTAGTGAGTGAATGGGGTTATTTAGAAAATATCTATCACTGGATGCTGGCACAACAACAAATCTATAGCTGTTTACAAACCGACCATGAATTAAAACAACATGCCCTTTTAGAACATCAACGGGTGAAAGCATTGACCGAGACTGATTTGAATCTATTGATAGATTTCATACCAGAGCAAAATCAGACGGATATACCCGATAGTCTGAATCAAGCGATTGAAACTCTTGATCCTTCTCAGCAAATCATCGCTATAGATTCAAAGGTACAGCACGATGAACTACATGCTGCTCTGCATCCAGAACGGCCATCCGTATGCAATGATCATCCACAAGAAACTCTTGTATCGGTAACTTTAACCGCTCAAGAAAATAATTTAGCTGAAAAGTTGGCTAAAAATTCTGTTCCACAGACCTTAGCACTCAAGCAATATATTGCACATATTCAACCTCTTGACGATGCCAACAAACCTGAGCAAGCGTTATATCGCTTAGAAATACTCGATGCGCCTGAAATCTCACAACATGTAGATTTATTATTGTATGGCCCAAATGTACAGCATTGGCAACAATTGCCGATTTATCTTGCCGAGCAAATCAATTCCCAAGGTCGCTTTATTAAATATTTAGTGTTATTGGGTACAGAAAATCAAATGCAAGCAATTCGCTTAATCCATTTATTTACTGATCCATATCAGCATCAGCCATCCGCGATTAAAGAAATTTTTTGGCATCATTTACAGGACAGTTTTACTCATCTTGAAACGCTATTTGATAGCTATAGCCAAAAAGCCACGTTAATTTGGAATATTGACAGCTATACCCCTTTTATTCCCATACAACTGATCCAAGCACAAAAATTTATCCAATTTGAGGAAAGCCCAGCAGACATCCAAACCCCATTATTGTTATTAAAAGAGCGGCATAAAATCCGTCTGATTCATGGGCAAAACCGCTTAAATCTGTCACGAACTGAATCGGCTTATCCTTATTTATTATTAGACCGTCATCAAGGCGTAAGTTGGCAGCTGATCCAAACCATCCTGACCCAGTTAGCGTCCCCAATTGACTGCTATCAATTATATGAAGCCATTGAAAAATATCTTTCAGATTAAGTTCTATTTTTGTAGCAAACGCTTGCTTTTTAGTCTCATTTTTTACAAGACTATTCAATTATCAAAAATAAAAGAGCAAGGATATGCCTCACATTAAAATAAATTTATCAAAACCACTTTTATTCATCTTCTTATCGGGGCTGGCGTATAGCTCGGCGTGGGCAACAGTCACAGAACCTGTAACGGAGCAAAAAAACTGGCCTTTGCCAGCAACGGATGAAAATTTCAATTTGCTGTATCAACTGCCCATTTGGATTGATGCAGCACCCACCTTTTTACCCCAGCAATCAGATGAACTTATGGTTCGCCCTATTCTCGAAACGGCAGATCGGACGTGGGTAGATCGTAAACAATTTCAAATTCGCAGCTGGGCGGATGATACTTCGCATAAAATTGACAATTGGTTTGGCGAGACAGATCCAGAAAAACCCGCCTCTGCAACATTACGCGTGATTGTGGATAACAGTTGGAATAAATACGATGGTTATGAAATTAAACCGCGTATTCGAGGCAGAATTAAACTACCCACTTTAGAGCGTCAACTCAGTTTAGTCTTCGGGGATGATTCCTTAGACAATGAACTCGACAATAATGTTGCCATTACCAATGAAAACCCAGGCAACAGCAGTGACAAAACCTTAGACCGACAACGTACTCGAGAAAATAACAGCTCTTTTGCCTTACGTTGGTCAGAGTTTTCTAAGCACCTGCCCTTCGAAACAGATTTAGATTTAGGTCTACGTTCAGGCAATGATATTTATCTACGTCTAAAAGCCTCTAAAGATTGGGCATTAGAAAATGATTTTAGTTTCCATGCTGAACAAATTTATCGTTATGGTATTGATAGTAAAAATTATTTAAGAACCAATCTCGAACTGACTCATGCGCGTCCAAATCAAGCATTCCTGTCGAATCAACTGAATCTCACTTATTCTGACAATCAAGATGATGATTTAACTTGGGATAATAGCCTGTTTAGACAACATCAATTTTTCCATGAAAATAGCTTTAGTTATGGTATTTACGCTGGTGGTTTTTTAAACAATAAAGATTTACGTTTAAATAGTTGGGGCCCCTTCATTTCTTGGCGCCAACCTTTATGGCGTGAATGGTTTTATGTACAAGGAAATTTAAACTATATGAATGATCATCGTGATGACCGTAGTCATTTCATTAGCACCTCGATCCGTTTGGAAGCCTTATTTTAATCGAGTGAGTGAACCACAATATTGATGAATAAAAAAACCTCCCGCAGGAGGTTTTTCATTTTGAGGATGAAAATCTCAGTTATTTCAACAATAGGCTGTTAATACGTTTGACATATGCAGCGGGATCATCAGGTAAACCACCTTCTGCAATCACTGCTTGATCGAAAATCACATGGGCTAAATCATCAAATTGGTTCGAGCTTTCCAGTTTTTTCACCAATGGATGTTCTGGGTTAATTTCCAGAGTCGGTTTACTTTCAGGAATTGCTTGACCCGCTTGTTTCAACATACGAACCAGCTGTGGAGAAAGCTCACCTTCACTGGTGACTAGACATGCAGGAGAATCCACCAAACGTGTCGTGACACGAACTTCTTTGGTTTTGGTTTTTAAAGCATCAGACAGTTTATCGACCACAGGCTTGAATTGTTCAGCCGCAGCTTCAAGTGCTTTTTTCTCTTCGGCATCCTGCAAATCACCTAAGTCAACGGCACCCTTAGATACATTCTGCATTGGCGTGCCATCGAATTCATTGACGAACTCCATCGCCCATTCATCGACACGATCCGCCATCAAGAGTACTTCAATGTCTTTTTTCTTGAACAGTTCAAGTTGTGGTGAGTTTTTCGCTGCATTTAAACTGTCTGCGGTCACATAATAAATGGCTTTTTGCCCTTCTTTCATACGTGCTTTGTAATCTGCCAATGACGTTGAAATATCATCATTGCTTGAGGTCGAGAAACGAAGAAGTTTTAAAATACGCTCACGATTGCCGAAATCTTCACCCAAACCTTCTTTCATCACTGAACCAAATTCAGCATAAAACTGTTTGAATTTCTCTTGGTCTTGTTCATCTTCCGACTTCGCCAAACCATCCAACATGGTCAAAATACGGCGCGTATTGCCTTCACGAATGGTTTTCACATCACGACTTTCTTGTAACAGTTCACGACTGACGTTGAGTGGCAGATCGGCACTATCCACCACGCCCTGTACAAAACGTAAATAATTCGGAATTAAATTGTCCGCTTCATCCATAATGAAGACACGTTTGACATATAGCTTAATGCCCGCTTTCGCTTCACGGGTGAACAGATTATGTGCTGCTTTGCTTGGCACATAAAGCAACTGGGTATATTCAGTACTGCCTTCCACGCGATTATGCGCCCATGCCAGTGGTGCTTCAAAGTCATGGCTTAAGTTCTTATAGAACTCAACGTACTGCTCATCAGTGATCTCATTTTTATTACGCGTCCAAAGGGCACTGGCTGAGTTAATCGCTTCCCACTCGTCAGTCTTGACCATCTGACCACCTTGAGGAGTTTCACCTTCGGCAACCGCTTCTTCCTGCCAAACTTCTTTTTGCATTTCAATCGGCAAGCTAATGTGGTCAGAATATTTATTGATAATCTGTTTCACTTTAGACGATTCTAAATAATCCAGCGCATCATCACGCAAATGCAAAATGATGTCTGTTCCACGTGAAGCCTTATTGATCTGCTCAACTTCGAAATCACCTGTACCCGTACTGATCCAACGTACAGCTTCGGCTGCATCTACACCCGCATGACGAGATTCAACGGTAATTTTTTCAGCAACAATAAAACCTGAATAAAAACCGACCCCAAATTGACCAATCAATTGCGCATCGGCTTTTTGATCACCCGACAATTTAGACATAAAGTCTTTGGTGCCCGATTTCGCAATCGTACCCAGATTATCAATTGCCTCTTGCGCCGTTAAACCAATGCCATTATCTGAAATGGTGATGGTTTTATTATCTTTATCTAAACTGACCCGCACATGTAGATCGGGGTCATTTTCATAATATTCAGGATGGTTGATGCCTTCAAAACGCAACTTATCACATGCATCTGAAGCATTTGAAATTAGTTCACGTAAGAAAATTTCAGGATTGGAATACAGTGAATGGGTCACTAAATGTAGAAGCTGGGCAACTTCAGCTTGGAAACTATGTTTTTTGGTACTTTGTTCGGTCATCATCATTCCTTAAATTCATTAAACACTTTTATCTAATGCTTAATGAATTGGAGTGACTGGAGCAATTTTCAATAGCACCCGATAAATTTTTCTTAAAAAGGACCGTGTTTGTAAACACGATCCATATACATATCCAATTTTTGCTGGCGCATCTTATACACTTCACTTAAACAACGACTAGAATCGCCACATTGGTCTCGTAACTGTAACCACTTCACTTGTTCATCCTGAATCATACCTCGTGTTCCCATAGGCACTAAGCGCTTAATAATATTATAGGTTGTGGCCATTTTTACATCGGCATCATTGACCACTCGATATTCACAGACTGCATGTTCCGTCTGTGTTCGTGCTTTGTCACAATTAAAACTTGCTGCGTAAGTCGCAACATTAAAAGCACTACATAAAAATAAAGCAGCCCATTTCCATATTTTCATTTTTTCTGCCTTTTTATTTGATTATCTTTCTACGGTTATTTTAGCAACAAGCCTGTCATTAAATAAAATAGTTTTGCTCAATTACAATAGTTTACTCCAATACTTTAGTGCAATTAAAAAACCCATCAAAAGATGGGTTTTTTAAGGGCCAACTCAAATTCTAATGTTTAGAATTTGTAGCTATAACCAAGGGTATAAATGATTGGGTCAATGTCTAAATCAAATGTAGCTACATTCTTAACTTCTACTTCTGGGCTGAGTTGTGCATAACGGATGTCTGCAAATATACCCCAGTTTTTCGCATCAGCAGGTTGGAAGTTAAAACCAATCTGACCTGCAAAACCGAAATCTTCTTTCACTTTCACTTCTTTGCCTGTCAATGGTCCCGCAGTCTCTTCATCCCAAGCAATGAAAGCAGTACCACCTATACCAATATACGGTGTAAAACCAGTTGAATTTTTAAAGTTATATTTCGCCGTAATGGTTGGTGGTAAATGTTTAATTTTTACTGCATTCGCACCATTAATTGCAACATCATGACTAATTGGCGCCGCTAACAATAGTTCAGCAGAGAAGTTATCGTTAAAGAAATACTCAACAGATGGGGTAAAAGCCAATTCACTATCCGCTTTCACAACACCAATACCATTTAAATTGGTATCACTCGTTGGTGCAATTGCAGAAGCACCAACTTTAACTTGCCAACCATCTGCCATCGCTGAAGCAGACAACCCCAATAACACAATAAAAGTAGCTTTTTTTAACATTTTAAATAACCCAAGGAAGAATAATAACAATAAATTCAAACATTAATTAATAATAAACATGAGTGTAATTAATATGCAATAGTTACGAATTAATAATAATTTTATTTATTTACAAGTTATTGATAATAATTGATATTTATTTTAATCAGACCAGCTTGGTTGGTTTTGACACCAACCAAGTTAATCATATTTTTATTATATTCCGAGTATAAAGCTTGGTTTTATTATAATAAGTTATTTAAATATTTATTTAAAATACATCTATTAACATTAGATGTAAATTAGAAAATTAAAATATTGGTTTCAGTTAAAGCACCATTGCTGCAATCCATCCAAATATCATTAATGGAATATTAAAATGAATAAATGTAGGGATTACACTGTCTTTCATATGATCATGTTGTCCATCCATATTTAAACCAGAAGTAGGGCCTAAAGTTGAATCTGAAGCGGGAGAACCAGCATCGCCTAGTGCTGCTGCTGTACCAATAATGGCAATCGTTGCCATAGGGCTAAAGCCAAATTGAATACAAAGTGGGACATAAATAATCGCTAAGATCGGCACAGTTGAAAAAGAAGACCCAATGCCTAAAGTAATCAGCAAACCAATGAGCAACATTAAGAAAGCAGCCAAAGCCTTACTATCGCCAATCCATTGAACTGAAGCCTCAACCAAAGCAGGCACTTGATTCGTGGCTTCAATCACAGCAGCAAAACCTTGTGCCGCAATCATAATGAAGCCAACCAATGCCATCATCCGCATGCCTGTAATAATAACGTCGTCCGCCTCTTTCCATTTAAAGATGCCAGCACAACTCAAAATTGCAACACCGACCAGCCCTGCTAAAATCATAGAGTCAGAATACAACTGAACCGTTAACGTTGCTAAAACAGCAAAGGCCGCCATAAACATGGTGAACTTCGCAATTTTAGGTACTGCATCATCGGCTTCAGCGGTGGTCATCTCACCCGTAATGCTATGCACTTTTTGTTCTACTTTAATCTCTTGGTAATCTCTTGGTTTACGATAGCTAATAAATAATGCAATCAACAAACCAACAAACATACCAGATACAGGAATCATCATGGCATGTGGAATTTGTTCATTGGTAATCACAAATCCATAAGGTTTACCAAAAGTATTAATATTCTGCGCTAAAATATCGTTGAGGAAGATCGCACCAAAACCTACTGGAATAAGCATATATGTTGCACATAAGCCAAAGGTCAATAGGCAGGCTACTGCACGTCGATCTAGGTTTAAATGATTAAATACCCCCAATAAAGGCGGAATCAAGACTGGAATAAATGCAATATGCACAGGAATTAAATTTTGAGAAGATACTGCGGCTAAAGCAATGGTCACAAAAATAATATACTTTACTTTATTTTGAGATTTGCTGTCGCTATCTGCTTTTAAAGTCCGAATCAGCTTATAAGCCAGTAAATCTGGTAAACCTGAACGGGCCAAAGCTAAAGCAAATGCACCCAGCACACCGTAGGCTAAAGCAATTTTAGCACCGCCACCCAAACCATTATTAAAAGCATCTAAAGTTCCCTGTAGACCCAAACCAGCCAATAATCCACCAGTCACAGCACCAATAATTAGTGCAAATACAACAGGCACACGGGCTAAAGAAAGCCCGAACATGACCACGATAGCAGCGATAATTGCAATCATAAGAAAAGGTTTTTGAAAAAAGAGGCATTTTATCAGAATTTAATCAAAATATTGCTCCTCAATCCCCTTGCTCACCAAGCTAAAGTATATTTTTCCACTAAGTTCACACGGCTTAATGGGCAGCAGTATGCTGCTGTGCAAAAGTTTTAATATAGTCTGCAATTTTTTCTGGCTGACTTAAAACTGCCCAATGATTGGCATCAATTTCAACACGCTGAAATTGTTCTGCCCATTTTGGCATTTCATCAATTAATTCAGGGCTAACAAAATGATCTCGTTGCAGCACGATCGCTTGTACTGGACACACGGCAAAACGCTGCCGAGGCTGCGTTAAACGCGGAATAAAATTAGCACGATATAAGCCGATCCCATGCTTCCCATCTAAGGTGATATTTGTATTTAAAGGCAAGTCTTTTTGACCTTCTAACTGCTCCAGTACTTTAGCCCACTTGTGAGGCGTAAAAAAATTCCAAACTGTCGGTGCAAGCAAAGGCAACTGAAAAACGGCAATATACCAAGATTTACTTAATTGCTTAAAAAATTTGCCTTTGTGCTGTTTAAATTGATTTCGCATTGCAAAAGCCGCGTGATCTAAACAAGGACCTGAAATCGTACTATAAGATAAAATTCGGGTCTTAAATTTCGCTTCGGTGACTGACTCCCAAGACTGAATCGAACCCCAATCATGTGCAGCCAAATGAAAAGGACGATCTTTTAATACTGCATTGACCACACTTTCTAAATCTAAAGATAACTGTTCTAAACGATAATCACGAATACGTGTTGGAATAGAGGACTGCCCTGCTCCACGTACATCATAGGTAAGAATATAAAAATCTTGCTTTAGTTGCTGAATAATCAGTTCCCATACCTCTTGATTATCAGGATAACCATGTACCAAGACTAAGGCTGGTTTGTTATCACTGCCCCATGTTTTCACATAAAGACGGTGTTGGTCTTGGGTATGCACCCATTGAGTCTGCGCTTCCATGTTCTTCCTTTCTTGTTATTGGCGATTTATTGCAGCATTTTGACAACAAAATCAAGACTGCCGTACAAATTTTGTTCTAGTATGGTCTGAAGCGAGAAAAAAACAATTGACCTAAATATGCCTTTTAACAAAACCACAGACAATTTCAGCCCGTTCTAAATCTTTTATTCACCCCAATGCTTCATATCACAGGGCAAATATTGCAGTCGATGAGATGAATTAGGAAACGATCATCTGCGCATAAGAATGCTTTTAACAAGCAAAAATCATAAAAAAAGTGCTTGATCAACAAGCACTTTTTACTTCATTTAAAATGTGTAATTAGCGTTTTTTCTGTTCAATGGCTGCTCCTGCACCACCACCAATGGCACCACCAATCGCAGCACCAGCATTTCCGCCAATGACACTTTTACCTACAGCAGAACCAATTGCACCACCGACACCACTATAGGTTGCATTACGGTTAGAACCACCTTGGGTTTTACTACCCACAGCAGCCCCAGCACCACCACCAATCGCTGCACCAGCACCACCACCGATGCTATTACCGACACCACCACCAATTGCACCACCTAAAGCAGCAGTACCAATACGCTGTTCATTGGCTGACATACTTTCACAGCCTGTAAACATAATTGTAGACAGCAGTACAGCAGAAATTAAACCGATTGTTTTTTTCATATCCACGACTCCTCTACTTTATAATTAAAGCCTAATCTTATTTTCTGTAGCAAATGATCAGATTATGTAATTACCATACGTGCATTCTTTTCATTTTGTAAGCTAATTTTAACGCAAACACTCAAAGATCAATACAACTTTAACTGTTGCACTGAAGCATCCGAAATCAGTTAAAGTATTCCAATTGATCCATGATCTGATAACAAAAAATTTTAAAGTGCTGTTTGCTTAAACAAGAAGGATAGTCAGGATGAAAAAACTGCTTTTGTCGATTTTTATATTACTGTGCTGCAATCCATCAGCCTATCCCAATAATTTTGATACGAATGTAACCAGCAAAACTCAATCTTTAAAAAATATTGCTTATGGGCCTCATCCTCAACAAGTGATGGATGTCTATTTGCCTGTCAAAGCTTTAACAGATAAAACGCCAGCACCGTTAATCGTGATGGTACATGGTGGGGCTTGGAGCAGAGGTGATAAAAATAATGCAGCCGTGGTCAAAAACAAAGTAGATTATTGGACAAAACAAAATTGGATTTTTATTTCTATCAACTATAGATTAGTTCCTGATGTGACAGTACAGCAGCAAACTCAAGATATTGCAGAAGCACTCATTTATATCCAGAAACAAGCGCCCAATTGGCATGCTGACTCAAAACGCTTGGTTCTCATGGGGCATTCATCAGGTGCACATATAGTCAGCCTACTCACAACTCGTCCCCTTTGGCTGACATCACAGCCCCAGCCTTGGCGCGCTACGGTTGCTTTAGACAGTGCTGCTTATCATGTCGAAAAAATTATGCAAACTCGACATGCACGTCTTTATGACCAAGCCTTTGGTGATCAGCCCTCAAACTGGCGGGCACTGTCTCCGACATCGCAACTACAGCAAGCGCTACCTGCATTTCTCGCGGTTTGTTCGACCACTCGTCCAGACCAACCTTGTACGCAGGCACAGCAATTTATTCAACAAGCACAGAAATTAGGGACTAAAGCCAAGTTATTGCCTCTCCCACTTTCACATTTCGAGATCAATAAGTCACTCGGGAAAGATAATTCCTATACTCAAGCGGTGAATCAATTTATACAAAGCAATTCATTTACGATTGAATAAGCCGAATGTGATTTTATTAAACATACAGATTATTTGCACAGCAATGAAGAGTCTATTTTTAAAACACTCATTCAATATTTCCTCAACTTCCAGAACAGGCTTTTCAAATGTAAGCACATAAAAAAAGACGCCCGAAGGCGCCTTTTTCACTCACTTAACTTAAGAATTAAAATTCTTGGTTAAATGCTTGGCTTAATGCTTGGTCTACATCAGAAAAGTCATTTACAAGTTCGTGTTCAGCAGCTTCTGCTTCTTGACGACGACGTTCTAAATGATACGCAAGACCTGTACCCGCTGGAATCAAACGACCCACAACCACGTTCTCTTTCAGACCGCGTAATTCATCTTCTTTACCTGTCACAGCCGCTTCAGTTAACACACGTGTGGTTTCCTGGAACGATGCAGCAGAGATGAACGAGTCAGTCGAAAGCGATGCTTTAGTAATACCCATCAATTGACGTTCATACTTCGCAGGGAACTTGTTCTGAGCAAGTACAGCTTGGTTTTCAGCAACCATGCGGATGTAATCCACTTGTTCGCCTTTAATGAAGCTGGTATCGCCACCATCGGTGATTTCAACTTTACGCAACATTTGACGTACGATGACTTCAATGTGCTTATCGTTGATTTTTACACCTTGCAAACGGTAAACGTCCTGAACTTCATTTACGATGTAGTTCGTTAACGCTACTTCGCCTTTCAGACGTAAGATGTCATGTGGGTTTTGTGGGCCGTCAGAAACGGTTTCACCACGGTTCACATGCTCACCTTCATAAACGTTCATGGTACGCCATTTCGGAATCAACTCTTCATAAATTTCAGAGCCGTCATCTGGTGTAATCACTAAACGGTTTTTACCTTTGGTCTCTTTACCGAAGCTTACAACACCTGAAATTTCAGCCAAGATTGCATGTTCTTTCGGTTTACGTGCTTCGAACAAGTCAGCTACACGCGGTAGACCACCGGTAATGTCACGCGTACGCGACGTTTCTTGTGGTACACGACCAATAACGTCACCCACACCAATTGTTTCGCCATCACGGACAGAAAGAATCGTATTTTGTGGCAAGAAGTAGAATTGTTCGCCACCATCAGTGGTATCCAATACGACCGCAGGACGCATATCTTTACCTGACGCAGGACGTGAAGTCACTGGTAAGATTTCAATCGTCGTCATACCTGTTGCATCATCAGTTTTCGATGTCACGGTTACGCCATCAGCAATTTGGCTGAAACGTACTTTACCAGCAACTTCAGTTACCAATGGATGTGTATGCGGATCCCAAGTTGCAACGATGCCGCCAGCTGCGACTGCTTCGCCATCTTTCAAGATGATCGACGCACCGTATGGGATTTTGTAGCGTTCGCGTTCACGACCTAAGTCATCCGCAATACCAATTTCACCTGAACGAGACGTTGATACCAAGTGACCTTTGGCATGTTGTACCGTTTTCACATTATGGAAACGTATAGTACCTTTGTTACGTACTTGAACACTGTTTGCAGCAGACGTTCGGCTTGCAGCACCACCCACGTGGAATGTACGCATGGTTAACTGGGTACCCGGTTCACCAATAGATTGTGCAGCCATAACACCTACAGACTCACCAGGATTTACCTGATGACCACGTGCAAGGTCACGACCATAACATTTCGCACATACACCGAAAGTCGATTCACAAGAAACCACTGAACGTACTTTAACTTCATCGACACCCGCTTCTTCAATGAAGGCAGCAAGTTTTTCGTCAATAAGTGTATTACGTGGAAGAATAACGTCGTCAGAACCAGCACGTTTCACATCTTCAGCAACTACACGACCTAGAACTCGTGCACCCAAGTTTTCGATGACATCGCCACCTTGAATGAATGGAGTCATCACCAGACCGCTTAAAGTACCGCAATCAGGTTCATTGATCACCAAATCCTGCGCAACGTCTACAAGACGACGCGTCAAGTAACCCGAGTTCGCAGTTTTAAGTGCTGTATCGGCCAAACCTTTACGTGCACCATGTGTTGAAATGAAGTACTGAAGTACGGTCAAACCTTCACGGAAGTTTGCTTTAATTGGGGTTTCAATGATCGAACCATCTGGTTTCGCCATCAAACCACGCATACCTGCAAGCTGACGAATCTGAGCTGCCGAACCACGGGCACCAGAGTCAGACATCATGTAGATACTATTGAATGATTTTTGCTTCTCATCTTCGCCCTGTTTGTTTTTAACAGTTGTGAAAGACAAGTTGTCCATCATCGCTTTAGCAACTTGGTCATTGGTACGCGCCCAAATATCGACCACTTTGTTATAACGTTCACCAGCAGTTACGAAACCTTGTTCAAACTGTTGTTCAATTTCACGAACTTCAGTTTCTGCTTTTTCAATAATCGTATATTTCGTTGGTGGAATAAGCATATCTTCCATACCAACAGATACACCTGAACGCGTCGCTTGACGGAAGCCCAAGTACATCAATTGATCCGCAAAGATCACTGTATCTTTAAGACCCAACTTACGGTAGCACGAGTTAATTAACTTCGAGATGTTCTTCTTATTCATCTCAAGGTTAATTTGCTGGAAGTCCATGCCTTTAGGAACAACTTCCCAAAGCAAACAACGACCTGGTGTCGTGTCTACAATAATCGTTTGATCTTCACGATTACCATCTTCATCAATTACAGTTTGATGTACACGTGCTTTTACGCGAGCGTGTAAGTTCACCTGACCTGTAGCAAGCGCACGGTTTACTTCATCAGTATCCGCAAACACCATGCCTTCACCTTTGGCATTGATTGCATCACGCGTGATGTAATACAAGCCCAAGACCACGTCCTGAGACGGTACAATGATTGGCTCACCGTTCGCTGGAGACAAGATGTTGTTGGTTGACATCATTAACGCACGAGCTTCTAACTGAGCTTCAAGTGTTAATGGTACGTGTACCGCCATTTGGTCACCGTCGAAGTCGGCGTTAAACGCAGCACATACGAGTGGGTGAAGACGGATCGCTTTACCTTCAATCAAGGTCGGTTCAAATGCTTGAAGACCCAAACGGTGAAGTGTTGGCGCACGGTTCAACATCACTGGATGTTGGCGAATCACATGAGCAAGAACGTCCCAAACTTCTGGCGTTTCGCGCTCAACCATTTTCTTCGCAGCTTTAATGGTGGTCGCTTGACCTGAAGCTTGTAGTTTCGCAAAAATAAATGGTTTGAATAATTCAAGTGCCATTTTCTTCGGAAGACCACATTGGTGCAAACGTAAAGTCGGACCTACAGTAATAACCGAACGACCTGAATAGTCGACACGTTTACCCAATAAGTTTTGACGGAAACGACCTTGCTTACCTTTGATCATATCGGCCAAAGATTTAAGCGGACGTTTGTTCGAACCTGTAATTGCGCGACCACGACGACCGTTATCTAGCAATGCATCGACAGACTCTTGCAACATACGTTTTTCGTTACGTACGATAATGTCTGGCGCTGAAAGGTCAAGAAGACGTTTTAAACGGTTGTTACGGTTAATCACACGACGGTAAAGATCATTCAGATCAGATGTCGCAAAACGACCACCTTCAAGCGGAACCAACGGACGAAGATCAGGTGGAAGTACTGGAAGTACAGTCAACACCATCCATTCTGGTTTGTTGTTCGACTCTTTGAATGCTTCCATCAACTTCAAACGTTTAGACGCTTTTTTAAGCTTCGTCTCAGACGTTGTTTGTGGAATTTCTTCACGAAGACGCGAAATTTCATTTTCAAGATCGATGTCTTTCAACAAATCTTGAATCGCTTCAGCACCCATTTTCGCGCTGAATTCATCACCGTGCTCTTCTAACGCTGTGAAGTATTCTTCATCGTTAAGAAGTTGGTATTTCTCCATCGGAGTCATACCCGGATCAGTGACAACGTATGATTCGAAATACAATACACGTTCGATATCACGTAAAGTCATGTCTAATAATAGACCAATACGAGATGGTAATGATTTTAAGAACCAAATGTGCGCCACTGGAGAAGCAAGATCAATATGACCCATGCGCTCACGACGAACTTTTGCAGTGGTTACTTCAACGCCACATTTTTCACAAATGACGCCTTTGTATTTCATACGCTTGTATTTACCACACAAGCATTCGTAATCTTTCACTGGACCAAAAATTTTGGCACAGAATAAACCATCACGTTCTGGTTTGAACGTACGATAGTTGATGGTTTCTGGCTTTTTAACTTCACCGTGAGACCATGACTTAATCATTTCTGGTGACGCAAGACCAATACGGATGCGATCAAACTCTACTGGAGCATGACCGTCTGAATCCGTCTTTTTGCGCATGATATCGAGCAAGTCTTTCAATTTTTTTCTCCGTGTGCCGAAAAGATTTTCACTTTCCGGCTGGGTCACAAATATTGTTTTTTAACTGAGAAATCTCCCCCTCTTCCCTTTTGAGGAAGCCCCTCTTTTTAAAGAGGGGTTTGGGGAGATTTAATGGAGAGTCTTAGTCACCATTTTTCAGTTCAATGTTGATACCTAAAGAACGGATCTCTTTGGTCAATACGTTGAACGATTCAGGCATGCCCGGATCCATATAATGGTTGCCATCTACGATGTTCTTGTAGATGCGAGTACGACCTTCAACATCATCCGACTTCACAGTAAGCATTTCTTGCAGGGTATAAGCTGCACCATATGCTTCAAGCGCCCAGACTTCCATCTCACCGAAACGCTGACCACCAAACTGAGCTTTACCACCCAATGGCTGTTGCGTCACAAGTGAATAAGAACCCGTAGAACGCGCATGCATCTTGTCATCAACCAAGTGATTCAGTTTCAACATGTACATGTAACCTACAGTTACTGGACGGTCAAAACGCTCACCTGTACGTCCATCATACAAGACGGTTTGACCTGTACGTGGAATGTCTGCAAGTTCTAATAATTCTTTAATTTGACCTTCATCTGCACCATCAAATACTGGTGTAGCTAAAGGAATACCTTTACGCAAGTTGCCTGAGAGAATCATTACTTCATCATCAGTTAAGCTATCAAGATCTTCTTGCTCGCCACCAACTTTGTTATAAATTTTGTCTAGGAATTCACGAATTTCAATCACTGTACGTTGCTGCTGAAGCATCTTGTCGATTTTATCGCCAAGACCTTTTGCTGCCATACCCAAGTGAGTTTCAAGAATCTGACCCACGTTCATACGCGATGGTACACCCAGTGGGTTCAACACGATATCAACAGGAACACCGTAAGCATCATGTGGCATGTCTTCAACTGGCAAGATGTTCGATACAACACCTTTGTTACCATGACGACCCGCCATTTTATCACCCGGTTGGATGCGACGCTTTACAGCCAAGTAAACTTTAACAACTTTCAATACACCCGTTGTTAGCTCATCGCCTGTAGAAAGTTTGCGTTTTTTCTCAGCAAATTTCTCATCAATTTCGATGCTCTTCTCTTTCAAGAACACTTGAATTTGAGTTAAGCGTTCCGCAATTGCTTCATCATTTGGCTGAATTTCAAGCAAATCAACAAGCTCTAAACCAGATAACATATCTTCAGAAAGCTTGTCACCACGTTTAGTGGTACCACCACCATTCGATTCTTGACCTTTCAACAAGCGTACAATACGTTCACGTGCTGCTTCTTCGAAGATTTTGTATTCTTCTTTCAAGTCTTTACGGTAAGCATCTAATTGTGCTTTTTCAATTGCTTGAGCACGTTCGTCTTTTTCAAGACCGTCACGTGTAAACACTTGAACATCAATCACAGTACCTTTAGTACCCGATGGAACACGTAAAGATGAATCTTTCACGTCAGCTGCTTTTTCACCGAAGATTGCACGAAGCAATTTTTCTTCAGGTGTTAATTGCGTTTCACCTTTAGGTGTTACTTTACCGACGAGGATATCGCCCGCAGTCACTTCAGCACCGATGTAAACAATACCTGATTCATCGAGTTTAGACAGCGCTGCTTCGCCCACGTTCGGGATATCGGCAGTAATTTCTTCAGCACCCAATTTCGTATCACGTGCAACACATGATAATTCTTGGATATGAATCGAAGTCAAACGGTCTTCTTGAAGCACACGCTCAGATAACAAGATCGAGTCTTCATAGTTATAACCATTCCACGTCATGAACGCGACGCGCATGTTTTGACCAAGTGCAAGCTCACCACCATCTGTTGATGGACCGTCAGCCAATACGTCGCCACAAGCAACTTTGTCGCCAAGTTTCACAACAACTGTTTGGTTAATACAAGTATTTTGGTTCGAACGCGTATATTTGATCAGGTTGTAGATATCTACACCTGCTTCGCCTGCGATCATCTCTTCTTCATTGACACGAATAACCACACGAGAGGCATCAACAAACTCAATACGACCGCCACGTTTTGCAATAACACATACACCTGAGTCACGCGCTACGTTTGCTTCCATACCTGTACCAACAAGCGGTTTGTCCGCAATCAGTGTAGGTACAGCCTGACGTTGCATGTTTGAACCCATCAATGCACGGTTGGCGTCATCGTGTTCAAGGAACGGAATCAGTGATGCTGCAACAGATACAACCTGTTGAGCAGAAACATCCATATGCGTCACTTTTTCAGGCGGCATACGAACGAAATCACCTTGATGACGTACTGAAACAAATTCTTCAGTCAACGTACCATCTTTATCTACACCAGAATCGGCCTGTGCAATCACAGTACCTACTTCTTCAATGGCAGATAAATACTCAATATCATCCGTTACACGACCATCTACAACGCGGCGATATGGTGTTTCCAAGAAACCGAAGTTGTTGGCTTTTGCATAAACTGAAAGCGAGTTGATCAAACCAATGTTTGGTCCCTCAGGCGTTTCAATTGGACATACACGACCGTAATGCGTTTGATGTACGTCACGTACTTCAAAGCCTGCACGTTCACGCGTCAAACCACCTGGCCCAAGCGCTGATACACGACGTTTGTGTGTAATTTCAGACAATGGATTATTTTGATCCATAAACTGAGACAATTGGCTTGAACCAAAGAATTCTTTGATGGCAGCAGCAACTGGTTTCGCATTGATCAAATCTTGTGGAGACAAGTTATCTGTTTCAGCTTGGCTTAAACGTTCTTTAACAGCACGTTCTACACGAACTAAACCAACACGGAATTGGTTTTCAGTCATCTCACCCACTGAACGTACGCGACGGTTACCCAAGTGATCGATATCGTCGACTTCACCTTTACCGTTACGAATTTCAACCAGTGTTTTTAATACGTCTGTAATATCACTGTTTGAAAGAATACCTTCAATTGCACGTGACTTCTGATCTGTACCTACATCATATGGACGACCCAAACGACGGTTGAACTTCATACGACCCACTGGAGAAAGGTCATAACGTTCAGACGAGAAGAACAAGTTATTGAATAAGTTTTCAGCCGCTTCTTTCGTTGGTGGCTCACCTGGGCGCATCACTTTGTAGATTTCTACCAGTGCTTCTTCACGACCTGAAGTCGTATCTGCACGTAAAGAATCTGCAACGAAAGAACCACGGTCGATGTCATTGGTAAATAGAATGTTAAATTGTTTAACACCACCTTCAGCCAACTTCACCATCACTTCATGGCTAAGTACAGTATTTGCAGCAATTACATCGCCATCACGTAAAGCAACATCCTCAGCAGTGATGCGCTCATACAAGTATTCATCAGGAACAGATAGCTTCGTTAAGCCAGATGCTTCCATTTGACGTACATGACGTGCATTAATACGTTTACCTTGTTCAACAATCACTTTGCCGTCAGCATCAGTAATATCGAATTGAGCCATTTCACCGCGCAGGCGTTCAGGCACAAGGTCAATTTGGTAGCTACCCATGTCAAGATACACAGGTACTTTTTCATAGAACATGTCTAGGACTTGTTCGTTGCTATAGCCTAATGCACGAAGGACGACGGTCGCGAGTAATTTACGACGACGGTCAATACGCACATAGACTAAATCTTTCGCATCAAATTCAAAGTCTAACCATGAACCACGGTAAGGAATAATACGTGCCGAATAAAGAACTTTACCACTAGAATGAGTTTTGCCTTTATCGTGGTCAAAGAATACACCTGGTGAACGATGTAATTGAGAAACAATTACACGCTCAGTACCATTGATGACAAAGGTACCATTTTCGGTCATGAGTGGCATTTCACCCATGTACACTTCTTGTTCACGTACGTCTTTAATCGATTTGGTTTCGCGATCTTTGATGATCAAACGAATTTTTACGCGCATTGGTGCTGCATAAGTTGAACCGCGTAAAATACATTCACGCACATCAAACTCAGGCTTACCAAGACTATACTCAACAAATTCTAAAGCAGCATTGCCAGAATAACTTTCAATAGGAAAAACTGAACGAAATGCGGCTTGGAGACCGATATCTTCGCGGTTTTTTGGAGTTTTGCCATCTTGTAGGAATGTTCTGTACGAGTCGACTTGAATCGAAAGCAAGTACGGAGCATCCATGACGCTAGGCAATTTACCAAAATTCTTACGGATCCGTTTCTTTTCGGTATATGAGTATGCCATCTGGAGTCCTCGGAAAGTAAACTAAGCCCGCCTGCAGAACGGGTCTAGAAGGAATTACACAGGCCGATATGGCCACCACTTTTTACAAATGCTGCAATTTTTAGTGGTATTAAAACGCTTAGCAATATTTTCAAATATGAAAAAATATTGGTAAATGTTTGATATTATTGATTTATTATAGTAATTGATGCTTTTTGCATCAACCAAACAAAAATCGAGCCGATAATTGTAACGCAAAAAGGCTGATGACCCAAGAGCCATCAGCCAAATTTCGGGGTCAATTTAAAATTAGACCCCTAGCTAAATTACTTAACAGTAATTGTAGCACCAGTAGTTTCAAGCTTAGCTTTAAGTGCATCAGCATCTTCTTTAGAAATACCTTCTTTAAGAATTTGTGGAGCACCTTCAACTAAATCTTTAGCTTCTTTCAAGCCAAGACCAGTAACTTCACGAACTGCTTTAATTACAGCTACTTTGTTCGCACCGAAAGAAGTCAACTCAACGTTGAATTCAGACTGTTCTTCAACAGCAGCAGCAGCAGGACCAGCCGCTACAGCTACAGCAGCAGCAGATACGTTGAATTTTTCTTCAAAAGCAGAAATAAGTTCAACAAGTTCAAGAACAGTTTTTTCAGCAACTGCGTTAAGGATTTCTTCGTTTGTTAAAGCCATGAGAGTAACTCCAAATGGGTATTGAGTGGTGTGAAAGTAGATTTAAGCTTCTGTAACTTCTGGAGCTTCTGTAACTTCTGGAGCTTCGTTTTTCTCTTGAAGCGCTGTAAGTAAGCGACCCAATTTCGAAATAGGAGCTTGAAGAACAGATGCGAGCATAGTAAGCGCTTTTTCTTGGTTCGGAAGATTCGCGATAACACTAATTTCTTCACCTTGATAAAGTTTGCCGTCAAATGCAGCAGCCTTTAATTCAAATGCTTTATTAGTTTTAGCGAATTCTTCGAACAAGCGTGCAGCTGCACCCATATCGTCTTCAGAAGTTGAGAATGCTAAGATTGTTGGGCCAACAAGGTTGTCATCCAAGATCGCGAATTGCGTATCTTGAAGAGCACGTTTAGCCAAAGTATTACGTACAACGCGTGTAGCAACACCTAGTTTACGAGCTTCAACACGAAGAGCAGTTAATTGCCCTACAGTTAAACCTTGGTAGTCAGCAACAACGGCAGCGAACGCTGTAGAAGCAATTTCAGCTACTTCAGCAACGATCTGTTTTTTGCTTTCAATAAGAAGAGCCATTGTAAAACCTCCTAACGGTGATTTATGTACTCAAACGAGTACACTCCCAATTCGTAAGTCAACAAGGATTTGACTTACACGCGGAGGAGGAATAAATCACACCACCGCGTCTACTCGGACTGGATTTTTAAGAAGTGAGACTCGAAAGACTCCCCTCGCCCGAGGTCTTTGACGCTGATAAACTTACATCTATCAATTCAAAGTTTGCCTAATGTGCAAAACACCACAAAACAACCAATATGTGATTTTTTTTGCGTAAAATTTTAAGCATTGCTTAAAATTTTATTCAGGGCTTTAAAATTCTGTTTTATCTAATTAAGTAAAAACTTAGTTAGAAACGTTTGATACATCAACAGTAAGACCAGGACCCATAGTAGAGCTCAAAGTGATCTTTTTGATGTAAATACCTTTAGAAGTCGCTGGCTTTAATTTTTTCAAATCAGCAACCAACTTTTCAAGGTTTTGACGGATCGCAGTAGCTTCAAAGCCAACTTGACCAATCGCAGCATGAATAATACCGCCTTTGTCTACACGGTAACGTGCTTGACCAGCTTTAGCGTTGCGAACAGCGCCAGCTACGTCAGGAGTTACTGTACCGACTTTAGGGTTTGGCATTAAGCCACGTGGACCAAGGATCGTACCTAACTTACCTACAACGCGCATTGCATCTGGAGCAGCAATAACAACATCAAAGTCAAGATTACCGGCTTGAATGCTTTCAGCAAGATCTTCAAAACCAACGATATCCGCGCCTTCAGCTTTAGCAGCTTCAGCAGCAGCACCTTGAGCAAACACAGCTACACGTACAGTTTTACCAGTACCTGCAGGAAGTGTAGTCGCGCCACGAACAACCTGATCAGATTTACGTGGATCAACACCTAGGTTTACTGAAACATCCAAAGATTCTTTGAATTTAACAGCAGGAAGGTCATTTAGAACTTGTACCGCTTCTTCCAAAGTGTAAACTTTGTTTGCTTCAATAGCAGCAGCGATGGCTTTTTGACGTTTCGTTAATTTAGCCATGTCTTATAACTCCACTTCCAAGCCCATAGAACGCGCAGAACCAGCAATGGTACGTACACGTGCGTCTAAATCAGCACCAGTTAAATCTGGTTCTTTAGTAGTCGCAATTTCTTCTAACTGAGCGCGAGTCAACTTACCAACTTTAGTTTTGTTAGGTACAGCTGAACCCTTCGTAATACCAGCAGCTTTCTTAAGAAGAATCGCAGCAGGAGGAGTTTTCATGATGAATGTGAACGACTTGTCGTTGTACACAGTGATCACTACAGGAATTGGAAGACCCGCTTCAACTTTTTGTGTCGCAGCATTGAATTCTTTACAGAATGCCATGATGTTAACACCACGTTGACCCAATGCAGGACCAATCGGTGGAGATGGATTCGCTTTACCAGCTGGAACTTGCAGCTTGATATAGCCGTCAATCTTCTTAGCCATTTCAAATTACCTCTGGGTACAAACGCCGCTAGGCTCCCCAACGCTATTCATGTAACAAAACCGTTACAACAACAATGCCCGATCCATAACAAATCGGGCGTTTTCAACCAACTTAAATTAGTTCGCTTTTTCGACTTGACGAAATTCGAGTTCAACTTGAGTTGGTCGATTAAATACATTAATGGTCAACGTTAAACGTGACTTCTCGTATTGAACTTCTTCCACCACGCCTTTGAAATCGGTGAATGGACCGTCAACAACAAGTAATTCTTCACCTGGTTCAAACATCGTCTTAGGACGAGGTGCTTCACCAGTATTACGTACACGCGCAAGAATCGCATCCGCTTCTTTTTGCGTAATCGGTGCAGGTTTTTCTGCAGTACCACCGATAAAACCAAGCACTTTTGGACATTCTTTTACGATATGCCAAGTATCATCATTCATTTCCATTTCGACCAATACATAGCCTGGAAAGAATTTACGCTCTGATTTACGCTTCTTACCATCCTTCATTTCTACGACTTCTTCAGTCGGAACGAGAACTTCACCAAAGCTATCGGCTACAGCGCTACGCTGGATTCGATCATTAAGTGAACGCATCACTTGTTTTTCATAACCTGAATAGGCATGAATAATGTACCAACGTTTCATAGCTCTCTTACCCGATAATAAACTTCATTAACCAGCCTAAAATGTAATCAAAGCTCCACAAAACCAGAGAAGCGATTACAACAACTGCAAGAACATGCCAAGATGTGGTCACTGTTTCTTGCTTAGTTGGCCAAGTCACACGACGTAACTCTATTCGAGCATCTTTCAATAAACGAACAAAGCCTTTGCCTTGATGGGTGGCGTATAATAAACCCAAAGCCGCTACGATACAAGCCAAAATCACACCAACGCGCACCCAAACATTATTCGCAGGTGCCCAATACGCAGGCAAATACTGACCCACCATGGTCGCACCAACCAATAAAATCAATGCGATAACCCATAGAACTATATCTACAGGGGAACCAGAATGAACAACTTCAGCAGGATTATTTCTTTGTGGAATTGGCGCTTCGCTTAATGCGTCACGCGATTTATCATTCGACATTTTTGTACTCGTCGTAGGCTTCGCGACTTATTATATGACAATTTAACCAGCATCAAGCTTTTTTTTAAAAATAATGGCAGGCCAGGAGGGACTCGAACCCCCAACATTCGGTTTTGGAGACCGACGCTCTACCAATTGAACTACTGACCTAGAGTACAAATCGGGAACTCAAGCTCCCGACCTGTAAATATTTACTTATCGTATTATGCAGTTACTTTCGCAACAACACCAGCACCAACTGTACGACCACCTTCACGAATCGCAAAACGTAGACCTGGGTCCATTGCGATTGGGTGAATAAGTTCTACTGACATTTCTACGTTGTCACCAGGCATAACCATTTCCACACCTTCTTGTAATTGGATTGCGCCAGTTACGTCAGTTGTACGGAAATAGAATTGTGGACGGTAACCATTAAGGAATGGTGTATGACGACCACCCTCTTCTTTAGAAAGTACGTATACTTCTGCGTCGAATTTAGTGTGCGGTTTGATTGTACCTGGTTTAGCAAGTACTTGACCACGTTGAACGTCTTCACGCTTAGTACCACGTAGAAGAACACCACAGTTCTCGCCAGCACGACCTTCGTCAAGCAATTTACGGAACATTTCTACGCCAGTTACAGTAGTAACTACTGTATCTTTAATACCAACGATTTCAACTGATTCGCCAACTTTAACGATACCAGATTCAACACGACCAGTAACTACAGTACCACGACCAGAGATAGAGAATACATCTTCGATTGGCATAAGGAATGCTTTATCGATTGCACGTTCTGGTTCAGGAATGTAAGAATCAAGCGCAGCAACCAATTCGATTACAGCAGATTCGCCATAAGGACCTTCGTTACCGTTTAATGCTTGAAGCGCTGAACCACGGATGATTGGAGTGTCATCACCTGGGAAGTCATAAGTAGAAAGAAGTTCACGAACTTCCATTTCTACCAATTCAAGTAATTCTTCGTCATCAACAAGGTCACACTTGTTAAGGAATACAAGAATGTACGGTACACCAACCTGACGAGACAAAAGGATGTGTTCACGAGTCTGTGGCATAGGACCATCAGTCGCAGCACATACAAGGATCGCGCCGTCCATTTGAGCAGCACCAGTGATCATGTTTTTAACATAATCGGCGTGACCTGGACAGTCTACGTGAGCGTAGTGACGAACTGGAGAATCGTATTCTACGTGTGAAGTATTAATGGTAATACCACGTGCTTTTTCTTCTGGTGCAGAGTCAATTGCTGCGTAGTCTTTAGCTTCACCGCCGTAGTTTTTTGCACAAATTGTTGCAATCGCAGCAGTTAAAGTTGTTTTACCATGGTCAACGTGACCAATTGTGCCCACGTTTACGTGTGGCTTATTACGTTCAAACTTAGCCTTAGCCATGAGATCTTCCTTTTTAAACTACTCATGGGGGTTAACCCATGAGCACTTGGTTTTTAACTATGAATTAGTTTGGGCTTATAGTAATCGAAAGATTACTCGTCGTCACCTTTTTTACCGCCAGATTGGAACTTAGAAATGATGCCTTCAGCCACGTTACGTGGAGTTTCAGCATATTTAGCAAATTCCATAGAGTAGGTCGCACGACCTTGAGACATAGAACGCATAGAAGTTGCGTAACCAAACATCTCAGCCAATGGAACTTCAGCTTTAATTGCTTTAGTACCACCAGGTAAGTCTTCCATACCCTGAACCATACCACGACGACGGTTTAAGTCACCCATGATATCGCCCATGTAGTCTTCTGGAGTTTCTACTTCAACTTTCATGATTGGTTCAAGAAGGATAGGATCCGCTTTCATGAAACCATCACGGAAGGCATAAGAACCTGCCATTTTGAACGACAATTCGTCAGAATCGACATCATGGTAAGAACCATCAAATAATGTCGCTTTGATACCCACAACAGGGTAACCAGCCAATACACCATTTTTCATGCGTTCTTGAATACCTTTATCAACCGCACCAAAGAATTCTTTAGGTACAGTACCACCGACAACTTCTTCAGCGAATACGTATTCTTTACCAGCTTCTTCGACATTCATAGGTTCTAAACGAACATATACATGACCGAATTTACCTTTACCACCTGTTTGACGTACGAATTTGCCTTCTTGCTCAACAGTCTTTTTGATTGTTTCGCGGTAAGCAACCATTGGTTTACCAATGTTTGCTTCAACACCAAATTCACGCTTCATACGGTCAACAAGGATGTCAAGGTGAAGCTCACCCATACCAGCAATAATCGTTTGACCAGATTCTTCGTCTGTGCGAACACGGAACGATGGATCTTCTTTAGCCAAACGACCTAAAGCGATAGACATTTTTTCTTGGTCAGCTTTTGTCTTAGGCTCTACAGCTAAAGAAATTACTGGCTCAGGGAATTCCATACGCTCTAAAGTAATGATGTTTTTCTCATCACATAGTGTATCACCAGTCGTAACGTCTTTAAGACCTACACATGCAGCGATATCACCAGCGCGGATTTCTTCAACGTCTTGACGATCGTTCGCGTGCATTTGCACGATACGGCCAATACGTTCACGTTTACCTTTAACTGGGTTATATACTGGGTCGCCTTGTTTAAGCACACCAGAATAAACACGTACGAAAGTTAAGTTACCTACGAACTTGTCATTCATGATTTTGAATGCAAGTGCAGAGAACGGAGCTTCGTCAGATGCTTCACGAATCGCTTTAGTTTCAGCTTTGTCGTCAAGAATACCTTCGATAGGCTTAACTTCTGTAGGTGATGGTAAGAATTCAATTACAGCATCCAACATACGTTGAACACCTTTGTTTTTGAACGCTGTACCACAAAGCATTGGCTGAATTTGGCAAGCCAAAGTTTGTGCACGAATACCCGCAATGATTTGTTCTTTCGACAAGTCACCATTGTTTAGGTATTCGTCCATCAATTCTTCATTAGCTTCAGCCGCAGCTTCAACCATGTTAGTGCGCCATTCTTCAGCAAGCTCTTGAAGTTCTGCAGGAATATCACCATATTCAAACTGCATACCTTGAGATGCTTCATCCCAAATGATTGCTTTCATTTCAACTAGGTCAACAACACCTGCGAATGTATCTTCAGCACCAATTGGAATTACTACAGGTACAGGGTGTGCACCTAGACGTGTCTTCATTTGTTCAACAACACGGAAGAAGTTTGCACCAGTACGGTCCATCTTGTTCACGAATGCTAAACGAGGCACTTTATATTTATTTGCTTGACGCCATACAGTTTCTGACTGTGGTTGTACACCACCTACAGCACAGTAAACCATGCATGCACCGTCAAGAACACGCATAGAACGCTCAACTTCGATTGTGAAGTCAACGTGTCCTGGTGTGTCAATTACGTTTACACGGTGTTCTGGGAATTGTTTACCCATACCAGACCAGAAACAAGTAGTAGCAGCTGAAGTGATTGTAATACCACGTTCTTGCTCTTGTTCCATCCAGTCCATTGTTGCTGCACCATCATGTACTTCACCAATTTTGTGAGATACACCTGTGTAGAACAAAATACGTTCAGTAGTCGTGGTTTTACCAGCGTCAATATGAGCTGAAATACCAATGTTACGGTAACGAGAAATTGGGGTTTGACGAGCCATGATTTCTTGCATTCCTAAATTTTGTTGTTTAAAACAGGACGCTTTAAGCTGCATAGCAACTTAAAGCGATTCGATGACAATTCAGTGAAACTGACTCACCACCCTCCTGACTAGGGGCTGTTTTATCCGCTTAGAAACGGTAGTGAGAGAATGCTTTGTTGGCTTCAGCCATACGATGCACATCTTCACGTTTTTTAATAGCTGAGCCTTTACCTTCAGCTGCATCAAGCAACTCACCAGCAAGACGTAAAGCCATAGTTTTTTCAGAACGCTTAGCAGCAGCATCTACTAACCAGCGCATAGCTAAGGCAGTACGACGGGATGGGCGTACTTCCATAGGCACTTGATAAGTAGCACCACCAACACGGCGTGCTTTTACTTCGACCATAGGACGAACTTTTTCAAGAGTAGTCTCGAAAAATTCAACTGGGTCTACTTTACTTTTTTCTTGAACGCGGTCTAAAGCACCGTAAACGATACTTTCAGCAATAGATTTTTTACCATCTTGCATTACGTGGTTCATGAATTTAGCGATTGTTTGGCTGCCGAACTTAGGATCCGGAAGGATTTCACGGGCAGCGACTACGCGACGTCTTGGCATTTTAATACACCTATAAATATGACACTTCAGGTTTATCCAGCATGAGTACAAAGTGTCATGTACTGTTCGCTGGCCTTACTACACGTCGCTTGAATTTCACAAAATTAAATGCAGAAATCAGACAAGCGAGACGATAAAGGATTGCGGTTCTACGTTCTTAAGAAAATGATCTTAAAAGATTATTTCTTAGGACGTTTAGTACCGTATTTAGAACGAGACTGGTTACGATCTTTAACACCAGCGCAGTCTAAAGAACCACGAACGGTATGGTAACGTACACCTGGTAAGTCTTTAACACGACCACCACGGATAAGAACAACACTGTGCTCTTGTAAGTTATGGCCTTCACCACCGATATAGCTTGATACTTCAAAACCTGAAGTTAAGCGAACACGGCAAACTTTACGCATTGCTGAGTTAGGTTTTTTAGGTGTAGTAGTGTAAACACGTGTACAAACACCACGACGTTGTGGACAAGCCTTCAACGCAGGAACTTTTGATTTTTCAATCAAAGTCGTACGACCCTTACGGATCAACTGATTTGTTGTTGCCATTTGGCAAATCTCCCGTTAATAAAAAGCCTCAAAAAAATACTACTTTTCGAGGGCACGCAATTGTAAGCGAAGATAGAAAAATGGTCAATATTCGAGGTGACGTCAAATATTGACCATTTCCTTGTATTTAGACCATTTGAAAGCCTTTAGCAGACTTCATGCTGCACTTTTATGATTTCTTTTTTGTAACTTTTTTCTTTACAGCGGCAGGTTCAGCATTTGCTTGAGGTTGAATGGAGGCAGACTGATCACCCTCCTCTGCTACACCATTATCGTCTACTGCATATTCATCCAACTCAAATTCTTCTACAGAAATTGCTGGTTTTTGAGGTTCTACATATTCGTGTTGCTCAAGCATTTGTTCAGCCAACTGCTCCAAACCCTGTTGAACTTTTTGACTTTTTTCAGTTTCATCTACTTTTAGAGAGTCTGTTTTCTTTTTAATGGTCACTTTAGAAATGGTCTGATGGTTATCAATCTTCATTTCCTGATCTAATTTAATGTCACTCGCAGCCACATCCACTTTAGCAAAATGATCTAATAGTTTTGGCGTTGCTTGCGCCAATAATTCTAATGATTTTTCATAAGCGGCTATAGCCGATAACTCGACACCCTGATGCTGCTGTAAATAACTTCGTGCATGTGAAAATATTTGTTGTGCTTTCTGATTTACATCTTCAACCAATTTCCAGCTATATGCTGCACCAATGCTCGCACCAACAACGGGGGTCAATTTACCCAGCAGTGAAACTTTAGGAATGTGATTCAACCAATCCCATTTCATTTCACCACTTTCATTGACCAGCCATTTTTTCAGCGATTCAATATCATTACTTGAACCCAATATTTGTTGGAATTGAGAAATGTCATGTGTTTGCAACATATTCGATAAAGCTTTTAACGCCATCAAAACACTTTGTTTCTCTGCAATCATGCCTAAATCAATTTGTTTAAAAACAAACTGAACGATATCTTGTTCTGTTTCTTTATTCAGTTCAAAACCATAAGCACGTCCAACTTGATAAATCATGCGTAAAGACATCACCAAGGACAGAGGAACATCAATCGCTGAACCGATGACACCTGTCGCACCTGTTACAGCACCTTGCAGCGATGCAATCCATTTATTTTGTTCTGCCAATGCTTGGCTAATTCGCTTGGAACGATCTACGTCTAGCGTCAGTTCTTCTAAATCTCGTGCGCCTGCTTGATCAAGCACCAGATCGACAGAGCTTAAATCCGAAGTAAATTGATTCAGATGATCAAAAAAATAGTCTGATAATTTATCTGAAAATTCTGGGGACACAAAAGTGGCAACACGATTCACTTTATTATATTGACGACCCAATAATTGTTTAGAAACATTGGGCAAATACTCGCGCAGCATTTGTTGAGGATTCTCATATTTTGGCGATTCAAATGAGTTCATATGACGTGAACTCCCCTCAAACATCTGACCATTTTTCGAGGGTTGCATTACCTTCGCTACCTTGTCTGAAGCGACGTGGTTCAGCACACCCATTCCAGTTGCACTGATCTTTTTAGCCACTCCAAAGGCATTTGAGAAGAAACTATGTGAATGTTTATTATTACTATCTGTCATTCTTTATCCTCATTTTTGATTCTTACAATTATTGATAAATACTAGGCATAGTCTAAGTTTATCTCAATATTAATGTGTGTGTTTTAGTTAATTGCTTTGTGGTTGTTTCACAAATACACAGACAGGGAAATAGGCATAATATTTGCCATAAGAATTCAAAATTCTTTCTGCTATCATGATTGCAATTCAAAAATATGAGCTGCGTGCCGCCGGCTGCTGATTCCAGCGCCCGCAAGGCATGCCTCAATCTCACCATAAAGGGATCTGTAGATGAAACGTGTTGTAATCACTGGTATGGGCATTAACTCATGCATTGGTAATACATTGGAAGATGTCACTCACTCTTTGCAAAACGGGATTTCGGGAACACGTTTTAACCCCATTTATGCGGAAATGAATTTTAAAAGCCATATCAGCGCAGCTGCTGAACAGAACTTTGACGGCATTGACCGCCGCTTAAAGCGCTTTATGGGCGTATGTGCAATGTATGCCTATAACGCAGCATTGGCGGCTGTTCAACATGCGGGTCTGACCGCAGAACAGATTGGCGGCAACCCGCGCTACGGCATTGCTGGTGGTTCAGGTGGCGGCTCTACAGCCTCGGTGATGGAAATGAAAGAGCTACTGGACACCAAAGGTGCACGTAAAGTTGGCCCGTTCTTCGTGCCGCGCAACATGTCTAACACCATTACCGCCAACGTCGGTGTTGCCTTCAAAATGCAAGGCATTGCACATACCATTACCAGTGCCTGTGCAACGTCTGCCGATGCTATTGGCTATGCTTACAACCTGATTCAACTAGGCAAACAGGATTTAATGCTGGCCGGTGGCGGTGAAGAAGATCACTGGTCACAAAGTTTATTGTTTGATGCAATGGGTGCACTTTGTTCTAAATACAATGACACGCCTGAAACAGCTTCTCGTCCTTATTCTGCTGACCGTGATGGTTTTGTGATTGCAGGTGGTGGTGGTTTCGTAGTACTTGAATCACTTGAACATGCCCAAGCGCGTGGTGCAAACATCTTGGCTGAAGTGGTTGGCTATGCTGCCAATAGTGATGGTGCAGATATGGTTGCGCCAAGTGGTGAAGGTGCAACACGTTGTATCCTTATGGCTTTAGAAGAAGCCAAACAACATGGTGTAGATAGCATTGATTATGTAAATACTCACGGTACGTCTACCCCAGCAGGTGATATCACTGAACTACAAGCCATGGGTCGTGCTTTTGGTGAAGGTCATGTTCCACCGCTTAGTTCAACTAAATCGATGACAGGTCATAGCTTAGGTGCTGCGGGTGTACAAGAAGCAATTTATTCTATCCTAATGATGCAAAATGACTTTATTGCACCAAACATCAATGTGACTGAACTTGATGAAGGTACAAAAGGTTATGACATCGTACTTGAAAAACGTGACGCAAAATTGAATACTGTGATGAGTAACAGTTTTGGCTTTGGCGGTGTAAACGCCTGCCTCGTTTTCAAGAAGTGGGATGCATAATCCCCGATAGGATTTTCGATGGATGCACCTTCTGATGCTTTCTTGTGGGTAAAAGCATTACATATTATCGCTGTGGTCTGTTGGTTCGCTGCTTTGTTCTACTTACCACGCTTATATGTTTACCATGCCATGAGTGATGATGCCGTCAGTCATCAGCGTTTCGAAGTCATGGAACGTAAGTTATACCGCGGCATTATGTGGCCATCTATGATTGCCACACTCATCACGGCGCACTTTTTGGTAGATTGGGGCGATGCAACGCGCCACTATCATGAAGCGTTATGGTTTTACCTCAAAGTTGGCTTGGTTGGTTTGTTGGTGATTTACCACTTTGTTTGTGGTTATTATCGTAAAAAACTGATTGGCAATGCACATTACAAATCGCATAAGTTCTGGCGTTTTTTTAATGAAATGCCAACCCTGATTTTAGTTGCAGTGATCATTTTAGTGGTGGTTAAGCCGCAGTTTTAATCCTGAAAATTTTAAAAAGCCTCGAATCATTCGAGGCTTTTTTATTCTCTCTCATTTTCTCTGCAAACCAAGGCAATATCTAATCCTGATTCCCCTCTACAAAGTCGCATGCAAATTTTTATCTACGTTCGGATTTAATCAATGTAGTTCGAATTTTTAAATTCAATGGTACTGAATAATACTTTTCAATTGCCCAACTCAAAATAAACGTCGTAATAAAGAATATGGGCAACAATATTAATTTTTCGGTTGGCAAAGTTTGTTTAGGAAAATAGATAACTTTAATCAAGCCCAAAACAATTAAATGAAACAAATACATTTCATAACTGCGTTGCCCGATCCAGACCATCGCTTTAGACATTTTCGATTGAGCTGCTGCTTGAGGGTTTTGTGCAAAACAAAATATGAGTAGCGCAGCAAGTACAGCAAATACACTGATTCCCCAAGTGCTCACTTCTTTAATCGGGGCATATACATAAAGACCGATCATCAATAAACACATAAAAAGAATGACAGACGGATTCATTTTTCTATTCAATTGAAACTTCTGTGCCATTAAAGCAGTTAAACAGCCGATTGCGATCCCATCAAAACTGGAGAAATAATGATAAAGGTATGCGCCACTTTGCTCAGCACAATGTAATGCACGAAAATACGGTGCATAACAAATCACGACCAATAAAAACAAAATAAAGCCTTTACCACGCCCCAATAGCAAACAGAGCATTGGAAAAATCAAATAAAAAACTTCTTCTACCGATAGTGACCACAACACACCAAGCGCATAATTCACCCAGCCATATTGAATAATCAGAATATTCATCCAAAAACTAAAAGCTGAAAATACTGTTAAGCCATAGGACACTTCAATATCATTCGGTGCTTGATTTAAAAACGGCTTTAAACCGAAACTTGCCAAAATAGTAACCATCGCCACCAACAGCACCAAACACGGCATAATGCGCGCAATACGGCGAATGTAGAAGTCTTTAAGATTGATTTGAGCGAGTGAGCCACTACGTTGTAATGTGTGTTGGGTAATTAAAAAACCTGAAATAACAAAGAACATCGTCACGCCATAATTACCATTACGGGCAATTAAAGTGCTCAAGCTTTCCCCAAAGATATGTACGCCTAAAAATGTATCATGCAGTTTATAAGAGATATTAAAATGGTGGAATAAAACTAAAAGTATGGAGATTCCACGTAGTACATCAATTTTATAATTTCGCATCTACACTGTTCTTATTTTCAAAGCGTTCTATTAAATAATAATGATCATATAATTGCATTTAATTTTTGATCAAAATAAAGAAGCGTTATTTTTATATTCTGAGCATGGCTCAATAAAAAAAGGCTGATGTATCAACATCAGCCCTTTTTAAATTCAAATCAAATCACTACTAAAGCTTTTTGTTCAGCTTTTTCATGCGTGGCTTATACAGAACGTGATACGTTACCGCCAAAATAACCAACCATAATGGGCTAATAATTAATGCTTTTAACGTATCTGGCTCTAGGCTTAAGATCACTAGCGTAAACAATAGGAATGCCAAAACAATGTAAGACATCCATATACCACCCGGCATTTTAAAGGTTGATTTCGTATGTAGCTCTGGATTCAACTTTCTATAGCGTAAATAACACACCATAATCAAGCTCCAAATACTAATAAACAAAATCACACACAGAGAGCTGGCCAAGGTAAAAGCTTCGATGGTGTTCGGAACAAAATACTGTAATGCCGCGCCACTCATAATAAAAGCGCAAGAAAACAACAAGCCTTTCGCAGGAACTGCACGCGCAGAAAGTTCTGCTAACTTGGTTGGTGCTTGCCCTTCTTTGGCTAAACCAAACAACATACGACTGGTTGAAAAGACACCACTATTCATTGAAGACAAGACTGAAGACAACACCACCAAGTTCATAATAATGGCTGAAACCGGAATACCTGCATGCAAGAACAAGGATACAAATGGGCTTTGATCTGCTGGAATTTCTGTCCATGGTGTAACAGACATCACAATAAATAATGCGAGAACATAAAATAAGATAATTCGTGTTGGAATAGCATTGACCGCTTTCGGTAGATTCTTTTCAGGATCTTTGGTTTCAGCAGCCATCGTACCAATCAATTCGACACCGACAAAGGCAAACAGGGCAATTTGGAAACCAGCCAAGAAGCCTTCGCCACCTTTAGGGAACATGCCGCCATGAGACCAGACATTACTAAAACTTGCGATTGAGCCACCCGGTGCTTGATAGTGAGTGAACACCATAAAGCCACCAATACCAATCAAACCAATAATGGCTAAAATTTTAATCAGTGCAAACCAAAATTCAATTTCACCAAATAATTTGACGGTAAGTAGATTAATCCCTAAAACAAAGAGCACACAGCCTGCACTAATCAGTGCCTGTCCCATTGGGGTGAAGGTCATGTCTGGCGGCAACCAAAAGCTTAAATAGTTAATAATGGCGGCTAAATCTGCGATACCCACCAAAATCCAGCCTAACCAATAAGACCATCCAATATAATAACCTGCCCCCGGCCCGATTAAATCATGAGCCATATCAATAAATGATTTATAGTGCAAATTTGATAATAAGATTTCACCTAATGCACGCATCAGGAAAAAGAACATACCGCCAATAATCATATAAATGATGAGAATTGAAGGTCCTGCTAGAGAAATGGTTTTTCCGGACCCCATAAAGAGTCCTGTTCCGATCGCACCACCAATGGCGATTAATTGTAAATGGCGGTTCGATAATTTTCGCTGAAGCTCATGGGGCGACGATTGTGCGTCTTCATGCTGGCTTGAAGTGGTCATAAAATATCCTTTTTGACATATCCCTTAACGGGTAAATCATGCTTTTGGCACTTGAGCGTTCTACTCAATAATTTGATTTACCCGTCCAAGAATGAAACGAAATGGATTACATTTCATCTTCATTCTAAGTATTTCATTTGTTTCTCAACAACACCACATTACTTTTGTGCTGCTGTTATTGCGATTTCAATGAGCCAATTTGGGTTAACCAAATCAGCTTGAATTGTTGCGCGCGAAGGTGCCACACAACCTTGAAGCCAGTCAATCCAAATTGCATTCACTGCTGAAAAATCAGGTAAGTTTTTTAAATAAATTTGCGCAGACAATAATCGTGTCTTATCTGTATTGGCCAATGCCAATAATTCATCAATGGTCGCTAAGATTTCACGCGTTTGCCCAGCGACATCTGCATCGGTATTTTTAGGCACTTGACCTGATAAATACACCACCTGATTAAACACGGTTACAGCACTCATTACTTCGTTGCTGTTGATCTTTTGGATATCATGGTTTGACATGCTTATGTCCTTATTCTTGATTGATAAAATTGACACGTGCGGTGACTGCACACATCAGTTCATAGCCGATTGTTCCTGAACTTGCAGCGACTTCATCGATGGGAAGAATCGTGCCATTGGACGATTTCCCCCAAAGTACAACCTCGCTGCCCACGTCCACATCTTCAATATTTGAAATATCTACTGCGAGCATATCCATACTGATACGCCCGATAATTTTGGTCCGAATTGAATTCACCAGTACAGGCGTTCCCGTCGGTGAAATGCGTTGATATCCATCGGCATAACCACACGCGACAATGCCTATTTTCATCGCTTGCTCTGCAATAAAAGTCGAGCCGTAGCCCACACTGTCATGACTTTGGATGTCCTGAATGGCAATAATTTCACTGCGCAAGCTCATGCTCGGCTGCAAATTCCAATCTTGAATGGTATGTGTCGGATAGTCTGGAGAGCTCCCATACAGCATGATTCCACTGCGCACAGTGTCTGAATGTAGGGCTGAATGTCTAAGAATCGCAGCACTATTACACACCGTTCTTTCACCGGGTAAATCGCGAATCGTTTCTTCAAAAATGGTGTATTGATAGTCAATACCCGACTCACCAAAACGATCACTGTCTGCATCGGAAAAATGCATCATATGGGTGATGCTTTGAATTTGATCCAGCTGATTTAATCTGTGCCAAGCATGTCGATAATGCTCAGGCTGAAAACCTAAACGGTTCATACCACTATTCATTTTTAAATAAACATCAAAGTGAGCAACGGGAGAAAATTGCTCAATCCAACGAAGTTGATGTTCACTATGAATGGTAAAACTTAAATTTAACTCAAGGCAATCCTGTAAATCTTGCGCAGAAAAAATGCCTTCCAATAATAAAATTGCACCCGTCCAACCCAGCTCACGTAACCATCTAGCTTCGGCAATATCGAGCAAGGCAAAACCATCTGCCGTTTTAAAGGATGGATAGACATGTTCGATACCATGACCATAAGCATTGGCTTTAACCACGGCAAAGACTTTGCTATTCGGCATCTGCTGTTTGGCAATGGTTAAATTATGCTGTAATGCTTCGTGATGAATGATGGCAGTAATTGGGCGTGGCATTTTATTCTTCCTTGAATAATCAATTTCAAATGATTTTAAGCAGCATGTGGATAGCGCAGAATAGACAAGCCATCCGTACTAATATCTGGCTTATGATTCATGACCAAATCACTGATTAATTTGCCTGAACCACATGCCATGGTCCAACCTAAAGTGCCATGACCAGTATTGAGGAACAAATTCTTATAACCTGTTGCACCAATGATTGGTGTGCTATCAGGGGTCATTGGACGTAAACCTGTCCAGAAAGACGCCTGTGCTAAATCACCACCTGGGAATAAGTCTTGAGTGACCATTTCCAAAGTTGCACGGCGGTCTGTATTTAAACCATGGTTAAATCCACTCAGTTCAGCCATACCACCGACACGAATACGTTGATCAAAACGCGTAATGGCAATTTTGTAGGTTTCATCCAACACAGTCGATTGCGGTGCAAAAGCAGGATCAATAATTGGAATTGTGAGTGAATAGCCTTTCACAGGATAAACCGGTAAATTCAAATTGAGTGGTTTAAGGAAGTCACGTGAGTAGCTACCAAATGCCAAGACGTAACGATCCGCAGTCAGGACTTTACCATCGACCACAACACCTTTAATTTCATCGCCTTCAACCACAAGTTTTTCAACATTTTGGTTAAATTTGAAATCGACACCTAAACCTTTGGCTAAATCGGCTAAGGCATTGGTGAACATATAACAGTCACCTGTTTCATCATTCGGCAAATGTAAACCACCGACCAATTTATCTTTGGCATGTTCTAAAGCAGGTTCTACTTTTGCAAGTTCATCTTTAAGTAACAGTTCATAATCCACGCCACATTCTTTAAGCACTTGAATATCACGCTGTACTGCATCAAGTTGAGCTTCATTACGGAAGACTTGTAGTGTGCCTTTTGAGCGATGTTCGTAACTGATTCCCGTCTCTTTTCTAAGCTCTCTTAAACAATCACGGCTATATTCTGCAACACGGGTCATGCGCTCTTTATTAATGGCATAGCTATTTGGATTGCAGTTTTTAAGCATTTGCGCCATCCAATTCAACTGCCACATACTGCCATCAATATTAATGGCAAGTGGCGCATGATGTTGGAACATCCATTTTACAGCTTTAAAAGGAATCCCTGGTGCAGCCCAAGGTGTAGAATATCCAGGTGAGATTTGTCCTGCATTACCAAAACTGGTTTCTTCTGCTGGACCTGATTGGCGGTCCAAAACAGTTACGGTTGCTCCCTGCTGCGCTAGGTAATACGCACTTGCAACACCAATAACACCACTACCTAAGACAATTACACGCATCGCTCTTCCTTTACGTATATTTAGTTTATTTAACTAGTATATTTTGCAATAAATAGTTTTTTTCACTGTTTTAATCACTATAATGTAGTTAAATTAATAAATTCAGTATGAAATAACCCTAAAAAAAGGAAAAAACTCATGCGTAAATTAGATCGAATTGATCATCAAATTTTAGAGATCTTGCAACGTAATGGGCGGATTGCAATTAGTGAGTTGGCATCACGGGTTAATTTATCGACCACACCCTGCTCTGAACGTGTGAAGCGTTTAGAACGGGATGGCATTATTATGGGCTACTATGCTCGACTTAACCCTGAGCTGGTAAATCGTAGTTTATTGGTTTTTTTAGAAATTAAATTATCGGCGAAATCGGGTGATGTATTTGATCAGGTTGCCCGTGATTTAGTAGAAATTCCAGAAGTCTTAGAATGCCATCTCATTTCAGGTGAATTCGATTATTTGGTCAAAGCACGGCTAAAAGAAATGAGCGCCTATCGTCGCTTACTAGGTGATTTACTGAAGAAATTACCCTCTTCCGCCTCATCGCATAGTTATATCGTGATGGAAGAAGTGAAAGAAACACTGTACCTCGATTTGAGATAACATTTAAGACGAATAAGACGAACTAAAAATCGTCTTAAATGTAAATCTCAACAAAACTTTGCTGTAAAGAAAGCTGTTTATGCGTCAACAATCACGCAATAGCTTGATCAGGTTAATGCCCGACATGATTCAAAATTTCTGAAAATTGTTGAATTCGTGCTTTGGGTTGTGCCGCATCCAACTCTGCTTTTGAACCATAACCATATTCCACCGCAATGGTTTCTATTCCATAACGACGCGCACCAAAAATATCATGTTCACGGTCACCAACCATCAAACATTCAGCCGAATCTAACTGTTCTTTTTTAAGAATATATTCAATCAAATCGCCTTTATTGGTACGCTCCCCGTTTAATTCGCTGCCATAGGGATATTCAAAATATTGCAATAAATCAAAATGCTCTAAAATTTGTCGTGCATACACTTCAGGTTTTGCCGTTGCTAAAAATAGACGATAGCCTTGTTGTTGCAATGCTTTTAAGGTTTCAGCCACTTGAGGAAAAACGTGGTTTTCATATAGGCCCGTAACCGCAAATCGTTCACGATATCCCATCAAAGCTTGTTCAGCCAAAACATCATGTACATCGACATTTAAAATTTTTGCCAGAGAGGCTTTTAATGGCGGGCCAATAATCCAATCAATATTGACATCATCGGCAATGGGATGACCAATTTTATTTAAACCATAACGTGCACTGGTGGTAATCCCCACTTTGGGATCCGTAAGTGTTCCATCTAAATCAATCAAAATATTTTTAATCACAGACTGACCCTTTTCACTTAAATTTTTACTAAATAAATACTATCGAGACTTGGCTCAAATTTGCCTATACTAAGGCAAATTTTGTCAAGAAGGATATCATGGTGCGCCCTACTGTACTTTGCTTTTCTGGTTTAGATCCATCAGGCGGAGCTGGCTTGCAAGCAGATATTGAAGCGATTGGTCAAAGTGGTGCACATGCAGCCATTGCGTGTACCGCCCTGACAATTCAAAACTCGCAACAAGTGTTTGGCTTTACAGCGACCTCTAAAGAACTTTTACTTGCTCAAGCCCATGCTGTGGTCGGCGATTTGCCCATTAAGTGTGTGAAATCTGGCATGCTCGGCACCACGGATAATATTGCGGCTTTGGCTGAATTTCTACGCGAGCATCCAGACTATTTATATGTGCTCGATCCTGTACTCGTTGCCAATAGTGGCGGTTCACTAGGGAATCAGGAAACATTGGTTAAAGCTTTTGTAGAGCTCGTTCCTTTGGCGACTGTGATTACTCCAAATACTGTTGAACTGCGTGCTTTAACTGGTGAACAAGACTTAGAAAAAGCCACAGCGAAACTCTTCGAAATGGGTGCTCAAGCCGTTTTAATCAAAGGTGGACATGAAGACACCCCTGACTATATTCGCAATGCTTTATACAGCAAGGGTCAGATGGTTTCTGAAACTCGCTGCCCGCGTCTGGAAGGGGAATATCACGGTTCAGGTTGCTCATTGGCGAGCTTTATTGCAGGGCGTTTAGCGCAAGGTGATGAATTAAAAGTTGCTGTTAATCATGCTGAAGCATGGCTCTTTGGCGTACTGAAAAATGCTGAAATGCCTGTGCCAAATGGGCAGAGAATTCCCAAGCGCTTTTAATCCTCAAGCGATTAAAACCTGTTCATCCATTCGTTTATCGCTTGGAGATCAGGTTTTATCCTATTTTAAAAAGCGGCAACAGGTGTTTCATTGATCTATAAAAAAGTATGTATTCATACATACTTTGATGTACATATGGCTTTAATTTAAGCTGTTAAATCTTTAATTGTCGTACTTGAACCATTACTTTTGACCGACTCAATTCCCTTTTCACGCGATTGCTCAGTTGAATAAAATTGACTGGTTCCAATAATTTGATGATTAACCGCTTTTAAATTAAAATAAGGCTTACCATTTTTTGCTTCCTTGCGTTCAAAATGACCATCATCTGCACTATTTTTTTGTACCGATTCAATCCCATTTTGTGCAGAGGCTCTCGCCTTATATAATTCACTGGTCAAAATGACTTCGCCATTTCCTGCTTTTAAAACAAAGCGATATTGTCCGTCACTACTTTGACTCAATTCATACCATCCAGACATTGTGAATACCCTCTTGTTATTTTAAAGTTTATAAAAAGTATTGTGTTGATTAAAGATTAATCAATTTGTATTCAATATAAATGACTTTTTGCTTTTTCAAAAGTATGTTTTGTTACGAATTGATAATGTGATTTTTTCTTAAAATATAGCTTCAACAACCCAAATTATTGAATAATTGGGATTGAGTCATCAAATCATAAAAGAGAATGAAATCTAGGATCTCATCCTCTATTTCATCCTATTTACTTCTACAGATTAGACAATTTTTTTGCTGTATGTTTCTTTCTGCATTTCTAAAATTTCTACACAAATTTGCAAACTCAATTGGCTTTGCTTAGGCAAATGCTGCTCAAGTATGCTTAATAATAATTGGGAAATTTCCTGTTGTAATTCCACACTTCGCCCTGTCAATAACGAAACTTTGGCGTGTACATAAGCTTGTGATTCATCCCCTAAACCAATGACATAATCATGCTGACAAACAGCACGACTTTTTACATCATTGGCTGAATGCACATACGTGCCATCGAGCAATGCTTGGTTTAAAGCAAGCAGAAGTGGTTGCGGTGCTAAGTTTTCAAGATTGGCTGAATATTCCAAATGAATATGTGGCATAACAAAAATCCTTTAAGATCATTGCTTCGTTATAGCATGCTGTGTGCTGAATCAGCAGACCAATCTATTCATATTTAATCAATCGGTTCAGTAAATTCATTACGCCCGCTTAAAAAAAGCCCTCACATTTTAGCGAGGGCTTTTTTAACTTCAAACGATATTCATTAAGCTTTTTTTACAAACTCAGATTTAAGTTTCATTGGACCAAAACCATCTACTTTACAATCAATATCATGACCATCACTCGCATCTGTCAATAAGCGAATATTTTTCGCTTTTGTACCCACTTTTACTACAGATGAAGAGCCTTTAATTTTCAGATCTTTAACGACTGTCACCGTATCACCATCACTGAGGATATTGCCATTTGCGTCTTTAATGATTGTGACTTCTTCAGCCTTGCTTTCACTCTCTTTCCATTCATGAGAACATTCTGGACAAATCAGCAAATCACCATCTTGATAAGCATATTCTGAGTTACATTTTGGGCAATTTGGCAAAGACATAAAAAACCTCAAAAATACTAATATAACATTTTATCCCTAAGTCGATTGCTAAAACCCTATTTATTTTATGGAATAAATCAGACTTCAACCGACTTATCCATCTCTGAAGCGACTGTATAAATACGTTTTATATAGATATTCATGAGGATCTATCCGTTAAACATATTAACTCTCCATCGAAATGCCAACTAAGGTCTCATCACGATCCAGTTCTACACACAAAACATATTGAGTTACCTCTTCTGGTAGGGTGAAATCAATCCGATAATTTTCATCCCCCTCAAGCACCCAATCAATATGTGGACTTAGTTCTAGTACCTTTAAAACCTGTAAAGGTTGAGGTGTTACAGTCCCCAAGTTTTTAAGCCAATACTCTGGCTCAAGCTCCTCTAGATGATGTTCAGCATATAAGCGAACTTCATTTTCATCAGCAGCACTCTGATAGGCAGATAAGATTGCAGCTCGAGCTTTCTGTTCTAATCTTTGAATTTGTTCAGTATTATTCATCTATTACTTCTCTGTTTTTTATTATGTTTACGCTTATATGTCATACGAGTAAATATACATTAATGAAATTCACTCAAAACATAATGAACTTTTATTAATCGGGAATTTCAGGATTAACCAACAAAGCCAACAATTGCAATGACTCTTGCCATCCTAAATAACAGGCTTCAACTGGAATAACATCGGGAATACCCGATTGCGTAATATTAACCTCCGTCCCCACAGAAACGGCTTTAAGCTGAATGATCACTTCAATTTGTCCTGATAAATTCGGATCATCAAACTGGTCGGTATAGCGCAATAACTGGTTGGGAACCAGCTCATGATAGGTTCCACTAAAACCGTGACTCGAACCTGTAGAAAAATTACCAAAGGACATTTTATACGTTCCACCCACTTGAGCATCAAGATGATGAACTTTGGCGGTAAAGCCATGCGGTGCCATCCATTTCACTAAAGCATCTGGGTCAATAAATGCTTTAAATACCCGTTCTGGTGGCGCACTGAATACGCGATGCAATTTCACTGTATGACTCACGATCTCATTCCTTATTTTTGTTTTATCAGGACAATATTTTACGCTGTATCACTTTAACTTTTGTATCGTTTTGGCTTGTGTATGGTTTTAGTTGGATCTGGCATGGATAAAAAAGCATGATCTTGCCAAATTTTTTAATATTTACCATTTCGTTTTAATACTTACCAGTAACTGGTTACAAACTGTTGAAAAAGCTATCAGCAACACAACATTAAACGTATGAGTCATATAGGGCATAAGTAGATGATGTACAGGAAGCTTTAGGCTCTGTGGTAACGTCCTAATCGCTCCCTGTCATGTTTTTCAAGTCAATTTCTTATCCGTAATTTGGACTTTATTAAGAAAAATCTAATTCTTTTTCAAATGCCTTTAACTCATAACGAGCCATTGCTAAGTTCGATTTAGAACGATCCAACACTAAATAAAGAAATAATGCATCATTTGAATCTAAAGGACGGATTAAATGATATTGCTTACCCAACGTAATTAAAATATCTTCAATATCATCATTTAGTTGCAATGTTTTAGCAACCTTACGTTTTGAACGAATAACTTCAGTATTACCTGCTGCAGCCAGCTCTAAATCTACACCACTCCCCTGTGTTGCCAAAGCTAATCCGCTTTCACTATCCACCAATGCAGCTGCAACAAAACCATCTAAATTTGTTAATGTATCTAAACCAATACGTGCCATTTTTTACACCTCAATAATAGGGTTTCCCCTGAAAAATTTATTTATAAGCCAAGTTTCTTTCGAAGCTTTCCAAAAAAGCTTCGAAGTTTATTTGTCTGACCCATTTCAATCTGGTTTATATCTGTAAAAAACTTAACTTCATCCGATTCAACAAACCGCCCCAATTGAAGTAAGCTTGCACAGCCAATAAAATTTAATATTTTTTCATCGGTTAACTTCAGATGTTGTTTAACAGCCTCAATATTGGCACCTTCTGAAAAACAGGCTGCAATTTTCAAGTAATCTCGTCGACGTATATCTCTTTCAAACTGTGGCCAAATCTCTAATTTAAAATTCTGATTCAGTTCTACTTTCGGAAGCTGCAACATGGAAGACTGACTTAAAATTAGCCACAACCAAACTCGCAAATCATAAATTAACTTGCCTTCTGTTTGCTCTTGAACAATTTGACTCGTTGCATAGGTTTGGTTCAAAGACTCGTTAAACTGTAATCCAGTCATATTTGCTTCAACCCATACACGCTCTGTCCGTGTATCGATAAGTGCAATAAAACCACTGGCATCAAACAATTGAATATACCCATTGCGTGGCGTAAAGATCTCTGCAAATACGTCTTCTATAGTCGCATCAGGTTTCAAAGCGACAGGAAATTTACTTCTTGTATCAAGATAAAATTGCTTATCATTTCGCTCAGATTCGATAGGCTTAATATCAGACAAAATTTCTTGTGCAAGCCACTCATGCAAGTATTTTAAATCTGAAAAAGGATAGAATAATTGATCATCAATAATTCGCCCCAAATCACTATTCGACTTGGTTAATCTCAAATATCGTTTCGCTCTTTCTTTTAATACCTTTTGAATACCAATCGAATTAAAAAAAATATCACTAACGAATAACACATCAATTTTATCCTCAGCAATATTGACCCACTTAAGATGAGTATCTGAAGGCAGACATAACAAAATCTGAGTCTTGAATAGGTTTAGGTCTGTCGTGTTTAAACCAAATATCGCTATTTTCAAAGCTTGTGTCATTTTAAAACCATATTAAAATCATAATATTAGCTATATTCAAAAGAATTAAACCTCTGATCTCAGCTACTGAATATTTAAGACACTTTTTTAATTTGAGGCTTTGCTAAACTATCACTCAACTTTTTGAAGTAATACAACATTTGCCCCATCAAAATGTCTTTATTGGTCACAGCAACAATCACCATAGGATGCTGCGGATGGTCTACAGCAGTTAAAAAAACTTTGCCATTTTCCGCATCTAAAGTAATTGTTTGACATCCGAACAATTGAATTTCGGATATGAAAGCGGAGACCATGGCTAAAATTGAGCTACTTACGGCAGCAATTTTTCCGGTGTTCTCTATATTTTTTTTTGAAGCAAGCGACAGCTCAAAACCATCAGATGAACACAACATAACAAAATTTACACCACTCACTTCATTTAAAAATTCGTGCAATTCTTGGCTAGAAAATGCTTTGAATTCTTGTCCTACTTCACGTGAATTAATCATTTTCTGACCTTTTATATATTTATTGCAGGTTGCATTTCTAATTTCGCGATGAGCGTTTCTATCATTAACAAAACATCATCTTTTTTACGTGCATCAACTGCAAATAAGGGGAATTGTTTTTGATGAATTTGCATCCAATCCCGATATATTTTTAACTTTTGATCATGTTCTAAATCTAAATGTGTTACCCCAATGACAATATTCGTACCCAAATCTTCAAATGCTTTTAAATAGAACTCTAAGTCTTTTAATCTTTGGGAACTACTGTGATCAATTAAAACGACAATACCTATTGCACCTTTACATACAATTGACCACATAAAATCAAAGCGGTCTTGTCCGGGTGTACCGTATAAACCTATCTTAGTACCGTCATCTAAACTAATTTCGCCATAATCAATGCCGACAGTTGTTAAGGCTTTTTGATGTGCTTGAGTGTCCGTATTAACTGCTTCTGTGCTTACAACACCAGTATCAGATAATGCTTTTATGGCAGCAGATTTTCCTGCTCCCATTGTTCCCCCGAAAACAATTTTATATTGCTGCAATATCACGATGTAAACCTTATTTTTTAGAATTAATGCGACATGTTTCACATTATATTTCAAATACGAGTTCAAAAAAAGGAATTTTAATAAATTTATTTAATTTTTCTTTTTAAAATCAATGATTAGTTAGCAAAACTTCACAATCAACCAAGTCCTGCTTAAGTGAATCCTTTTCCCCCACTGAATAGTTGGTTTATTTTAATGACATCACTCATCAGCGCATAAACTGTGCATAAATTCCTGCCAAATAAAAGTTATGGAATCCATCCATAAATGAGTATTTTCCTAATACTTCATCAGGGTAAAAGTCAGGTATGTAATGTGAGTTAATCTACATTCATCAAAAAATTATTTGCGAAGAGCAAGTCTTTTAAAATTTAGGAAGGTTTTGAATAGTTTATTTTTATACGGAGTTCATGCGCTAAAAAACTTTAAAGTTATTGAATTGAAGGCATTAATACCAAATACAAATGAATATAATTTCTGAAAGACTCAGCTGAGATAATCGGGTTCTGATGCATGCACCCTGTTGTTTTAGCGTTTTCCAATAAATTGTGCTTCAAAATACTGAAAAATATCATCAATAATACAAAATAAAGCCGTATACGCCATATATGGCGTAAGTATATGATGGCTAGAAGCTGAGGTCGTAGTACTTCCTAAGGGTTTCTAGCCATCTTTTTCAAGTCAATTTCTATCTAAACTTCGGATTAAATAACCAAATAAACTCATCGTTTAGATTGATTCTTCTTCAACATCTTCGTCATCGTAGACATAAGCCATGCAGCCCCAACCGTCGTATTCACCGCCATGCTGTTCTGCAATTTTGCCAAACCATTCTTCTAAATCCACGATGTCTGAATATTCAGGCTCCATATACACATAAATCGTAATCACCCATTCTGCTGTGTCAGAATCTTCATCTTCAAACATGCTGATTTTTTGTTCTTCTTTAAGCAAATAAAGTGCACATTTTTCAGCTTGTTCTTCAGTTTGAAATGCAATAGAAAATTCAATTTCATGCGCTTCTGTTAGGTCGTCACCATCTTCAACCATTTGCCACAGTACATTGCCATTGTCATCATCTGGAAATTGTTCAAAATTACGTGTCATGGGGAGTTTCCTTATCTTCATTATGTACAGCTATACCATTGTACGTAGATTAGCTCAAGTTTGTTTCAGTTTAGCGATTTAATCCAATATTGCGGTTCAATCCTGATCAATAGATGAGGTACATAAAGCAAAAAATATTCAAGATTCGATTCTTTAAAATTCGATTCTGTAAAATGAGTACCACCTAAACGTTTTTTTAATTTTCGCTTTACGAACCACTCTTATATTGACTCAAAAATGACGTATCAATGAAGCTGATTATGATTCTAAAATCATACACCCACAGCAATAATCTATGGTTGTTTTACAATCTACACTTTAAAATGGAAGGCTTCCTCTTATTTCAACCTCCACCCCACTCAACGGCTGCTTAAATGCCAAATAACTCGCATGTAATGCCATACGTTTCAATGGTGACTGTTGATAGTCAGGGTGATAAAACTGATCTCCTGTAATGGGATGTCCTATATATTGCATATGCACACGTAACTGATGCGAACGTCCAGTCACAGGAGTCAGTAATACGCGAGTGATATCGTCTGCCTCGAAATACTCCAAAGCTTGATACACGGTTTTTGCCACTTTCCCCAATTCAAAATGCACCATCTGACGCGGACGGTTTTCCCAGTCGGTCATCAGCGGTACATCCACACTGCCCTGACCTTCGAGTTTGCCTTGTACCAGTGCAATATAATTTTTTTTCACTGTACGCGCTTGAAACATTTTGCTCACTGCCACTTCGGCATTTCGGTGTTTGGCAAACATTAAAATACCCGAGGTTGCCATATCTAGGCGATGGGTGATTTTGGCATGAGGGTATTTTTCAACCACACGTAAATAGGCACTGTCTTGATGCTCAGGCAAACGCCCAGGTACAGACAATAACCCCGCAGGCTTGTCAATCACCACCAAATCATCATCTTCATAGACGATGCAAAGTGGTTTCTGCGGAGGCATATAAACAAAATGGTTTGGAGGCATGGTGTACAGGGTAATCGAAAAATTTAAGGCCGAAAATAACAAGGCAGAATTCAGCTGTCAATCACTGCATAAGGCCGTATCAGCTTAATCTGCTAGATAATAATCCACTGTTGACACGACCCGTACTTTCTTTAAATATGGTGTATTACTGTCCCGATCTTCAATACTAAACAAGCCTTGATTTGCCGATTTAATTTTGCCTAAACCACTTTTAGAATCGGCAGCAAATTTCTCTGCAACACTGCGTGCATTTTGAGTTGCTTGCTCAATCATGGCAGGTTTAATTTCATTCAATTTGGTAAATAAATATTCGGTTCTTTGTCCAGAGTCATCGCCACCAAAGGCAATGCCTTTTTTACCCAATACCACTAAACGACTTTGCGCCCCACGTACCGCATCTATTTTATGGGTATATACAGTAATGGTTTGCTGGGCGGTATAACGTAGCGCAACATTTGCATCGCCACCATATTGTTGGGCATATTTATCGGTGGTGCCGGGGGCAGCCGTGGTAATTTCCTCTGCCGTAAAACCTTCGCTTTTTAAGAAGGCCTGAATTTGTTGAGTATGAGTTTCCATCGTGTCGTATAACTGGGTCAGATCTTGATTGGCTGAACTAAAACGAATGGGCCATACGGCAACGTCGGCTTTCACTTCACGCTCCGATAAACCTTTGACTGAAACAATCCGTTCATATTGTTTAATTTTCAGTGCGCTATTGGCTAAAATCCAGCCCGCGATAATCATGCCTAAGCAAATTAAACCACCTAAAATAAGTGAAGGTTTGAGTTGATTCATTGGACTAAACTCCTTTTACCCATTATTTTTATCTAGCTTTTGTGCTTGTGTTATCGCTTATACAGCAGCATAAAAATTATTTTTAATATAAATTCAGGCTATATCACGATTCCCTGCATATGCAGCGGATGACCTTTAAAGTAACAGATTTGATCTAGGGATATGAATGGTTCATTTGTATCTATACTTTCTAATTTAAACTTTATTCTATGATTTTGATTTGTCATTATTTTTATATTGTTATGCTGTTTTATTTGATAGCGAATTTTTTAGGGTGTTGGGGAAAACATCATGTTTAACTTCAACAATTATAGCTTTGTAAGCGACAACTTTTAGCCTATAAACTTGTGATCTATAGCGTCCTAAGCAGAATCGAGACCTTTTGGGCGAGTACTACACTGACTTTATAAGTAACTGGTAGCATCTACTCTTTTCGATCCCCGTCACACCCTTGAGATATAATTTACCAAGATCACTTCGGGATTATTTCCCTAAGAAAAACTAATTCTTATATTTTTCAGTAATTTTTTTCACTTAAATTATTAAAAACAGTATTTATTACCATTTTAGATAAAATAATGATTTTTTATTGCATAAAAATACAATTTATTGGAATTTTAATCATTCTAAAACAACTTCACTTTAAGCAAAACAAATTGTGGTTTGAGATTTCCCTAAGGCTTTCGCTTGATACATCAGTTGATCTGCTTGATGTGTTGCATCTTCGCAATCTTTAGGCAAGGTACTAAAAATACGAATCCCCATACTAAAATCGATGCCAGACTGTTGTTTTAAGCCGCTGTTGAAAAACATTTCCCGTAGTTTTTCTCATTACGATGAAATACCCGACGTGGTTTTACTGTGTAAAGTAATTGTTTTTAATATATTTTCATAGTCAAAATCCGACCAAAATTTAACTTGTTTTGGGATAAAATGGCTGAATAAAATTGAGTGATTTTTCTTGATTATCGACCATATCGCCAATTGAATGCACGGTAAAATTTAAGCGTGTTAAAGCAACTTGAACGCGATGAACGGCACAAGATTCAGTAGCAGGATGCCAATTTTATAGACCGCCATCGCTGAATAATGAATTGCATCAAAGTTTTGATCCGACAGATTAAACCATTGTCTATGCAATTTTTTCATCCAGTTTTTAGCAAATGTAAATGCGAAAAACCAAATGAATAGAATGACATAGTTAATCAGCGTGCAATAAAGCAGGAAATCTGTAAGTTGAGCGATATTCATTATACTCACCCTGTTTTTCTTTATTTTCTGTGTTTATTTTAGGCTGAATTTAGGTGTGATATACAGTTTTGTAGTTTAAATTTTGAGGGGATAAGTTTTAAAAGCATCTCATTGCATAACAAGCGTATTGAAAGTTGCTGATTTTAAATATTTTCATGTAAAGTTGGCACATTGCTTTCAAAGAATATCATCATCATGAAAACAAAAATGGCGCTCTTGATTATGCTTATGGCACTCTCACTGAGTTCATGCAAAGTATTAAAAACACATATTGTAAAAGTGACCAGTTCAAGTGAACCACAAGCAGATGATGTTTTATTAAAAACTACCAAAGGCTATGTATATTTGTCCACACAAAAAATGACAGATAAACAAAAAGAAATTTTAAAAAACCTCCGCCCTTTTCAATGCTTAGAAATTAAAACGCCTGAACAGTTTGCAATGCAAAACAGAGAAGTAAGATTTTATGATTTTAAAATCAGATCCTTAGTCGAAAGCGATAAAGAATGCCGAAAAATTAAAGTCACGACACGTATTGAAGTGCATTAATTTTAAAGACGTTTAAACAATTTTCCGTCATGATCTCCAAGCTTATGGAGCGTAATTGGTTGTTATTGTTTTATCTAATTTAATTATAAATTAACAAAAAGCCCTATGGAGTAATAGGGCTTTTCTTTAAAACAGTGGGTAACTGTTTAAATTGTTCAGCTTAGGCATTCTTATTGTTAAATTGATTGCCTTGGCATTTGGTACACGGGGGTAAACGGTCTGTACCAATTTCTAAGTAAGTGCGATGCCCGCACTGGACGCAAAAATAGAAGCCTGTTCCGGGTTTAGAGCCAGCAGTAACCATTTTTGTTCTCCATGTGTTTTTAGAAATGGTGAACCTAGTATATTCCTTTTATGATGGTTGTCTATTGTTCATTTCGACGAGTGATGGTGGCGTTTGAGCAAAGCATAATTTTCAAATAAAATTTGACAACTTTACAAAGTTTTGCTGAGCTAATTCTCGACTGTTAAGTCTTCTAATCCTAAAAATTCTTTTCCAATGTTGGTGACTATAAGCCACTCGTTAGCGCGAGCATGCGCTACTAGCCATAAGTCATTGTTACAAATGATTTGGCTTTGTTTCTACAATTGATCATATATATCACTGTATTGAATCTGAAATTTGTATTTTTTGATAAGCCTGTTTCTGCTTTAGAGAGTAATTCACCTGAAATGATAATGGCTAAGAATAAGTTTTAAAATGAGACTAACTAAACTTACTCTTTAGCTCTAGTGACTAATATTTTGCGGTGTAACTATAAAATCTAAGCTTATTAAAATTTTATTTTTTTAATCCGATTTTTTTTGTCATCATTTTTTTTAATTCGGTTAATTTAAATAAAGGATTTCCTTTATGTAACATGCGATGACAATTAGAACAAACTATTGCTAAGTCTTCTAATTTAGTTTCAATTAATCCATCTGCTTGATGTAATGGAACTAAATGATGAACCTCACAAAAACCTTCACCTATTGCACCGTATGTATTTTTAAAATTAAAAGAACAAACCTCACATTCAAGTTTTCCTGTTTGAGAAAATACTATTTGCTTTTTTTCTTTCACTATTTTTCTATTTCTCTCCCTAATCAGATGTGTCTTAAATCTAGGATTTCCTTCCAGCCCAACACCCCCATCAACATCTTGAAAAATATCAACAAAGTCTCTATTTTTGATATATTTTTGTATTCTACTAACAAGATTTTTAGCCTCAGGTGCTTGAGCATACCATACATTACTTTGACCGATTCCACCTTTAACTGCTCTGGGAATTAATATAGCCCTATCATTAACGGGGATAAGATGTGCGTCAACAGAATTAGCTTCTATTAAATAAAAATCAAGTTTATTTTCTTTATGAATATTAGATAGTTTTAATAATTTTTGAGGCTCTTTATAAACTTTAGCATTTTTATACCATCCAACAACCACAGTTCCTCCACTATCTGGTCCTGCTGTCCATACTATAGTTACCCCATCTGCAAACTCATCCCCCTTACCAGCTCCTAACTTTTTAATATTTATTTTTCCTGAGGATCGAACATATCCAAATATTTTTCCATCTATTTCCGTAAAATTACATACTTCATGACCAATTGAATGATCATTAAAAGCTCCTCCTCTTTTAGGTATATCTCCTTTAGCTCCATTATAATTATTCATCCAACCTACATTACAAAATAATATTGCCATAGCTAATCCTTAATTTTCTTTTTTAATAAACAAACCCCACTTAAAAGTAGGGTTTTTCCAAACAATATCAATTACTTTCAACTTAAATACCCCTAGCCCCTCTTTAAAAAAGAAAGAGGAACTCCCTCCTTTGAAAAAGGAGGGTTGGGATGGATTAAAAAGAAGCAACTTAAATCAAGCCACATTCCCTTCCAAGAAATCCTGTGCAAAGCGCTGCAATACCCCACCCGCTTCATACACATGCACTTCTTCTTCGGTATCTAAACGACAGGTCACGGCAACTTCAACCACTTCATTTTTACCATCTTCAGTGGCACGCTCAATCACTAAAGTCAGGTCAGAACGCGGTGCAATATTACCTATTACACTATAAAGCTCCGTACCATCTAACTTTAAGGTTTTACGGTCTACACCTGCTTTAAACTCAAGCGGTAATACGCCCATACCGACCAAATTGGTACGGTGAATACGCTCAAAACCTTCGGCAACAATCGCTTCCACACCTGCCAAACGCACACCTTTCGCAGCCCAGTCACGGCTTGAACCCTGACCATAATCTTTACCTGCAATAATAATTAGCGGTTGCTTACGGTTCATGTAAACCTCTATCGCCTCCCACATGCGCATGACTTCGCCTTCAGGCTCTACACGTGCTTTAGAACCCTGCTTCACCGTACCATCTGAACGAAGAACCATTTCATTAAACAATTTCGGGTTAGCAAACGTCGCACGTTGTGTGGTTAAGTGATCGCCACGGTGCGTTGCGTATGAATTAAAGTCTTCTTCAGGTACACCCATTTTCGCCAAATATTCACCCGAAGCACTGTCCAATACAATTGCATTCGATGGTGATAAATGATCGGTGGTGATGTTGTCGCCTAAAATTGCCAACGGACGCATATTGGCCAAAGTGCGTGGTGCAGCCAAAGCCCCTTCCCAATATGGCGGACGGCGGATATAGGTACTTTGCGGACGCCAGTCATAAAGTGGGCTTGCTGCTTTTTCATTGACACCCAAATCAAACATTGGAATGTAGATTTTACGGAACTGTTCAGGCTTCACAGCAACTTTAACCAAAGCATCAATTTCCTCATCAGACGGCCAAATGTCTTTGAGGTAAATTGGATTGCCATCTTTATCGTTACCGAGTGAATCAGTTTCAATATCAAAACGAATGGTTCCCGCAATGGCATAGGCAACGACTAAAGGTGGTGAAGCCAAGAATGCTTGTTTTGCATAAGGATGGATACGACCATCAAAGTTACGGTTGCCCGAAAGTACCGCAGTCGCATACAAATCACGGTCAATAATTTCTTGCTGAATTTTTAGATCTAAAGCACCTGACATACCGTTACAGGTGGTGCATGCATACGCGACAATTCCAAAACCAAGCTTTTCTAAATCATGCAATACTCCTGCTTCTTCTAGGTATAAAGCCGCAGCTTTAGAACCCGGTGCAAAAGAGGATTTCACCCACGGTTTACGCATTAAACCCAATTCATTGGCTTTACGTGCCAACAAACCTGCGGCAACGGTATTTCGTGGGTTAGATGTATTGGTACACGAGGTAATGGCTGCAATAATCACCGCGCCATCTGGCATTAAACCATCAGTACGCTGTTCAACCACACCTGCAATGCCTTTGGCTTTTAAGTCAGCAGTCGATACACGCGCATGTGGATTTGATGGCCCTGCAATATTACGGGTCACAGTCGATAAATCAAAACGCAGCACACGTGGATATTCTGCTTGTTTCATCTCCGATGCCCAAAGACCAATTTCTTTGGCATAAGTTTCAACCAGTTTCACTTGCTCTGCTTCACGGCCCGTTAAAGTCAAATAATCAAGCGTGTTTTGGTCGATGTAGAACATGGCAGCCGTTGCGCCATACTCAGGGGTCATGTTGGAGATGGTCGCGCGATCGCCCACCGACATACTGTCTGCACCTTCACCAAAGAACTCAAGGTACGCACCGACTACACGTTCTTTACGCAAAAATTCAGTTAAAGCTAAAACGATATCGGTTGCGGTAATGCCAGCTTTACGCTGCCCAACCAATTCCACACCAATAATGTCGGGTAGACGCATCCACGATGCACGACCCAACATCACATTTTCAGCTTCTAAACCACCCACACCAATTGAAATCACACCCAAAGCATCGGTATGCGGGGTATGTGAATCTGTGCCCACACACGTATCTGGATAAGCCACGCCACCACGGTTTTGAATCACTGGCGACATTTTTTCCAAATTAATTTGGTGCATGATGCCGTTGCCAGCAGGAATCACATCGACATTTTCAAATGCTGTTTTTGTCCATTCAATGAAGTGGAAACGGTCTTCATTACGACGGTCTTCAATGGCACGATTTTTCTCAAAAGCATCTGGGTCAAAACCGCCAAACTCCACAGCCAATGAGTGATCGACAATGAGCTGTGTCGGAACCACTGGGTTGACTTTTGATGGGTCACCGCCTTGGTCGGCAATTGCATCACGTAAACCTGCAAGGTCAACCAATGCTGTTTGACCTAAAATGTCATGGCAGACCACACGTGCAGGATACCAAGGAAAATCATGCTCTTGACGGCGCTCAATCAGTTCTTTTAAAGATTGTTCTAAAATGACAGGGTCACAACGGCGTACGAGCTGCTCTGCAAGTACTTTTGAGGTATATGGGAGTTTTGCATATGCGCCTGGCTGAATATCTTCTACGGCTTGGCGTACATCAAAATATTCGAGCTGGGTTCCACTCAGTGGTTGACGATAATTGTTATTCATAGCGTACTTGCCTCTTGACTCATTTTTTACTGCATGTTTTTTTGATGACTAGTCACAATCGGTTCGTAGGCATTGTACGCTTTCAAAAAGCCATTTCCCAAATCGTATATATTTCATATAGTTAAATATAAAAATAGGGGTTTTTGAAACACTTAGTTACATATATTTTTTAATATTTACTCTAAATGTGCTTTTTTCTGCAAAATAGTGGAAAATTAGGCTAATTCTTTAGTATTAGATTCAGTATTGGTGAGCGATAAATGAGCAATTTAGCTTTTTCCTCATTCACACTAAACGGTGTGGATGCACAAAAATTCCTGCAAGGACAAGTCACACTCAACGTTGCAGCTTTGGCTGAGAACGTAACACGCTATACCGCAATCTGTAGTTTAAAAGGTCGGATTCAGTTTGGTTTATGGTTAAAAAAGCTTAATCCTGAAAGTTTTGAAATTGTCACAACACAAGATCAAAGTGAAGAGTTTGCCAAACATATTAAAAAATTTGGTGCATTTTCTAAAATGAAATTGGAACAAGCGGCACAAGTTTTCCCCACTTTAAATGATGACAGCACTGATTTCAGTTCGACTGAAACAGATGTTAATGTATGGCAACGACAAGCCATTGAAGCAGGTCAAGCTTGGATTTCGGCAACGACTGCAGAACTGTTTCAACCGCAAGAATTACGTCTGCATCAACGTGAAGGTGTGCATTATGACAAGGGTTGTTATATTGGTCAGGAAATTATTGCGCGTCTTTGGTTTAAGGCAAAACCGAAAAGTTGGTTGCATCTTGTTCAAGGCACAGGTGATGTTCCTGCCCCTGCAACTCAATTGAATAAAGATATCCAAATCGTCAATAGTATTGCGATTGATGGTGGTTACAAAGCATTGGTTGTGGCTAAACCTGCCGCACTTGAAGAGCTGGGTTTACAGGTTTTAGCTTTACCGACAAGTTTAAATGGTGATGTAGCTCGTCCGCAGTAAGTTCAAAAAACTTAGACAGGCTCTCTCCTTCTGACATAATAAATCACACCGCCTTTGTCATCTGAAAAATAAAATGATTGATCATCAATTCGATAGATATCACAAGGGCGGCCATACACAGTTTTACCCACTAAAAATCCATCCATAAATGTCTGTAGTTTTTGTCCTTTACGCATAATCACAATTTTATAGCCATGACCTATCGTGGCATCCGTAGAACCATGCAAAGTAACTAAAAAAGAATTTTTGATCATATCATCAGTACTTGTCTGATCAAAATAGTCAAAGCCAAGCGCCGATGAATGCGCAGGGAAATAGGCATAGGGAGGCAACACATTTTTACAACCTGACGGACGTTTAAATTTTGGATCTGCAAAAATTTTACCATTCGACGAATAACACGAAGCCCAACCATAATCAGTATCTCGTTTGAGTGCATAAAAAGTTTCATCAGGCTTATTTTTACCCAAATGGTCTGCACCTTGATTGGTGGCAAATAGAAATTTACCGATCCATTTCAAACCGACTGCATTGCGCAAGCCTTTGGCGAAAATCTTTTGTTCCGAACCGTCAGGATTCATTTCTAAAACGGTCGCTCGAACTTTTTCTTTCTCGGTGCAAGCATTGCAACTTGATCCAACTGAAACATAAATTTTCCCGTTTCCACCGACTGCAATCGTCCGCGTTAAATGCCAACCACCATATTTATAACTCAAACCGTAATCGGGAAAAGTCGCTAAAACTTCCGCTTTAATCGTGGGTTTAATTTCACCTTGGGTAAATTTTCGTCGGGTGAGTTGGTGGGTTTCAGCCAAATACAACCAATCTTGTCCTTCAGAGTCGGTATAGAACTGGACTGAATTTGGATTCCTTAAGCCTGTCATATAAGGAATGATTTTTCCGAATTGACCCGTTTCAACATTCCATTCATCCAGAATATAAATGCTGCCTTTTTTATTGTCGGTCAAATCATGCATATCCGTGATAAACATTCTGCCATCAGGCGCTTTAGCGAAAAAACGAACTCGTTTTAAGCCCTCTGCCGCTGGAATAATTTCGTAATTTGGCGGGAGATTTAAAGAAAAATGCGTCCCGTTTTTCAAGTTTACTGGATGAGGAACAAGTTTTGGCTGCCCTGCTAAACTTGTCACTGAACAAACTAAACTTATAAATAAGATTGACAGTATTTTTATCATATTTGAATATGCCTCAATTAATCTTACGAAAAAGAGTCTTCAATTTTATGTTATATAATTTGAATGAAGAGTACATAGCCAAATGCTTTAAGTTAAAAAAACATTCAGACAAATCACTGAAAACAATCAAAATTTTGAGGAATCACCATTAACGACCTATTTATCTGTAGTCGTAACCAATGGCGTAGTCCTGAGTGGTACTGCCACGCAAGGGAATGATTTTTTCTGTTGGCTTTGGCATACAGACACGCTCGGCTGGAACCAGCAAACAGGCAAAATATCAAGTGTCAGCCAAAGATATTGTTTGGGCAGATCTGATTGCAGTGATGGAATACAAACACAAAGAAGCTTTGCAGGAAAAAAATTTAAAGCAATTGAAACACAAGACCGTTATTGTTCTAGATATTCCTGACGATTATCATTATATGGATGAAGAACTCATTGAAATTTTTAAACTTTCAATGAGTACACATTTAACTTAATACTTTTAAAAACAGAAAATTACATCTATTAAAAATCATGAAACAACTTATTCATATCTTTAATCACATAATCTTTAAAATGAAAAGCACGTGCATGTTTTGCATCAAATTTCGCAGTATGACCGTCTTTTTCAAAAATATAGACCCGATCTTCTTTACTCACTAAAAATTCCGCACCCAATTTCATTAATAACGCATCAATCTTATCTTCATCAGCAATAGATTCATCCTGACTTACTTTTAAATAGTTACGCTTAATGCCTTTAATGAACATGGATCTACTCGCTATAAAATTCAACCGAGATTTAAACAAAGATTGGCTAAAAAGCAAAGTTCATTCTGATACTCATTTGATCTAAGCAGATTAAACTTCAATTTTTAACTTGAGCTTTCAAGTAAAAGGGAACATTTCTTCACATTGACTTAACATTCATTATGCAAATAACTACGAAATTCTATTGCAATACACAAATCATATATTTACATTCACACAATTAAACTTATGATGTTGTACTTAAGTCTTCCCTATACCCCCTAAACACATAAATGGAATTATGTGCATGTTTATAAAAGGTTTTTAATACTATGAAAAAAATCATACTTGCTAGCATCATCGCATTATCTTCAAATTTTGCTTTGGCAGAAACGGCAAAACCGTCTATCGATCCTGCCTTTGCCAAAATTGAAACCATGGTCAAAGCCAAGGATATGAAGGGCGCATATCAAGAACTAGATAAATTAGCAAAAACAGGCAACCCTCAGGCCATCTATAATTTAGGTTACCTCACGCAAACAGGTCAAGGCACCGCCAAAGATGAAAAAAAGGCGATTAAGCTATACGAAGAGTCTGCCAATAAAGGCTACCCTGTTGCCAACTATGTACTAGGCAAAAACTATATGGCGGGTACTTTGGGTCTTAAACAAGACATCAACAAAGCCAAACAGTATTTAGAAAAAGCATCTAAACAAGGTTTTGATGATGCCACTATCGATTTAGCCGTTTTGCTTTTTGCTGAAGGCACGCCTGCATCAGATAAATTGGCATTGCAAAAGTTAGACCCTTTAATTAAAAAGGATAACTATCAGGCCATCCATGCTAAAGCCTTATATGACATTAGTTTAGGCTTTAAAACTAAAAATGAAGCATCGATTAAACAAGGCTTAAAAGGCATGCAGGACTTAGCACAAAACGGCTATATTCCAGCGTTGATGGCAGTCGGCAATATGTTTACCAATGGTAAGATTGTTCCGCAAAATCTTGTAGAAGCGAAAAAGATTTTCTCAGCACTAGCAAAAGAAAATGTGCCTCAGGCAAAAGAGTCTTTAGCGGTGGTGGATAAAATGATTGCTGAAACCGCAAAAAATCCGCTAAAAGCTGAAAAGAAAAGCTAAAGCGTCTCAAACCATAAAACAGCTAAATGAATTAAGCCCCTAAAAATGAGGGGCTTTTTACTGTCACCAGAATTTACCACCACAGTGTAATCAAACTACTGATGCCAATAAAACCCAATATGGTACTTAACATTAAAGCAGTTAAGGCTTTATCGCTCAGTCCATAGTTTTGCCCCAAAATACCCAATACAATGGGCATGGGTAATGCAGCAAGTAACGTCCCTGCATAAAGCATTTCTTGGCTAACATTGGGTAAAATACTGAATAAAACAAAAATCGTCAGCGGCATCAGTACAATTTTAAAACCGACTAAAATCACACTTTGTATATTCAGTGCTTTTAAGCTCATTCCGACCAAACTTGCCCCAATCACGAACAACGCAATTGGAGAAGCTGTTTTACCTAACATTTCCAAAACTTGAACCACGTAAAATGGCAGCTGAATATTCAAAACGACACAAAACATTCCCAGCACAATAGACAAAATAACGGGGTTTTTAATGACATTGTACAAGGTTTGTTTAAGCAACTGAGATGTCACTTGATGTTGCTGCATCCCCACTTCAGCAATGACTAAAGTTAATGCCACAATCAGTAAGTTTTCAATAATCAAGGTCAAAGAAAGATAGATTGCGGCATGCTGCCCAATCAGCATCGTCAGTATCGCTGTGCCAATAAAACCTGTGTTGGACATCGATGCACCCATCGCCAACACCCCAGATTCGGTCAAACGGCATTGAAAATATTTACGATACAAAAGAAAAGCCAAAGCAAAAATAATCAGTGAACCGCCACCATAAGCAATGAAATAACTGGGATTCCAAATTTCATCGAAACGCTTACTGGCTAAAGCTTGCAGTAAAAATGCAGGTAATGAAATTTTAAAAACAAACTGACTTAAACCTGTAATATGCTCAGGTAAAATAAATTCAAATTTTACACAAATAAATCCCAATAGAAGCAGCAGGCATATCGGTAAAATAACAGTTAAAACCACAGCGACTCCCTATCTTGCAAAAGACCTCAGTCGACTTCATCTCTGCCATTTTCTGCAAGCACATTTTAAGGTTGAAAGGGTTTAAACAGTGATTTCACGCCATGTGGCTGGCAGCGTAAATACTGTGGTGCAATTTCAATTTTCGCACCCAATGTTGCAGCAGCATGCCAAGGCCAACGTGGCTCATAAAGCAGCGCGCGTGCCAAAGCAATCGCATCGGCTTGTCCCTTTACAAGAATACTTTCTGCTTGCTCCGCTTCAGTAATTAACCCCACCGCAATCACTGGAATATGAAGCGCTTTTTTAACGGCTTCAGCAAATGGCACTTGGTAATTGGCACCTATCTTAATGTCTTGCTGGGCGTGTAATCCCCCACTCGAAACATGAATATAAGCTGCACCTAAATCTTCTAATCGTTTCGACAATGCAACGCTTTCTTCTAACGACCAGCCTCCTTCAAACCAATCTTGGGCAGAAAGACGTACACCAATGGGGAAATTTTCAGGAACAGCAGCTTTCATGCTCTGAAAGGTTTCTACCGCCATCCGAATACGGTTTTCAAAGCAACCGCCATATTCATCACTGCGCTGATTCACTAAAGGCGACATAAACTGATGTAATAAATAACCATGCGCGGCGTGTAACTCAATTAACTCAAAACCCGCGTCAACCGCACGAATCGCCGCATCGCTAAAGTCTTGAATAATTTTTTGGATGCCATTTTTTGACAGTTCCTGTGGCGCATGATCGTGATCATTAAATGCAATATCACTGGCTGAAACAGTTTGCCAACCATGCTCTTGATCGGGGCTAAATTGACCTTTGCCATCCCAAGGTTTATCCGTAGATGCCTTCCTGCCTGCATGCGCCAACTGAATAGCAAAAGGCATAGGCGAAAGTGTCTTCACTTTGGTCAGTAATGTTTTGATTTGATCACGCTGTGTATCATTCCACAAACCTAAGTCAGCATAACTAATACGACCTTCTGGCTGTACAGCTGTTGCCTCAACCACACACAACCCTGCCCCAGACAATGCATAATTTGCCCATTGCTGTTCATGCCAGTAAGTCACTTCGCCCTGCTCGGTTGCAGAGTATTGACACATTGGGGCAATCACAATTCTATTTTTTAGTTCTAACTGACCAAACTGAATCGGTTCAAATAATAAAGACACTTTTTACTCCTTAAAATGCTTTGGTGATGCTTAAACCCGCGCTCCAATTCACCCCATCTGCGGGTTCAAAGAATCGATTATTGCCATCATTGACAATCACTGAACCGACATAGTTTTCATCAAACAGGTTATCGATACGTGCATAACTACGCACTTTCCAATCCTTATTTTTCCAGACATAGCCGATATTTGCCGAGGTCACGGTATAGCTAGGTGCTACATCGCTATTGGTGTCATTGACATAAATTTTATCCATATAACGCACATCAATGCCCGCATTAAAGCCCGTTTCAGGCTGCCAGCCTAAAGCAACATAGGCCTGATTTTTTGCAACACCGGGAATGTAGTTACCGCTATAAACAACTTTTTGAGGATCTGAATTCGGAATATCGGCATCAAATGTTGCATCTAAATAGCTATAACTGGCTTGTGCCGTCAAATCACGCCATAATTTTTTATTCCAAGACAGCTCAAGCCCCTCTCGTAAGGTTTTATCGGCATTCTGGAAGGTTGATCGACCATCGAATGTTCCTGCTGAAACAATATCGTCTTGAGTTTCACTGTGGAAAATTGCTGCGGTAAAATTACCAAAACTATTTTGTGCTTTTAAACCCAATTCATAGTTGTCACTGCTTGAAGGTTTTAAAGCAAAATTAATCCCAGACGTTCCTGTGGTTGGGTAGGCCATTTCAGTAAATGTCGGTGTTTCAAACCCCTTGGCATAACTCAGATACGTGCTCAACTGAGGGCTTATTTCCCAAGTGAATGCAGCGGAAGGCAAGAGCTTGTCATAGTCAGTCTTACCACTGTCATCAACATTTGTCCCTTGAATATAGTGATCTTTAGATTGGTAATGCACGTTGCTATAACGCAAACCTGTGTCTAAGCGCCAAGTGGGTAAAAACTGCCAAGACGCTTGTAGGTATGGATCTAAATTCCATAAGGTATTATTTTCATCACGGCGTAAATTGCCTTTTACCCCATAATTTCCTGCACTATCAAAGTTTTCATAGCCTTGACGGTCTTCATCCATGGCATCAAAAGCAAATCCTGCGGTAAAACGTGTATTCGGCAATAAGTCTTTGCCTGTCCAACGCAGATCAGTCCCGTAATAGTCACGGCTAAAATCAATCACACCACCTGCATGACGTGCATTAGCTTGAGCTGTGTTTGGAATGGATTGATATTGAGTGACTTCACGATGTCCCGCATAAGCCATGGCATAAAGCTCATGTTGGTCATTAATCGGCTTCGTCCACGTTAGTCCTGTTTGGGTTTGATTAATCTCTTTACGGACATCATAAATATTTTTTGCATCATTTACTTGTTTGGGATTGGCTTTCCATTGGTCTCGGGTTAAACCTTGCGGATCATCGGCATTCATATCCACATGATTCACAATCCAGTTTACTTTAGAACCATCGTCTAAATCCCAAGTCAGTTTGGCATTGCTTAAAACTTTACGCGCTGCACTGTGGTCACGATAACCATCGGTATCAAAATAAGAAGAACTCACCACATAGCTCGGCTCACCCGCTTTATCTGCACCACCTTGTAAGGTCATATTGGCACGACCTTTGTGATGACTCCCCCCAGCATAGCCTAACTCGATTGAATCACGCCCCTCACCCTGCTTGGTGCTGGTTAAAACAGTACCGCCAGAAGAATTACCATATAGCGATGAAAATGGTCCACCCAAGACTTCAATGTGATCGAGACTGCTTAAATCAATATTCGAGGTTTGTCCCTGACCATCAGGCATGGTGGCAGGAATACCATCGACATATAAACGAATCCCACGCACCCCAAAAGTAGAACGCGCACCAAAACCACGCATAGACAATTGTAAATCCTGTGCATAGTTTTCACGGTTATTTAGCTGTAGACCCGGTACGCCTTTCAAGGTTTCAGATAAATTAACCGCAAGATTATTTTCATTATTTTTTTGTTCAATACGATAGACCGATGCTGGGGTTGCTAACCAGTCGGTATCGGTACGTGCGGCTTGTATTTTTAAGGTTGGAAGTAAAACAGGTTCCGTAGAACCTGCTTCTGCATAAAGATTTTGACAAATACATGCCGTCAAGCAAAGTAAAGTCATATTGATGGACTTTATCGGTGATTTACTTTGCATTGAGCAGCCTCTATTTCGGATTAAAAAATGATTTTAGAGCTTAAACCAACTATCAGCGTATTATCAACTTTCCGTAACAGCAGAATTGATCACATACTGTAACAAAGGGGCTAACATGAATAATTTCAATGAATACTATGAATCGTTGAGCTGATTTTTAATCTATTTTTGAACTCAGTTTCTTACAGTATGTGCACGACTCATCTTATGCTTTAATTAAAACTTGTATTCTCGACCATTCATCCCGATATTAGCCATAATCCATTTTAATTTGCTAAAAATGCCTGAATTACCTGAAGTTGAAACCACAAAAATCAGTTTATTGCCTTTAATTGAGCAAAAAGTCATTTCTGTTGAAGTCCGACAATCCAGTTTACGCTGGCCGATTCCTGAAGATATTCAAAAACTAACTGGGCAAAAATTGCTTAAGCTTACCCGACGCTCTAAATATATTTTGGCGGAATTTGAGCACGATAGCATGTTATGGCATTTGGGCATGTCGGGGAGTTTTCGCCTGTGTGAACCCCATACAGAATTACGTAAACATGATCATTTGATCATTCAGTTTGAAGATGTAGAACTGCGTTACCATGACCCACGTCGTTTTGGCTGTATTCTCTGGTTAGATCAAAACTCTCAAACCAAGTTAATTGACACTTTAGGCCCTGAACCTTTAAGTGAAGCCTTTAATGCGGACTATTTAGCGAGCAAATTTAAAAAGAAAAATGTGGCTGCCAAAGTTGCTATTATGGATAACCACATGGTGGTTGGGGTCGGCAATATCTATGCCACTGAAAGTTTATTCAATTTAGGCATTCACCCTGCCCAGCCCGCATCCAGTTTAAGTATGCAGCAAATTGAAAAATTAGTAATCGAAATCAAACGGATCTTAAAACAAGCGATAGATTTAGGCGGTTCAACCCTACGTGACTATAGTAATGCCATGGGCGAAAATGGTTATTTCCAACAAACCCTATTGGCCTATGGCCGTGCGGGTGAAATGTGTGTGAACTGTGAAACCACTTTAGAAAATTTGAAACTCGGACAGCGTGCCAGTGTATTTTGTCCGCAATGTCAGCCTTTAAAAAACGTTAAAATGCTCACCAAGACACCATCTGAAGGGAATAAAGCATGAAATCTGCCATCGTGCGTCACATTTTAGTCAAAGACAAAGAGTTGGCTGAACAGTTAAAAAAGAAGATTAAAGCAGGTGCAGACTTTGCCCAAATTGCCAAACAACATTCCACCTGTCCTTCAGGCAAAAAAGGCGGTGAACTGGGTGATATCAAGAAAGGACAACTGGTCGGCCCGATTGATAAAGCAGTATTTACCTTAGCTGAACGTGAATTGCATGGCCCAATCAAAAGTCAGTTTGGTTGGCATTTACTCGAAATTAAGTTCCGAATGGATTAATCATCCTAAATTCCCTTTTTTCAAACAGGGACTTCTCCTTCCAGAGTAAGTTTTAAAGCACTACTGGAAAATAAAGTGCAAGAAAGGAAGATTGGAAGAAATTCAATTAAAAAACGGCACTACACGTGCCGCTCTTTTATCCTTCCACAATTTAAACTTGTGGACGACGTTTCAACTCATCACGGATTTCACGTAACAATTCGATATCTTCTGGCGTTGCAGCGGGTGCTTCTACAGGCGCTTCTTGTTTACGCAAACGATTCATGACTTTAACCAGTAAGAAAACCACCCAAGCTAAAATTAAGAAATTAATAAATACTGTTAAGAAACTACCATACTGTAAAACATTGACCCCTGCTTTTTGTAATTCCTCAAGCGTTTGTAAATTATTCGGGTTATCTCCCAATACAACGAACCATTGTGAAAAATCAACATCACCACCTGTAATCACAGAAATTAAAGGCATCAATACATCTTTTACCAAGGAATCAATAATTTTACCAAAAGCACCACCAATGATGACACCAATCGCCAAGTCCATCATATTGCCTTTAATGGCAAACTCTTTAAATTCTTGAACGATACTCATGAAACTCTCCAGCTCGCTTTGTCATATTCTTTTATTAAAATATTTTTAAACCGTTCCATATCAAAAATGTGAAACAGTTCATATAGATGAGTAATTTACTCGGAATTAAATGCTTTTAGAATATTTAGTTGCTCATTTCAAACAAAAAAAATGCTATCAACGAATTGATAGCATCTCTTTATGACCAAACGCAGTCACGGACAATAATTAAAAATTATTTTCCACGGTTACGTTTACGTTCGTTTTCAGTCAACCAACGCTTACGAATACGAACTGACTTAGGTGTAACTTCAACCAATTCGTCATCTTCGATGAACTCAAGCGCTTGTTCAAGCGTGAAACGAATTGCAGGAGTTAACGTTAATGCTTCATCTGTACCAGATGCACGCATGTTGGTTAACTGCTTCGCTTTAGTTGGGTTAACCGTCATGTCGTCAGAACGTGAGTTCATACCCACGATCATGCCTTCATAAACTTCTAACTGTGGTTCAGCAAATAGACGACCACGGTCTTGTAATGTAAACAATGCAAACGCTAAGCAAGTACCGTTAACCATTGAAACAAGTACACCGTTTTGACGCTTCGCTACAGTACCAGCTTTCGCTTTACCATAATGAGAGAAGCTTGAAGTCATAATACCAGTACCAGAAGTAATGGTTAAGAATTCAGAACGGAAACCGATCAAGCCACGTGAAGGAACAGTTGCTTCAATACGGATACGGCCTTTGCCGTCAAGTTCCATATTGGTCATTTCGCCTTTACGGAAGCCCATTTGCTCCATGATTGAACCTTGATGTTGTTCTTCAACGTCAAAAGTTACATTTTCATACGGCTCTTGGATTTCACCATCAATTTCTTTCATGATTACTTCAGGACGAGATACACCCATCTCGAAGCCTTCACGACGCATGTTCTCAATAAGAACAGACAAATGAAGCTCACCACGACCAGATACTTTGAAACGGTCTGGAGAATCAGTATCTTCAACACGTAAAGCTACGTTATGAATCAATTCACGGTCAAGACGTTCACGAATGTTACGTGATGTTACAAATTTACCTTCACGACCAGCAAACGGTGAGTTGTTTACTTGGAATGTCATCGAAACTGTAGGTTCATCTACAGACAATGGCGGTAAAGCTTCAACATTTTTCGGATCACAAATCGTGTCAGAAATGTTCAACAAATCAAGACCTGTGATACATACGATATCACCTGCAGAAGCATCTTCAACGTCTACACGGTCAAGACCATGGTAACCCATCACTTTTAAGATACGGCCGTTACGTGTTTTGCCATCTTTGTCGATTACAGTCACTTGCGTGTTTGTTTTAACCGAACCACGTTGAATACGACCAATACCGATTACACCTACGAAACTATTATAGTCAAGAGATGAAATTTGCATTTGGAACGGGCCATCAACGTCAACTTTAGGTGGTTCAACGATGTCAACAATGGTTTCAAACAATGGCGTCATATCTTCAGCCATTGCTTCAACATCACGACCAGCAATACCGTTAATTGCAGAAGCATATACCACTGGGAAGTCTAATTGCTCATCTGTTGCACCAAGGTTATCAAACAAATCAAATACTTGATCCATTACCCAGTCAGGACGTGCGCCTGGACGGTCAATCTTGTTTAATACAACGATTGGCTTAAGACCACTCGCAAATGCTTTAGATGTCACAAAACGAGTTTGTGGCATTGGACCGTCTTGTGCATCAACGAGAAGTAGTACGCAGTCAACCATAGACATTACACGTTCAACTTCACCACCGAAGTCAGCATGTCCCGGGGTGTCGACGATGTTAATGCGGTATTCAATATCTGTACGTTTGTCTAACCATTTGATTGCAGTGTTTTTTGCAAGGATGGTAATACCACGTTCAGACTCAAGCGCGTTAGAATCCATAACACGTTCAATCTCGCCCGCGCGGTCACCGAGAGCACCAGATTGTTGCAAAAGTTTGTCTACAAGAGTGGTTTTACCATGGTCAACGTGCGCAATAATGGCAATGTTGCGGAGAGTTTTAATATCTGACATGTAAATTCGATACGCTTTAAATTTGAGGGCAAATTATACAGAAAAATACTCACTTTTAGTAGTGACAGTTTATTGACAGTTACAAGTTTTTTTAAAAAATCGCTCTTTTTTTGGTTTGTAAAGTCCTGTAACTCGATTAGAATAGCCATAAATTGCTGCTGTACCGTTTTCAAATGTCTGATTTAACAAACTCTCCCGAGCAAAAAGATCATCTTGATTTGGTTTATGGATTGAACGACCGTCCAAAACCATTCATCGCTTTTTTAGCTGCACTGCAACATTTATTGGCCATTATTGTCCCGATTATCACACCCGGCTTACTGATCTGTTTAGCTTTAGGCGTCTCAAAACAAGATACCAACATGATTCTTTCCATGTCTTTGGTGATCTCGGGGATTGCGACTTTTTTACAATGTAAAAAAGTGGGTCCATTTGGCGCAGGCTTACTGATTGTTCAAGGCACCAGCTTTAACTTTATTGGCCCCATTATTGGTATTGGTTCTGCCATGGTTGCAGCAGGTACACCTGTTGAAGCGGTCATGGCCTCAATTTTTGGCGTGGTCATTGCGGGTTCATTTATTGAAATGGGCGTATCTCGTATTCTGCCTTGGGTGAAAAAACTCATTACCCCATTGGTGACGGGTATTGTGGTGCTGCTGATTGGTTTGACTTTAATTAAAGAAGGTCTTATCAGCATGGGTGGCGGTTATCAAGCCATGAGCGATAAAACGTTTGCCAATGCCGACAATCTCATCATGTCATGTACAGTATTGGCGATCATTGTTGTTTTAAATCGTATTCGTATCGTCTGGGTCAAAAGCTCGGCTATTCTCATTGCTTTAGTGATTGGTTATGTTGTTGCTGGTTTTATGGGACATCTTAATTTTTCAAGTTTAGAAGATACGCCCCTCATTCAAATTCCAACCCCGATGCATTTTGGTTTAAGTTTCTCATGGAGCTTATTTATTCCAATGGCATTTATCTATTTAGTGACCTCTTTGGAAGCCATTGGTGATGTCACCGCAACTTCAAAAATATCCAATCAACCTGTAGACGGCCCAGTATGGATGGAACGTATTAAAGGTGGTGTACTGGTCAACGGGGCAAATTCATTTTTGGCGGGTATTTTTAACACCTTCCCAAGCTCTGTTTTTGCACAAAATAACGGTGTAATTCAACTAACAGGTGTTGCAAGCCGTTATGTCGGGATCTGGATTGCAGTATTATTGGTCATTCTGGGTTTATTTCCTGCTGTTGCAGGCGTGATTCAGGCCGTACCACAAGCTGTACTGGGTGGTGCAGTCATGGTGATGTTCGGTGCTGTTGCAGCTTCAGGCATTAATATTCTGTCGGGTATTCAACTTGACCGTCGTGCATTACTGATTATTGCCATTTCCTTGGCATTAGGCTTGGGTGTGGCACAAGTACCTCAAATTCTTGAACACCTACCTGAATTAATTCGTAACATTTTCAGTTCTGGTGTTGCGACAGGCGGTATTGCAGCATTGTTATTAAACATTATTCTTCCTGAATCGAAGAAATAATTTCATTTCAGCATCAACCCTGCCCAGCATTGTCTGGGCAGAGTTTTTCAATGGCGAGATAAAAAATGGATCCTAGAAGTGAAGTTGTCATTCGACAGCACGAATATCTGTCTGGACGTGTACTACTCATTAATGCACCTACGGATGACTTACTGTCCAATTTAGAAAAAGACATCACTCCATGTATATGGACATGGAACTATAACGAATTACAATATTTTCAGTCCCAACAAGCCAATGTACATTTTGGTGTTGATCTTCCTACAGATGATTTTGACCAAGCGATTATTTTTGTCCCGAAGTCCAAAGAGCTGCTTAATTACCTCCTACATAATGTGGTCAGCCGTTTAAACGTCGGTGCTTCAGTTTTCCTTGTTGGAGAAAAAAAAGCGGGTGTTGAACGTGCAGCCAAACAGTTACTACCGTTTGGTCCAGCCTGTAAATTAGATAGCGCACGTCACTGTCAGATGTGGCAAATGACGGTTGAAAAAACCGTGACAGCGAAAAAACTGGATGATTGGGCACAACAATATACCGTTCCTACACCCAATGGTGACTTAAAGATCTGTGCCTTACCGGGCGTATTTAGTCAGAATCGTTTAGATATTGGTACTGCGGTGCTCTTACCTTATTTATCACAAGTCACTGCGGGTAAAATTGCCGACTTTGGTTGTGGTTCAGGTGTCATCAGTGCTTATTTAGCAAAACTCAATCCGAAAAATCGGATTTTTGCCATGGATGTTGATGCTTTTGCTTTGGCTTCCACCCAAATGACCTTTGAAAAAAACAATCTTGCGCCAGAACAACTTGAAATTACAGCAGTGACTGGTATTGAAGATGCACCGCTATTCTTGCATGCCATTGTCAGTAATCCGCCATTCCATCAAGGTATTCAAACCGATTACAACGCCAGTGAGAGTTTATGCAAAACGTCACGACGTCATTTAAAATCGGGTGGTGAATTATGGATTGTAGCTAACCGCTTTCTAAATTATCCATTATTAATTGAGCAAAATTTTGGTCAATGTACAACCAAAGCCGATCAACAAGGCTTTAAAGTGCTGTTCGCCAACACTCAAAAGAAACCTAAGGAACAATAATGAGTGAAATTGATCAACCACACTTACAGCGTAAACTTGGTGCTCGCCATCTAAATATGATTGCGATTGGTGGCTCCATCGGCACAGGTTTATTCCTCGCTTCTGGTGCAACCATTGCCAATGCCGGTCCCGGCGGTGCATTACTCGCTTATGCGCTTATTGGTGTAATGATTTATTTCTTAATGACAAGTTTGGGCGAACTTGCCACGCACAATCCCACTTCAGGTGCATTTTTTACCTATGGTACTAAATATGTTGAAGGTGGTTTTGGTTTCGCCTTGGGTTGGAACTATTGGTACAACTGGGCAATCACGGTTGCTTTTGAACTGGTTGCGGTTCAGTTCATTATGAAATTTTGGTTTCCAGATATTCCCGGCTTCTACTGGAGTGCCATTTTCCTTGCAATTATTTTTGCAATTAATTCACTGACCGTGAAAAGTTTTGGTGAAAGTGAGTTTTTATTCTCACTGGTCAAGGTCATTGCGATTATTGTCTTTATTATTATTGGCATTGCCATGATTGCAAAAATCATCCTAACACCGAATATGGTCACTTTCTCCAACTGGACCAAAGGTGATGCACCTTTTGTCGGTGGACTACAAGCCATGATTGGTGTGGCCATGATTGCAGGATTCTCCTTCCAAGGTACAGAAATGGTCGGGGTTGCCGCGGGAGAATCTAAAGATCCTAAAAAAACCATTCCTGTTGCCATTAAGCAAATTTTCTGGCGTATCCTATTATTTTATGTGGTGTGTATTTTCATTATTGGCACACTTGTCGCTTATGATGATCCTCGTCTTTTACAAGCCGCGGCTAGTGACAACATCACCCTTTCGCCATTTACATTATTGTACGAAAAAGCAGGCTTTGCTTTTGCTGCAAGTTTAATGAATGCGGTGATCTTAACTGCCATTTTATCTGCGGGTAACTCGGGAATGTATTCATCTACACGCATGCTATTTGATATGGCACGTGAAGGTCGCGCACCGAAATGGTTTGCAAAACTCGATACTCGTGGCGTACCGATGAATGCACTTTATGCAACGACTGCAATTGCGGCACTCTGTTTCTTAACCACATTTATTGGTGAGCAACAAGTGTTCAATTGGTTGCTTAATATGTCAGGAATGTGTGGCTTTATCGTCTGGTTAGGCATTGCGATTTCACACTATCGCTTCCGTAAAGGCTATTTAGCGCAAGGTCATAAACTGGAAGACTTAGCCTATACAGCAAAGTTCTTTCCCTTTGCACCATGGTTTGCCTTTATCCTCTGCTCGATCATTATTCTCGGTCAGAACTATGAAGCACTGATTGGTGGAAAAGTAGATTGGTTAGGTTTAGTTTCGACTTACATTAGTATTCCGCTATTTCTTGTCATCTGGTTAGGTTATAAATGGAAATATAAAACCAAGCTTATTCCATATAAAGACATGGATGTACAACCTGTCAATGTAGAAAATGATTAATTTTTACTTAAATAAGAAGCAGCCTTCGGGCTGTTTTTTATTGTGCAAAAATCATAAAGGTCTGGGTAACTTGGTCTTTTAATATAGCTATAGCTCACTTCTCAATAAGCGACAATCATGCAAAATAAAACGCTTTTAAATATGGTTGTTCTGATGCAGATATGAGTAAAACTTTAACCACTTTTATGCGGGTGAAATGTCTTGAGTCACAAAGGCTAGGTTCAACCCTAGAGCAGAGAATTACATGAGTAAAAATTAAACTCAGCATGTAATAACTCCGACTTTGAATTATTAGATTTCTTTCATCAGTCACTTTTCGATTAAAATAAGTGGCTTGTAAAGCCAAAATCAAAAATTGAATCCATCAAATGATGGCTGTGCTGCTTTTAAAAAACAAATATTGAACATTTTTTGATTTATGCAAATTATCTATTATAGAAATAAATTTTTCTTCATAAAAAAAGCAGCCTTACGGCTGCTTTTTTTAACTCAGTTCAATAATAAATTATTGAGCTGGTTGAGCAATTACAGTACGGCTACCAGAAATAGTCGCGAATACACGACGGTTCATAGCACGACCTTCTTTAGTTTTGTTGTCAGCAATCGGTTGATCCCAAGCAAAACCTTGAGTAGACAAACGAGCTGGATCTACATTGTATTCATTTACAAGTGAAGATTTAACAGAGTTAGCACGAGCCAAAGATAAACGTTCGTTTAATGCACGTGGACCAGTGTTATCTGTGTGACCTTCGATGCGAGCAGTAGCGTTTGGATATTCAACTAACTTTTCAGCAACTTTAGCAATTTCTGGTTTGTATTGATCTTTGATGTTTGATTTGTTTGTATCAAAGAACACACGAAGTTCCATGTTAAGGTCTTCAGTCAACTCTTGTGGAGCTGGTTGAACTGGAACAACAGGTTCAACTACAACAACTTCAACTACAGGTGCAGCTGGTTTCAAGTGACCACCAAGAACAACATTTAGACCAGCCAAAGCTGTGTAGTTCCAGAAATCTTCATCGATGTTGTAAGTAGCACGAGCTTCAGTACGTAAAGACAAAGCATCGTTTAAGCGCCAGAAAGCACCAAGACCAGCATTACCTAAAGTACCTTCTTCTTCAAGACCACGGGTATCACGACCAGCAGCGGTATCAAGCTCATATTTATAGTGACCAGCACCTAATAATACGTACGGCTTAATTTTGCTGTCGTAGTTTTTAGTGATCAAATCAGAAGTAGCATAAAAGTTACCATTGATTTGAGTTTGTTTATATTCGCCCTGATTAACGTCTGAATCACCTTTAACTTGGTTATATTCAGTTTCGAAACCTAACCATGGAGTCAATTCAACACCAATCGCAGCACCAACGAATAAATCGTCTTGAAGTTCTTGACCATTATTAGTTAGGTTGCCACGGCTGTTGTTGTGTTGCGTGTCTTGGAAAGTATAACCAACCATTAATGGGGTAATAGTTACGCCAGCATTCGCAGCAGCTAAAGGTGCAGCAACTAGCATAGCTAGTGCAATACGACTCATTTTCATGGATTTATCCTCCAGAGATAACAATTGTTGTTCAAGCTCAAGCCTAAAATTTGGCTATCCTGAAATAGGTTTTCTAATACCCAGTTTTATTTTTAAGCTACTCACTATGAATCATACAAACACTTTCTTTTTTTTCCAAGTGCTTGATAAATTTAATCAAGTGAATTATTGACAAAATTACTTACAATTTCCGTTGTAATTCGGTAATTTTTTACTCAATTTTTTGTTGCGAATAGCTTATGGTCACTTGCGAATTATTTTAACAGTTTTCTTAAAAGTTAAGTAATAAATATTACTTGCAGAAAAAACGATTAAAAACAAAACATTAATAACATAAACAATTAAAAAAATACACCAAAAGGTTAATTCAATGTTTTTTAAACAAAAAAATGGTTTTACGCTCATAGAGCTAATCATGACGGTCGCTATTTTAGCGATTATTGCAATCCTCGCTCTACCTTATTTTCATGAAGTCATGGCCAAACAAGAAACAATAAAAACCACCAACAAACTGATTTCAAGCATTCAATTGGCAAAGTCACATGCCGCTCTTCAACATAGCAATGTGGTTGTTTGTCCCAGCCAAGATAAATTAAATTGTCAAGTGAACCATTGGAATTCAGGTTTTATTATTTTTATCGATTCTAATAAAAACCGACAGGTGGATGCCAATGAACACATTATCCTGACCGAATCAACCGATTTGAAATATGGAAATTTAAATTGGAGAGGAACACTAAGCATTCCCAGTTTAACTTTTCAAGCAGCAAATGGTCTTCCTATTGGTTCGAATGGTAGTTTTTATTATTGCTCCACTGCTCAGCAAGCATCGCATAAAATCATACTCAGTCAGATGGGAAATATTCGTATTGAAAAGCCCTTCACTTGCTAAGAACCCATGAGTCTACAACTAGAGAACAATCAGACTTTATTCCTCTGTTTTTTTCAATATACTGCTTAAGTTTGGAAAATAATTTAGTTAAAAGTAAATATCGGAGCAAAACAATGACAGACATCGTAATTGTAAATGGTGCACGTACAGCAATGGGCGGTTTTCAAGGAAGTTTAGCGGCTGCAACAGCACCAGAACTAGGTGCAGCATCCATTAAAGCAGCGATTGCTCGTTCAGGATTACAACCAACTGATGTCGAAGAAGTCATAATGGGTTGTGTACTTCCTGCTGGATTAAAGCAAGGCCCTGCACGCCAAGCAATGCGCCAAGCGGGTCTGCCTAACTCAACAGGTGCAGTCACCATTAACAAATTATGTGGTTCTGGCATGAAAGCGGTCATGCAGGCAGCAGATATGATTAAAGCTGGTTCTGCTGAAATTGTGGTCGCAGGCGGTATGGAATCGATGACCAATGCACCTTATGTGTTACCCAAGGCACGTGGTGGTTATCGCATGGGTCATGGTGAAATCAAAGATCATATGTTCCTTGATGGCTTAGAAGATGCTGAAACAGGTCGCCTAATGGGTTCCTTTGCTCAAGATATGGCCAATACACGAGGCTATACGCGTGAACAAATGGATGATTTTGCCATTCGTTCACTCAAACGTGCTCAAATAGCTATTACCGAAGGCTATTTTGCAGATGAAATCGTGCCTGTTACAGTTTCATCGCGTAAAGGTGATGTTGTCATTGATAAAGATGAACAACCGTTTAATGCCAATATTGATAAAATTCCAACGCTGCGCCCTGCCTTTGCCAAAGACGGTACGATTACAGCTGCAAATGCCAGCTCTATTTCTGATGGTGCTTCTGCATTAGTATTAACGTCTGCGGACAATGCAACAGCAAAAGGTTTAAACCCGCTTGCAAAAATTGTGGCTTATGCATCAAATTCTCAGCACCCTTCAGAATTTACCATTGCACCAGTGGGTGCAATTCAAAAAGTTTTGGATAAAGCGGGCTGGACGGCTTCCGATGTCGATCTTTGGGAAATCAATGAAGCATTTGCGATGGTTACCATGTGCCCGATTGATGACTTTAAATTGGATGCTGAAAAAGTGAATATTAATGGCGGTGCTTGCGCACTCGGTCATCCTGTCGGTTCTACAGGTTCACGTATTATTTTGACTTTAATTCATGCATTGAAACGTACTGGCGGTAAAAAAGGGATTGCTGCTTTATGTATTGGTGGTGGTGAAGCAACTGCTGTAGCGATAGAGTTACTATAATTTCCGCCCCTCTATCTAGCTCTTTCCCATAGGGAGAGAGCACTTTATCCCTCATTATTGAGGGATTTTTTTGATTACAATTTATTCATTAATATTTAACATATGAGCTGGTAAGTTGTATCTGTCAAAACAACAATATGGACACATCAAGATGCAACTCAATCATTACCTTAATTTTCAGGGTGAAGCCGAAGCCGCATTCAACTTCTATAAATCTGTTTTTGGTGGTGAGTTTTCCAACCTGACCCGTTATGGTGAATTACCTGCTGAAGAAGGTGTCACCTTATCAGAAGCCGATAAAAATCTTATTCTGCATGTGTCACTCCCCATCAATAAATTTACCGAATTAATGGCATCCGATACCAATGATCAATTCTGTGCAGCAAATACTGTCTTTAGCAAAGGCACTAATCATTATATTTCAATTAATTTAGATGCCAGTGAGCAAGTAGAAGCAAAACGCTTATTTGATGCTTTATCCATAAATGGTCAAATTGAAATGCCTTTAGAAAAGACATTTTGGGGCGCATTGTATGGCACTTTTACCGATCAATTTGAGGTGAAATGGATGATTAATTGTCAGCTTGAACAGTCATAGCCAGCTTAAAATAAACGGTTCATGAATGCATATTTATGAACCGTTTGCTGATTAGCTCACGCCATTCAAAGTTTGATTTAAAATTTTCAAAACATTCTGGCCTGAGAATATGTCGGGATATCGTTGAATGAGTTTAGGCAATACCCGTTCTAAATTCTGCTTTTGCTGTGGCTGCCAATGTGGCGGATAAATTGCATAATTTAAATGCCATAATTGTCTTTGTACAAAGTCATCATAAATTATTTGCTCATCGGCATTATGGATAAAATCCCATTGCAATACATACCAATACAGCTGTTCCCATAGATTATATCCAGTAGCCAGTTCTAATCTCTGCAATAGCGACACAGGCTCATCCATTAAATCTATAAAGCTTTCAATTTCATGCAAACTCAATTGCTGACCAGAGATTTGCTGGATTTTTGAAAAAACGAGGAATGTTAGATTTTGCTCAGTCCGATGATAATAAGAAACAATCTGCTCAAAATTTACATATTTTCTTTTCAATGCGAATTTCATCACTGCATTGGCAATCACATTATTGTCTAAAGCTTGAATAATGTTAAAAAATTCAGTCTGCGAACCTTGCCTGATCACCCATTGATAGCCTCGAAGACGTAAAGACTTTTGAGACAAATTTTGAATTGAATGTTCCTGAAAATATTGATCAAAATCAAAATACTTTTGCCTTAATGCAAAATCCGCATAATCCATTACAGCCCAATATGGACTATGCCAAAATTGAATGAGATCACTTACAGTGAAAACATTTTTATCCCATAAGGCATTAAATAATGTGTACTGCACATCTTTTCGTTGCGTATTTTTTAGAATAGAGACCAGTTGCTGTTCAGAAGCCGACTGCATTATTTTATCCAGCCAATACTTACGAACCAGCTGATCGTTAGCCTGTTCGCACAGATGCATTAATTCATCATCTTCTAGCCATTGATATTCCGAAGCAAAAGCCAGAATAACTCTAGGCAGACGACCTTGCTTTTGTGTTAAGTTTTCCATCAGATAAAGTTTATTTTTTCCAATACTGTCTAAAAGTAAATGGAAGATTTCAGGGTTGACCCGCAACCGCTTTTGTAATGCCGTAATGTCAAAAAAATACTGCGTACACACAACTAAAAACTCTGGGCGTACTGCCCAGCGCTGTACATGATCGATGGCTAATTGCCGATTAATTTCAACACAGTCATTTAAACGCCACAACAAATGCGGAAATAATTCAGGATCAAAGCATTCCTTCAGATCTTCTAATATGGCTTGGCGGATATGGCCATCGTAACTTCTTAGTCGCAATAATGACTTTTCAAATTTGGATAAGCTTGGATCAACATAATAATAATTTTGATAATTGCCGTCATCATGTAAATTATCTGGATGTGCCCCCAATATAAGTACTTCAGCACTATTTCCTACTATGACTGCGTCATATTCCGCCTCAACTGCTGGATAAACTTGCTTAGGCGATAGCCACTTTTTTAAAAAATTCCACATCATTGATCTCTATCGATTCTTTTTTGAATACTAATAGCATAATTTTCTTTTCTTATTGAATAAAAAAGCCTCCATCTGGAGGCTTTTTTATTCAGCGTTTATGCTTTTTTTAGCTCAAGCGCCCGTTTGATAACTTGCTTGTGCAACTGCCGTCGATGCTTGGTACGGATGTTTAAAATCATGTAAACCTGCTGCCGCTTCATGAATATCTTTACCTTCTTTCACCACGAAAGTATCGAAACCCGAACGCTTCAAATAGTTCAACACATCTTTAAAAATATCACCTGTCGCACGAAGTTCGCCTTGATAGCCTTGACGACGTAATAGCGCTGCAAATGAATAACCACGACCATCGTTAAAGCCTGCAAACTCAATAAAAATTGCATCGAGTTGATCCAGTGGAAATTCGTTCACTTCAGGAGAAGCATCCACAGTAATGTAAAGCGCTTTTTTACCCGATACATTTGCAATTTGGTCTAACTGTTCAACGGTTAAAACCACATCACCTTGTGGCAAGATGCCATCTTCACCAATCACTTGATAAGTATTGTCTGCAATCGTGCCATCTTTAGCGAGCACTTGAAGTGCGGTATTAAGCATATGCACGCTCCTTGAAGGGTTGAATGCCAACACGGCGATAAGTTTCGATGAATTCTTCACCCTCGTTTCGAAGATCAAGATAGGTATTTAAAATTTCTTCAACCACGTCAGGTACACGGTCTGCTGCAAATGATGGTCCTAAAATGTCACCAATTGAAGCATCATGATCCGCGTTGCCACCTAAAGTAATTTGGTAGAATTCGGCACCTTTTTTATCGACACCTAAAATACCAATATTCCCCACATGGTGATGACCACAAGCATTCATACAGCCAGAGATATTGAGATCCAATTTACCTAAGTTGTAAATCGTGTCTAAATCATCAAAACGGCGTGAAATCGCTTCAGAGATTGGAATAGATTTCGCATTTGCCAATGAACAGAAATCACCGCCTGGACAGCAAATAATATCGGTGACAAAACCAATATGTGCACGCGCCAAATTATTCGCTTCAAGTGCTTGCCATACTGCAAATAAATCTTTTTGCGGCACATCAACCAATGAAATATTTTGTTCGTGCGTGGTACGAAGTTCACCGAATGTATATTGATCTGCAAGATCTGCGATCAAATTCATTTCTTCAGTGCTCATATCACCCGGTGCAATACCTGTACGTTTCAGTGAAATCGTAACGATACGATAACCTTTTACCTTATGTGCATTGGTGTTGATATTAAACCATTGCTTGAATTTCGGATAAGCTGCAAACAATTCAGTAAAGTCTTCATCTGCATAATCTTGATAATCAAACGGCGTAAACTCTTGGTCTAATTTTGTCAAAATTTCAGGCTGAATTTTTAAAGTCTGAATGGTATGAGCAAATTCAGCTTCAACTTTTTCCGCGAAAACTGCTGGCGTTAAAGCTTTGACCAAAATTTTGATACGCGCTTTATATTTGTTGTCACGGCGACCATGCAAGTTATAAACACGTAAAACCGCTTCTAAATATGCAATTAAATCTTCACGTGGTAAGAAGTCACGAATAAAGCTACCAATGACTGGTGTACGGCCTAAACCACCACCGACTTTAATTTTATAGCCAATTTCGCCTGCTTCATTCTTCACGATATACACACCGATATCATGGAATGAAACCGCTGCACGATCCGTTTCCGCCAATGCAGAGACGGCAATTTTAAATTTACGTGGCAAGAAGGCAAATTCTGGATGGAATGTTGACCATTGACGAATCAATTCACAGGTTGGACGCGGATCTGCAATTTCACCAGCAACCACACCAGCATATTGGTCAGTGGTGGTATTACGAATACAGTTACCTGAGGTTTGAATGGCATGCATTTGAACCGTCGCAAGTTCTGCCAACATGTCAGGCACATTTTCAAGTGCTGGCCAGTTAAACTGAATATTTTGACGTGTTGATACATGGGCATAGCCACGATCATACTCTTTTGCCAAATCCGAAATTTTACGCAGTTGATTTGAGTTCATTAAGCCATAAGGCACAGCAATACGTAACATTGGCGCATAGCGTTGAACGTATAAACCATTTTGTAGACGTAGCGGACGGTATTCATCTTCCGTCAATTTACCCGCTAAATAACGTTCCGTTTGGTCACGGAATTGTGCAACACGTTCATTGATCAGTTGCTGATCAAAATCAGTATATAAATACATGGCGTACAGCTAGTAGTTTCTATTATAACGATGCACAGCATAACGAGATTTAACCTATCAACAAAATGCGTTTTTTACATATTTAATAGCGGTTTTATTGATAAGGGTGTCAATGTTTCACAGATAGCGCGGGATACAGCAAAATCCTGCTGCCTTTATTCGATTTGATGTTCTTTTCACTTGTTTATCATTATTTCTCATATACAACGTAAAGATTCAAATATAAATAAGAAAATATATTGCAAGACAGAATAAACCCAATAAAAAAGCCTGACGAATCAGGCTTTTAAATCAACTATTTACAACAGATTGTTTTTAATCAGGTAAGGCATAAGCCACCAGTGCATCACCCATCTTGGTGCCAAATGAGCCATGACCACCCGCCATGATCACCACGTATTGTTTACCGTTGCTTTCATAGGTCATTGGGGTTGCTTGTCCACCTGCTGGCAAACGACCTTTCCAAAGTTCATCACCATTGGTCACATTGATTGCACGAATGTAATCATCCTGAGTACCACCGACAAACATCACATTACCCGCAGTAGAAATTGAACCGCCAAGCATTGGCACACCCATTTTAAATGGCGGTAACGGAATACCCGGCATACTGTCACGAATTGTACCAATACGACGTTTCCAAGCCACTTGATGCGTATTTAAATCGACACCGGCCACATAGCCCCAAGCAGGTTGTTTACATGGCAAACCGAATGGAGACAAGAACGCACTAATTTCAACACCATAAGGCACGCCATACATTGGCTGAATACCGGCTTCAGTACCCGCGCCTTTGGCCGTTTTTGGACGGTTCGGATCAGCTGGAATCAGTTTAGAGACAAATGGTAAACCAATTGGATTCATCACGGCAATTTGACGGTCTGGGTTGACTGACATACCACCCCATTCAAATACACCCAAGTTACCGGGGAACACCAAAGTTCCATTTTCAGAAGGTGGAGTATAAATGCCATCGTAGTTTAATTTATGGAAAGACACACGGCAGATCAATTGGTCAAACATCGTGGCACCCCACATTTGTTTATCCGTTAATCTTTCTTTTGGTGCAAGATCAAAATCAGAGAACGGCTGTGTAGCAGCATAACGCTCACCTTTGGTTTGAGGACCACGTTTCACTGTTTGTGGCACAGGTTTCTCAGTAATTGGAACAATTGCTGCACCCGTACGACGGTCTAAAACAAAAACATTCCCCGTTTTAGTCAATACATAAATTGCTGGAACGGTTTGACCCGATTGATTTTTAATATCAGTCAATGTCGGTTGAGCTGGTACGTCCATATCCCACAAATCATGATGCGTGGTTTGGAAGTTCCACACCAATTTACCTGTCGTTGCATTAATTGCCAACATCGAGTTTGCATAGCGCTCATGCAACTCAGTACGGTTCCCACCCCAAATATCAGGCGTACCGACACCCGTTGGCACATATACGATATCCAACTTCGCATCATAAGCTAAAGGTGCCCATGCGTTTGGCGAGTTTTGAACATATTTTTGACCCGGTGCAGGAATGGCATTTGGATCTTCTGCGCCCGTATCAAAGACCCAAAGAAGTTCACCTGTATTGACATCATAACCACGGATCACGCCCGATGGCTCTTCAGTCGAATAGTTATCTGTGGTTGAACCGGCAATAATAATGGTTGTACCGGTAATCACTGGCGGTGACGTTGGGATATAGCCCCCCGGATAAGGAAATGGCATGTCTTTTTGTAAATCAACTTCGCCATTTTTACCAAAATCGGTACAGGCTTTACCCGTTTTGGCATTGATCGCAACCAGACGACCATCATTGACAGGTAAAATGATTTTTTGAGGACACTCTGCTGAAGTGGTTTTTTTCACAGCTAAACTGGTTTCGAAACCAGCGGTATTGCTTGCATCAAAATACGAAACACCGCGGCAGGTTAAATGTTGGAAGGTTTTATCCGCTCTTAATTTCGGATCAAATGTCCATTTCGCCTGACCCGTTGTCGGGTCTAGCGCAACCAATTTTTGGTGCGTTGTACAGATGTACATATTGTCGCCAACTTTAATTGGAGTCACCTGATTGGTTGTTTCACCTGAGTCATTTTCAGTTTTAAAATCGCCTGTGTTATACGTCCAAGCGACTTTTAAGTCTTTCACGTTTTCTGAATTAATTTGAGTTAATGGCGAATAACGTAGACCTGACTGAGTGCGACCATAGGCTGGCCAGTCACCGTCTGCAATACCCGGAATCGGCTGTGCAGTGGCAGGCTGCTTAGTGGTTAATTCACCGCGAATTTCTTGCGGGTCATTAAATACCGCATAGATCATCACTGCAATAGTGATAGCCAATGTACCAGTCAGGGCAATTTTTGCCCCTTTGGTATTGTTAAAACCACGAGTGACCGCTGGAATTAACAATAAAAGACCAAATAGACCCAAAATATCTAAACGAGGAGCCAATGCGAAGAAGTCAGAACCCACTTCCCATAAGCCCCACAGCACTGTACCCAATACAAATAGTGCATACACAATCAGTGCCGAGCTTTTTAATTTTTGCAATAAAATTGCAGTCGCGATGAAGAATAAACCTGCAATGATGTAGTACCAAGACCCACCAAGCACTGCAAGATAAATCCCTCCAATCAGCAAGACTAAACCGAGAATAATAGCCACTATGGCTAAAATCGTTTTTAATCCTGAACCTGAAGATGGAGTATTCATATTAACCACCTATTTCTAAAATTCTTAATTGAAAAGCTCATACTTGTGAACAAGTATGAGCAGCTTTTTTTATTAGTTTTTAGATTTTAAATACCTAAGTTTAAATACCTAAGGCTACCGATATAGCATGTCTGAAAGCGCAAAAAATTCAAGGCTTCAGTTGTTACTCAAGTATTTATTATCTACAAACTAGAATGCTGTTTGGAACTTAACCCCGCCCACCCAAGCATTTTCGCCATGCTTATATGCACCGACATGACGAATATATTGAACATTCGGACGAATGGTTAACCAGTTGGTTGCATGTAAACCGTAGTAAACTTCTGCATCATATTCTTCGCTACGACCATCATTTAGATCATCGTTCAAATTGATACGTGCAAGACCTAAAGCCATTTCGTCTTTAGGACGTGAATCCATCGCACCTTTATAAACCAGACCGATATTTTGCATATCGCTAACGTTATTGGTTGCTGAATCATGCACAGTCAGGTTGACAAAACCAGTAAGACCACGAGAGACATCACCTTTATGTGCCGTTAATTGTTGCTTCGCAACAAGCCAACCACCTTGATGCTGATCTTTTTGATCTTGATGAGCAATCACTACAGCATCGGCTGTGCTGTAGTAAAAACCAGCACGGTATTCACCCGGAAGTTTTTGTTCACCTGTTTTCGGTGTCCAAACCAGTTCAGCAGGAATAATGGCACCATGAGAACCATCAGTGCTGAGGTTAAAGCCTTTACCGCGCTCTAAATTTTCAGGATTGTATTCGTATGCACCCAGCTGTGCATAAAGGTCTGGCGTGACGTTATATTTCACCCGTGCAGCCCATTGGCTGACTGGCCAGTTGTACCATTGATCACCAACCCAGTTACCCACTTGCGAACCACAAAGAGCCAAATTCTGGAAATCACAGTCAAAACTATTAAAGTCTTCACCTTCACCAAAACGGCCCACTTTCACATCTAATTTTTGATCTAAGAATTTTTTCTTGATCCAAAAATCAGTTAAACGCCAAGTTTGCCCACGCCCCCAAACTTCTTGTGTCGAGCTTAAATGACCATTTTCAACACCCGTAGATTGACCATTTAAAGCATCTGAAGTTTGTGAAAGTGAACGACCATTACGCTCAGTCACGGTAATTTGTGCTTCAGTATCTTGCCAACCTAAGATTTTGTTTAAATCGAAATGAGCACCAAGCGCGAATTGATCTGCATATTCAGTCCCATGGCTAGAAGCATGCTTTGCATCAAGCAAGGTTGCCACTTCACCAGTATAACCTAGGCTAAAATCATAACCTTTCATCTGTAATTCAGTACGTTGACCATTCCAATCACCGAACATCCAAGGGCTTTTAGATGAAAAAGTAGTATTAGCAAAAGTACTCTGTATTGCACAACTGACTGCTAAAAAGCTAATTCCAAAAAATATTTCCCTGCTATATTTATTCATCATTAGTGACCTTTTCAACAATATGTAACCTACGTATAGGTTACGCCTATTATTTGTTAATAATGATTTTTTTTGTTGTTTTTTGTTTAAAATTGACCATATTTTATCACATTGTGATATTTAAAAAGAATCTTCGCCTAATTTTTTGCCAATATGCTTGTAACTCATTTTTGAGCGTGAAAATTTAATCGGACATGCTAACTGAGGTTCTGTCTGTGTACTTTGCTCAGCAAGAGGAACATCAATCACCCATTGCCGTTGTTTTGCCAATGCAGAGTTTAATGCTTCATCTAGTTGCAAAACGGGTTCTACGCATACATCTAGTTTTGCAAAAATGGATGTCCATTCTGTGCATGTCTTGGTTTTAATTTTTTCTTGCAGCGCTTGCTTCACTATTTTTTGATCGGTTGCATCAAAAGAAGCGCCTTTTTCTAAAAGGATCGGCAGCTCTAAAATGGTGGCTAATCCCGACATAAACTGTGGTTCAATACTGCCTACCGATAAATATCGACCATCCAATGTCTGATAATAGTCATAATAGGTCGCACCATTTAAATGTGATTGTTCCGCATACTGTTTGGTTTCTCCAGCTAAAACTGCGGCGGCTGCCATGCTATTTAAAGTAGCCACACAATCGGTCATTGAGATATCAATATACTGCCCTTGCCCACTGCGTTGACGTTCAATCACCGCAGATAAAATACCAATCACCGCATGTAAAGAACCACCCGCAATATCAGCAATTTGAATGCCCATCGGCGGTGGGCCACTGTCTTGTCGACCGCTATGCCCGACAATCCCAGAAAGGGCGAGATAATTAATGTCATGACCGGCCTTATCTTTATAAAGTCCTGTCTGCCCATAGCCTGTAATGGAACAATAAATCAATCGTGGGTTAATTTTTGCGAGCGTTTGATAATCCAAACCCAGTCGTTTCATCACTTCGGGCCTAAACTGCTCCACCACAATATCAAAATCAGCAATTTTACTTTTAATCAACTCAACATTTTGAGGATCTTTTAAATCTAAGGCTATAGATTTCTTATTACGATTCAAATAACTATGTGAAGTTGCTTGTCCATTGGCATAAGGTGGGAAGAGACGAATCAGATCTGGGCGTGAAGGCGATTCGACATGAATCACTTCTGCACCTAGATCTGCTAAATACAATGTGGCAAATGGTCCCGGTAAAAGTGTGGAAAAATCGAGGACTTTCAATCCCTTTAAAGCTGTATCCATGTTATTTTTACTCACTCTATGTTGATTTTTTATCCATATTAGAAATATAAAAGTCATAAAACAATGTCATGTTCAGCCATTTACCTTGATCATTTCGGCAATTTAAGATGTAAACAAGGCAAAATACCCATTGTAAATTGCTACTCAAATAATTTTTAGCGTCATTTAGGTCAACTAAAAGTGAATATAAAAGAGACTGAAGGATTTAACATGAGTCGCGATACGATTAGTATCCACTTTGTCAATGCGGCTCTCACAGGTGTCAAACGTCTAGGCATGGACGTTGAAACTTTATTGTCCCATGTCGGCATAGAGGCAGAGTTATTACGTCAGCCTAAAGCACGTATTTCCCCAGAACAGTACACTCGTTTTATTAAAATGTTGTGGATGGTAACCCAAGACGAACATATTGGCTTTGATATTCAGCCACGTCGTTTAGGCACTTTTGCCATTATGTGTCAGCTCATTATCCACGCCAAAACGCTAGGAGATGCTTTAGAACTTTCATCGCAGTTTTATAAACTGTTTGGTGATGAATGGTCGGTCGCCCTAGAACGCGATAAGCATGAAGCACGTCTTGTTCCCCTGATTCCAAAAAGTCTAGATCCAGATCATTTCATTACTGAAAGCATGCTGATGATTTGGCATGGCTTAGCCTCTTGGTTGATTGAACGTCGTCTGCCTTTAGAACGCGTGCATTTTGGCTATCCTCGTCCTGCGCATGCAGATGAATACGATGCACTGTTCTTTGCACCTGTCATGCAATTTGATGCACAGCGTACCGAAATTACCTTTGCTGCCGACTATCTAGATTTACCGCTTCGTCAAACGGAAGAAAATCTTGAAGAATTCCTGAAAGCTGCACCTGCTCAGCTTTTGGTTAAGTTTAAAAACACCAACTCTTTAACTTCACGTATTCGTGACGTATTAAAGAGCCAAATTGGTGAAGAAATGCCAACCTTGAATGATGTCGCTTCGATGCTCTACCTTTCACCGCAAACCTTACGTCGTCGTTTGGCTGCGGAAGGTAAAAGTTATCAAGGCGTGAAAGATGCCTTACGCCGTGATGCTGCAATCCATCTATTATTAAATCCAAATTTAACCTTAGAAGATGTAGCACAACAAGTTGGCTTTAGTGAAACCAGTACCTTCCATCGTGCATTTAAAAAATGGACAGGTGTCACACCGGGACTGTACCGTCAATTACACGGCTATCATTAATTTCTCATGAATTGATAAAAAAGCCTGAGGGTTGCTCTAATGCCAGTCAGTTAAGAAATTGACTGGCATTTTTATTTTAAATTCATGATGTTATTCGATACGCGTAAACGTCATTCGCAATTGTTCGAGGCATGAGGTGTATACACCGCAAGATTGAAACAGTAAGGTTTCTGCGATGAATTGATCAATAAAAGGTATTTGACGAGTTTTGCGGTGAGGCGCACTGCGCCGCAAGATGCCTTTCTTGCGAACTCAAAATATATTTTGAGGATTCTCATTTGGGCTTATCCAAAGTAATAGATGAGCTTCAAGTATTTGATTTAAAGATATAAGACTCCGTCGTGAATAACTAAAAAGCTAAGAAGTTAATTGTAAAACCCCCTTAACTGATCAGCATTATGAGTATTACTCAGGCTTTTTTATTTCAATTGAAATCGCTCAAGCATTTTAAAAACTCTTGCGCCTGCCTAGGTGATGTTAAACGAATGAATTGAATATGTTGATATTTGGAGTCTTGCATCATGGCGACATATCTTTGTTTATTTTGTGGATATTTCTGAAACATCCAGAGGAAAATTGATTTTCTGGATAACATCATTTTCCAGTTTTCCCTGTTGTTAGAATTTTCCCATAATGGTTTTTGACTGATAGCACGAGATAAAGTCCGTTTAGTCAGACGATAAAAATTTAGTGAAAATGAATAATCCAACCAAATGACCGTATCAACCTGTGACCAGATCATTTCAATGCTTCGGGTATAGAGATTATCAATCACCCAACCTGTTGCAGCTGTCTCCATATTCGATTTAAGCTTGCAAAAGAAGGCATCATCTGCTGATTCCTGCCAATCGTCTAGCCATAATAAATTATCAAGTTCAATATATTGTAATTGTTGCTTTTGTGCCAATTTTCGGGCAAACGTCGATTTACCTGAGCCTGTGGTACCAATAATATTAATAAATTTCATTTTTTATCAGCACAATAAAAATGGCAGGCGAGTTTAACCAACTTGCATCTGCCTGTGAAGCATCAGATGCAAGTTATTCAAATTATTATCTTTCTCTTGCAGCAGTAATTAATTTCACTGCATTCTCACCTGTGACTTGCCAAGTCAGACAACGTACGCTGCCGCCCATAGGACAAACACTTTCCGCATTGATCGGAATCACTTTTTTAGTAGTATTCTGCTTGATAATGCTCAATGCTTTTTGATCATGTGGCATATTAAAGGTCGGTACATAAATATTATTATAAGTCACGGTCGAGTTGAGATTAACCCCACAAGCAGATTCAAATCCGTCCCATTGTCCTTTGGGATTGGTTTTATATTCAACAGGGACTTCAACTATTTTTGCTGATGGAAATGAAGACCTTAACTCATCCATGACCACCGTTCTAAATGATGGTGTTTTTGAGTAATCATTGACCAGCAGTGTGTTTTTATCCACCCAGCTGACCATTCCATCCGAGTGAGCGAGCACGTCTTCATCGGGTTCTAAAATTGCAACTTGACTCGCACCCAAGGTCTTTTTTAATTCTTGTTTTGCTTGCTCATAGCTCAGCGCATTATCTTCCATAAAACGGGTGGTGGTGATCACACGACCTGCATAATCATCGACAAGATTGCCACCATCAATCATTAAATCAGTTTTGGCTCTTTGAATCTGATAACGATCTGCAAAACGACTAAAACTTTTTTGCACGTCCTTACTTTGCTTCTGACTCATCGAAGCCCACGTATAGGTAAATTGTACAGGCTGTTTTGGATTAATGGTGGTGAAGTCACGCATCCAAATATCACGCACGTCATCCACCAGTAAAATATCTTCGGGGACTTTGCCTGTGAAATAAGGCTTGGTGTCTTCATCGACTAAAATCACCACATTATCATTGCCTAGAATTAATTTTGCATAATTAATTTGAAAATCGACAATGCGTTGAAATGCTGATGCGTAGTAAGAATCATGGATGGATGGTGCAGACAAGACCAAAAGCATTTTGTCATTGGCCACCTGATTCGAATAAGTCTGACTCATTTTATTTTTGCTCTCTGCAACATTATTTTTTCCAAGATCACCACCAGATGAATCACAACCAAATAAAGACAACGCCAACAAAATGACAGCAGAGCGACTTTTTCGTTTTATCATCCTCTTTACCCCATGTAATCAAGCAAAAGTATTGAAGATGCAGTCTAATTGAAAGCGAGCAAAAACTCGGCTAAAAAAGACAAAAATAAACAGCATGGCTGATCACAGCACAATTCCATCAGGTTGGCTAAAAAACTCATTTGATCTGATTCGTTCTGGTCATTGCACTTCAACAATTAATCATTAAAATCGAAAAAGCATAACAATTTTAAAGTCATAAAAAGGATATTGTATGAGCGAGGCTTACATCATTGATGCCATTCGCACACCACGCGGAAAAGGAAAAAAAGACGGTTTACTCTATGAAGTGAAACCTATCACTCTACTGACAACTTTACTCAATGAACTGAAAGATCGTCATCAACTGGATACCTCTAAAGTCGATGATATTGTGTTGGGCTGTGTCACCCCCATTGGTGATCAAGGTGCGGATATTGCCAAAACTGCGGCCATTGCGGCAGGTTGGGATAACGATGTGGCCGGTGTACAAATCAACCGTTTTTGTGCTTCAGGTTTAGAAGCCGTCAATATGGCTGCGCAAAAAGTTCGTTCAGGATGGGAAGATCTTGTGGTTGCAGGTGGGGTTGAGTCGATGTCTCGCGTGCCGATGGGTTCAGACGGTGGCCCTTGGGCACTGGATCCTGAAACCAACATGGCGGCAAACTTTGTTCCCCAAGGCATTGGGGCAGATTTAATTGCCACCATTGACGGTTATACGCGTTCTGATGTCGATACTTTTGCCGAGAACTCACAAAAGAAAGCTGCTGCTGCACAAGCCAAGGGTTATTTTAATCAATCGATTATCCCTGTGAAAGATAAAGCAGGTGTGACAATTTTAGCTGAAGATGAATTTATTAAACCCACTACCACTGCGGAAGGTTTAGCCAAACTCAATCCAAGCTTTGCCATGATGGGTCAAATGGGTTTCGATGCCCTTGCGCTACAGAAATATCCTGAAGTTCAAAACATTAATCATGTGCATCATGCAGGGAATTCATCGGGCATAGTCGATGGTGCGGCTGTGGTATTAATCGCTTCTGAAAAAGCCGTCCAAGAACAAGGACTCAAACCGCGTGCCAAAGTCTTGGCAACAGCATTGGTTGGTAGTGACCCAACCATCATGTTGACTGGCCCTGCGCCTGCTGCACGTAAAGCTTTAGCCAAAGCAGGCTTAACGATTGATGATATTGACCTGTTTGAAGTCAATGAAGCCTTTGCTGCTGTGGTCATGCGTTTCATCACAGAACTTAAGGTTGATCCCGCCAAAGTGAATGTCAATGGCGGTGCAATTGCAATGGGGCATCCGCTCGGTGCAACAGGCGCAATGATTTTAGGCACCTTGTTGGATGAACTAGAACGTCAAGGTAAAAAGCGTGGGCTGGCAACCTTGTGTGTCGGTGGTGGTATGGGTATCGCAACCATTATTGAATTGGTATAACCCCTTTCTCGTAGATATTTGATACACGCTGGTCATACGCAACTTGAGCAAAAATAAAGCACTGCTTTGTTTTTGGCGCAAGGGAAAACATGCAGCAAACAAATAGGTTTTGCGTATGACAATGGTTTTCTTGCGGAGTATCACTCCTCATTTTTCCGAATGAGAAATACCATTTCGCAAGGTAGGTCGAACCTGAATAAAGTTTAAGCACTGCTTTAACTGCAGTGCAAGAAGCTCTAGCAACCCGACATTAAATGGAAATTGGAAAGACTCCGCTGTAATAAGTAATTTTGAAATTAAGCAGCGATTGCCAATACCAAGTTCATTCTAAAAACATTTGGATAAAAATTTATGAGCGCAATTCAATATGAAAAAAATGCCGATAATATTGTCATTTTGACTTTAGATTCTCCAAATCAATCTGCCAACACCATGAACGCTGATTTCCGTGTGGCACTAGAAGATATCGTTTCCAAGCTACAAGCCGATGCAGAAATTTCAGGCATTATTTTCCGTTCAGCGAAAAAAACCTTTTTTGCAGGGGGTGACCTCGATGAACTGATTCAGGCAGAGCCAGATCATGCCACAACATTTTTCAACATGATTGAAGAAATGAAAGCCAAACTACGTTATATCGAAACGCGTGGGATTCCTGTGGTTGCAGCCTTAAACGGCACGGCACTAGGTGGTGGTTGGGAACTGGCTTTAGGCTGCCATCATCGTATTGCTTTAAATGATGCTAAAGCCAAATTTGGCTTACCTGAAGTCACTTTAGGTTTACTACCGGGTGGTGGTGGTGTGGTACGTATGGTGCGCCTACTCGGTCTGCAAAATGCTTTTCCTTTCTTGATGGAAGGTAAGCAGTTTGGTGTTGATAAAGCAAAATCACTTGGCTTAATCCACGATACAGCCGAAACTGAAGAAGCACTATTTGAAAAAGCACTAACTTGGGTCAAAGCCAATCCAATATCACAACAACCATTTGATGTAAAAGGTTATAAAATCCCCGGTGGCGACCCTAAAACACCTGCTGTTGCGCAAATTCTGGCGATTGCCCCTGCCATGCTACGCGATAAAACCAAAGGTTGTTACCCTGCCCCTGAAGCCATTATGGCAGCAGCCGTGGAAGGTGCTCAGGTCGATGTTGATACGGCTCTGACCATAGAATCACGTTACTTTACTTACCTTGCTACAGGTCAAATTTCCAAAAATATGATTGGCACCTTCTGGCACGGCTTAAATGCGATTAAATCGGGTGCAAGCCGTCCCAAAAACATTACCAAATGGAAAGCTACAAAAGTCGCTGTGCTTGGTGCAGGCATGATGGGTGCAGGAATTGCCTACGCAACGGCAAGTAAAGGCATTCACGTTGTACTCAAAGACGTGACGCTGGAAAATGCAGAAAAAGGCAAAGCCTATAGCCAAAAACTGCTGGATAAAAAAGTATCCCAAGGACGACTGACTGCTGAAAAACGTGATCAGGTTTTGTCTTTGATCACCGCAACGGCTAATGCAGCAGATCTACAAGGCTGTGATTTAATCATTGAAGCTGTTTTTGAAAATCCAGAACTGAAAGCTAAAGTCACCCAAGAAGCTGAAAGCTATTTAGTCAATGACGGTATTATGGCTTCCAATACCTCAACCTTGCCGATTACCGAACTGGCCAAAGCCTCTAAAGACGATAGTCATTTTATTGGTCTACATTTCTTTAGCCCTGTCGATAAAATGCAACTGGTTGAAATTATTAAAGGCAAAAACACCTCAGCCGAAACATTAGCCAAAGCCTATGACTATGTACAGCAAATTGGCAAAACACCAATTGTCGTCAATGACAGTCGTGGTTTCTTTACCAGTCGCGTCTTTGGTACGTTTGTACAAGAAGGCTTACGTTTACTCGCAGAAGGTGTGCATCCTGCCAAAATTGAAATGGCGGCCCTTAAAGCAGGTATGCCTGTAGGGCCACTTGCCATTCAGGATGAAGTATCGCTGACCTTATCTGAACATGTGGCAAATGAGACCCGTAAAGCCCTGCAAGCTGAAGGCAAAGACCTGCCACGCTCAGGTGCAGATGATGTGATTGAAACCATGATGCATCAATTTCAACGTAAAGGTAAAGCCGCGGGTGCTGGTTTTTATGACTATCCTGAAAATGGCAAAAAACATTTATGGGATGGTTTAAGCCACTGGAAAAAAGACACGGAAATTTCCGAACAGGAAATGATTGACCGCTTTCTGTTTGTACAGTCTTTAGATACTTTGCGCTGTTTTGAAGAAGGTGTTTTAGAATCTGTGGTCGATGCCAATGTCGGTTCTATTTTTGGTATTGGTTTTGCGCCTTGGACGGGTGGTGCGTTGCAGTTTCTAAATCAATATGGTTTAGAAAAAGCCTTAATCCGTGCCAATACACTAGAAGTAAAATACGGTGCGCGTTTTAAAGCGCCACAACTGCTGATAGATAAAGCCCATGCTGGCGAAAAAATTGCCTAATATGCGCTGATAAATACATCATATGATCGCTCTTTTCTTGATTCAAGATTAGGGCGATCATGTCTCAAACCGTTGCTTTTTCATTCAAAACATATCCCCTCTTTAACGTCCTCATATTCAAACCAGATTTGAGTTTTATTATATTTAAACGAAAGCTCGGGATTTTAATATTGACTTTAATCTCTTATTCAAATGAAGGGATTCGTTATTTAAGCATCGGCTTTCAAACAATAATGTGTTATAAAGTTACATAGATTCTGATTTATTTTTATCCATTTTGGTACTTTCTCATGACTAATAACACTTCTCCTGAAAAATCGCCTTGGGGTTGGAAAGCGCTCATTATTGCCTTTATTTTAAGTGCTTTTTTCCTCGGCTTTTTCTATCTTGCTGTAACCAATGAACCTGATTATATGCCAAGCCAGAAACGTGCTGAGAGCAATCAGACTGCTTTTAAAAATGCACCTGTTATGTCTCAAGAAGCACTGGCTGAAGCTGAAAAGCAAAAAAATACGAGTGGTGCAAGTGCGCCAGCAAGCACAGAAATGCATCACATGTCAGCAGGTGAGCATGCTGGAATGACAGAAAATAAAATGGCAACTGAACCTGAACATGGTCATTAATCTTTAGATTCAGCAAATAAAAGCCACTTTTCGTGGCTTTTATTGATTCAAAATCAATCATTCCATCAAGTCAATAAAAGTCGCATATCCACATGTGGAATGCCACAATCCAAATATTCATCGCCCTGCACGTTAAAACCCAAACTTTGATAAAATGCGATGGCATGCACTTGTGAAGACAACTTTAAAAATTCACGCTGTTGATGTTTCGCCTGTTGAATAATTTCAAGCATCAACAAACGACCAATGCCCTTGCCGCGATATTCTTTCAGTACAGCAACACGTCCGACACTGTTATTGTTCAAAAGTCGTGCTGTAGCAATCGGCTGATGCTGATCTAAAACCAGAAAATGTAAAGCAATGGCATCTTCTGCATCCCATTCATCTTCAGGAGTAATCTGCTGTTCATGAATAAACACCTGTTCACGAATCAGTCTTGCATCATTTTGCAATTCATCCCAACTGCCTGTGCGTATCATAAATGGGGTCATCAAAAATCATTTTCCTAGAAATAAAAAGCAGCCTTACGACTGCTTTATTCATTTTAAACTAACACTTTTCACCAATATTTTGCTGATCCCACTGATGATTTAGCAGCAATTCAAGCGAGTGTTTTTGAATACCATACATTTGCTTTAACGCCACAATTTGCGCCAAAACAGCCTGATCAGGGGCTTCAAAATCTTGACGTTTGGTCGCCAAAATCATTTTATTTTTACTGGTATGTTCCAAAGCCACAAACTCAAAAACTTTGGTTTCATAGCCATAGGCTTTTAACAATAAGGCACGAATGGTATCGGTGAGCATTTCCGCTTGCTGTCCAGCATGAATCCCAAATTGCAACATCGGCTTCAACACACTTGGACTTTGCATTTGTGGACGTAATTCTTTATGGCAACACGGCGCGCACATAATCATTTGTGCGTTTAAACGAATTCCGGTATGAATGGCAAAATCAGTAGCAACATCACACGCATGTAACGCAATCATCACATCTAAGTGTTCAGGCTGATAGGTACGAACATCGCCTTGGAAAAAATCCAGTTGGGTAAATTGCGACGCTTGCACCACCTTTTGACAAAATTCGACCATTTTAGGGTTCAGCTCGACTCCCGTGACAAATGGCGTTTGACCTTGTTTGGCTAAATAATCATATAAAGCAAAGGTCAAATAACCTTTACCCGAACCAAAATCAACCACCCGTAACGTATGCTCTTGCGCTGTGATTTGATCTAAAGCACCTGAAAAAATTTCCACAAATTTATTAATTTGTTTCCACTTACGCGCCATACTTGGAATAATTTGTGCTTTGTTGTCGGTAATCCCTAACGGTTGTAAAAAATAACTGTCTTGGTCAACATAACGATGCTTGGCACGATCATGTCCCTGTTGCTGTTCTAAAGTCTGAGCCTTTGCGGCAGCTTGATTTTTAGTGACCGTCAACATGGCTTTTTTCTTATTCTTTTTCAGTTGCAGCTCTTCTGTATGGGTAAAAAGATTGGCTTGTTTACAGTGCGCCAATAAATCGTGAATGAGTTGCTGCGCTTCTGCCAAAGGATAATTTTTGGTGACATCTTGAGTCTTATAACGATACAAAGCACTTAAAACAGGCTGATCTTGTAATAGAATGACGCGTAACGTGATTTTCTCTAAATGTTCTAATTCACCTTTATATTGGCTTAGAATTATTCGATCAAAATTTTGTTTTTCAATGGCTTGCTGAAAGGCATCTAAAAATTGTTGTTCCTGAATAAAAGAAGAAGCCAATTGCGACATGAAGATAACTCGAATAAATTAAGCTGTGAGTGTAAAACTTCTTACTTTAAAGGTAAAATTTCATTACTATACAAGTGTATTTTTAATCATAGAAATCCACCATGACGACCTCCAATATGCAATCTTACGATCCACGTGAAGAGAAAATGAATGCAATGAGTCATGCACTTGGCGCAGTACTCGCTGTCATTGCGAGTGTCTTGCTGTTGATTAAAGGCAGTGATTTACCACGAGGACAATTCCTAGGCTTATGTGTCTATGCGCTCAGTATGATCCTCCTTTTTTCAAGTTCTGCCCTTTATCACTTTGCCACTGACGACACCAAACGTTATTGGTACAAAAAACTGGATCACACTGCTATTTATTATTTGATTGCTGGAACCTATACCCCTTTTCTATCCATTGCGATTCCCACAGCAAAAGCGCATTACTTGTTAATTGCACTTTGGGTGATTGCCGTAATTGGTACACTATTCAAGTTAGTTTTCATTCATCGCTTTCATAAAATTTCACTCTTCGCATATTTGCTGATGGGCTGGCTTGCAGTACTGGTCATGGATGATATGCAACACTTTTTAAGTAAACCAGCGTTAACCTACCTCATCATTGGTGGGCTTGCTTACACCGTTGGTGCATTGTTTTATGCCTTAAAAAGAGTAAGATACACCCATGCTATCTGGCATGTTTTTGTATTGATTGGTGCTGGATCACATTTCTTAGCCATCTATCTTTACGTGATATAACCCTCTATTTCTACATTTTTTAGCAACCCTAAATCCGTAGATCTAAGTCGGTATTTCGTATTTTTTTAAGAAATTACGCCTTTTTTAAAAAGATTACCCTTTTAAAATTAAGTTTTTTTATTTTTACTAAGTGTAAGGTTCTTATGGCGTCATCAAATTTTATCGCTGCTCCAGAAGTAGCAACCAACTCAAAATTCCGTGTACTTAGCGCAAGCCTTGTCGGTACAACAATCGAATTTTTCGATTTTTATATTTATGCCACAGCTGCGGTCATTATTTTCCCTCATCTGTTCTTTCCTGCAAGTACAGACCCGACGACAGCAACCATCCAGTCCTTAGCCACATTTGCTATTGCCTTTATTGCTCGCCCGATTGGTGCAGCACTGTTTGGGCATTTGGGTGACCGAATTGGTCGTAAAGCCACACTGGTTGCGGCTTTACTGACCATGGGTATTTCCACCGTTTGTATCGGTTTACTGCCCACCTATGCGCAAATTGGTCTTGCCGCGCCACTGCTACTGGCACTGTGTCGTTTAGGACAAGGGCTGGGTTTAGGCGGTGAATGGAGTGGTGCTGTACTGCTTGCCACTGAAAATGCACCTGAAGGCAAACGGGCTTGGTATGGCATGTTCCCTCAACTTGGGGCACCTATCGGCTTTATTTTAGCCACAGGCTCCTTTTTAACCCTAGGTGCATTGATGTCTGAAGCAGACTTCATGCAATGGGGCTGGCGTATTCCATTCATTGCCAGTTCACTACTGGTGATTGTCGGTCTTTGGATTCGTCTAAAACTGCACGAAACACCTGCATTTCAAAAAGTCTTGGATAAGCAAAAAGAAGTCAATATTCCATTTAAAGAAGTCATGACCAAACATTGGCGCATGCTTATTTTGGGTACAATCGCTGCAATTTGTACCTTTGTCGTGTTCTATTTAACCACAGTCTTCGCACTCAATTGGGGAACCACAAAACTTGGGTATACCCGTGCTGAATTCTTAAAACTTCAATTGGTTGCGACATTTTGCTTTGCGGCATTCATTCCGCTTTCTGCTGTTTTTGCTGAAAAATTTGGTCGTAGAGCCACCTCAATTGGTGTCTGTATCGCCTGTGCATTCTTCGGTTTAGTGTTCTCGAGTATGCTTGAATCTGGCAGCACAGTCATGGTCTTCCTGTTCCTGTGTTTAGGTTTATCCTTAATGGGCATGACTTATGGTCCTATCGGAACAGTACTGTCTGAAATCTTCCCGACTTCAGTTCGTTATACCGGTTCGGCATTAACCTTTAACCTTGCGGGTATTTTTGGGGCATCTTTTGCGCCATTGATTGCAACCAAACTTGCCACCACGTATGGTTTACAAGCAGTCGGTTACTATTTAACTGCTGCATCCATCCTGTCACTGCTGGCTTTTTTAGCCATTCGTGAAACAAAAAATGATGACGTGAACAACCAAGTTTAAGTTCATCAAAGCCTAAAAAAACCAGCGTCATTTCACGCTGGTTTTTTTATATGATGTCTTATGAGGTTGATATGATTTTTTCAGAGATTGTTTTCTCAGATACGGTTTTCTCAGATTTGTTCATCACTTAACATTTCTTGATAGATCTCTTCAAAGACCATGCGATCACCACCGGCATTGTAATAACTCGGAACAATGTAAGTCACCAGTTGGCGATAGCGTTCTGTGCCATATAAATGCTCAAGCAACGCTTCCACATTATTTTCATTGAAGCCAAATGCCGCGATCAGTTGCTCAAACTTTTGATAAAATGCACGCGCAAATTCTGGCGTATTCACCTCATCCGCTGCTGCTTGCTGAAAGTCCTGTTCTAAACGGATAAAACCCGCTTCGAGCTGTGCCGATTGCGTTTCTGTTAAAGCAAAAAACTGTCCCACTTCTTGCGAAAAAGACATTGTCTCCTCCTATGGTTCTTATTTGATCTTTATCATATCGCAAATATTCAACACGCAAATTTATATTTCAGCGTTAAACCAACTCAATAATATCAATGGTTGGGGGGACACGAAAACGAAATGGTACACCCACCATTCCTGTTCCAACCGTCACAAACACATCGGCATTTTCGTGTTGATACAGCCCCTTTTTATGTCCAAGAATAGAGACTTTCTTCATAATATAATTGGTCAGCCACGGCAGCTCAACTTGTCCACCATGCGTATGCCCAGACAACATTAATGGCCGTGTTGGCAATTTTGGCACCATATCTACTGTATCGGGATTATGTGATAAAAGTACCCATGGCTTATCTTGCGGTAAGTCTGGCATATAACGCATATCGGTTTTTCCCGCCCATAAATCACCGACCCCAAGCAAACGAAATTCATCGAACTCCACCATCTGACCTTCAATATCAATCACATTATTGACCATCAAAGCATGTCTTAATAAATTTTGAATTGGGGGTCCAGGATACTGTTCATCATGATTGCCATTCACCGAATAAACGGGGGCTTTGATCTGTTTTAAAATCGCTAGTTCATCGGCAAGTGTGTTTTCTGGTTCATAAGTCCAATCCCCAGCCACCACCACTAAATCTGGATTCTGCTGATTAATTTTCGCGACAATAATATTAAGTTGACGTTCATGTCCTGAAAATAAACCAATATGTAAATCGGCAATCAATGCAATTTTAATCGGCTGCTGCATTTTTTGATCGGGATTCAATTGATATTGCATGGTTTTCACCCCAACATGATGGGGTTCAATAAAGCGCGCATAAATTAGCAGACAACTGAGTACAAAAATAAAAATGGCTTCATGAAGAGAATAATAGCCACTCCACCCTGCATACAAGCTAAAGAAAAATAAAGGGAAAAGTAAATAAGATAAATAAAATGCCAATAAATGAACAAAGGCTTTAAAGGGATGAATGGTTTCAGTACGCGTTTGGCTTAGCCATGCCTGTGCCACACCCCAAAGTCCGATCACGACAAAACTGATATAAAAATAAAAAACGACGGAGTGCGTATCCCACATAATAACTTCTCTAATGATAACGATGATATGACATCATTCATCTCTTTTGATATTTATCTTTTCACAGCTGGCACTTATACTCAAACCAATTTTTGGTATTGTTTATAAAATATGGCGCGATCTCCCCAACAAATAGCACAATTAAACAGCGGCAAAGGGTATGGTTCTTCTACCTATAGAACAGCGGTATTGTTGAGTTGTAGCCTCATTTTAGGGATTCCTGCATGTTCAACGCTCCCCAAACAAACACCTCAACCGATGGAATATGCGTTCGATACCGAAACAGAACAAACCTCACTGGCTAAAATCGTTGAGCCATTAAGAGAACAAAATCCTAATCTTACTGGTTATCATGTTTTATATGATCCGCTTGAAGCTTTAGCAGCGCGTATACATCTCATTGATAAAGCAGAAAAAACATTAGATTTGCAATATTATATTTGGGATAACGATAGAATTGGCTCACTGGCACTTTATTCTATTATTAAAGCGGCTGATCGTGGTGTAAAAGTCCGTTTATTGATGGATGATAACAATGCAAAAAAAATGGAAGGGATTTATCTTGCACTCGATCAACATCAAAATATTGATGTCAAACTCTATAACCCCTACCGATTTAGACATTACCGTGCCATGGATATGGTGCTCGACTTAAAACGCATTAACCGTCGTATGCATAACAAAAGCTTTATTGCAGACAATCAAATTTCTTTGATTGGTGGCCGCAATATGAGTAATCAATATTATAACGTCAGTGACAATTATCAATTTTCCGATGTCGATGTCATGCTGGTCGGCTCTGCATCTGATGAAATTATTCATTCTTTTGATGAATACTGGAATGATGAATATGCATTTCCAGTAAAACAGATTGTTAATTCAAGACACTATGCCTTACGTTTTGAAAGTTTAAAACAACAACTCAATACTTATTATCAAGAGATTACCGTACAAAATTATCTTGATTTAGCCACCCGATCCCATAATGTTGAAAAGTGGCTCAATAATAGTATTCAATTTGATTGGGTCAAGGCCGAAGTCGTTCATGATTCACCAAGTAAAATCAAATCTAAAGCCAAAAAAGAACAATATTTAAATTTTCAGCTAATTAATCATTTAGAAAACCCAGAACACAGTGTGGATATCGTTTCAGCTTATTTCGTCCCTGAAAAGAAAGGCGAAAAAATGCTTAGCGATCTAGCACAAAGTAATATTCAAGTCCGTGTCCTGACCAATTCTTTTAAAGCCAATGATGTCGCTGTGGTCCATGCTTTTTATGCTAAATATCGCAAAGATTTATTAAAAAATAAGGTAGAACTGTATGAGTTTTTGTCTGCACCTGAAGCTGAAAACTTAAATGCCAATACAGAGGAAATTGCGGAAAAAACCAAAGTCAGCTTAAAAGGTTTAAGCCGCTCTAGCCTGCATGCAAAACTCATGGCGATTGATCAAAAACAAGTCTTTATTGGCTCTTTCAATTTCGACCCTCGTTCTGCCTATTTAAATACTGAAATTGGCGTTCTACTGAATAGCCCCAACTTAGCCAAAGCAATTCATCAGACCATGGATGAAAATTTATCTAAATATGCCTATAAACTGGTTTTAGATGCCAATCAAAATATCAACTGGAAAATTAAAAAGCATAATGGCGACATTAAAATCTATCACAAAGAACCAAAAATGAAATGGTGGCAAAAAGCTGGGGTAAAAATCATTTCATGGCTGCCTATTGAAGGCTTTATGTAAGCCTTCCTGCTAGACGCACTGTTTTCCTTAGCCGTTCATCTTTAGTCATTTACGCTGTCGGTTTGCAGAACTCGGTGCTGCAACTGCGCTAAACCTTCGACCATTTTAGTTTGGACTTCTTGAGTTAAAGTCTCAACGGTATGCCCCTCAACCGAAATTGCTGGCAATGTCATTAAATGAGCGGTCACTTTAGGCATTTCCAAGACATTTTTGACATGGTCGACAAAACTCAAGTGACCGACAAACGGCGCGACCATATCCAGTTGTCCATGTTGATTCACATAACAAATTAAGCAAATTTGTATCGGACGATTGGCCTCAATCGCTGCACCTAAAATACGCCCATAGATTTTTTTTATTTTTGAACCATCGGAAGTGGTTGCTTCAGGAAAGAATAGCACTGGAATATCTTGCTTTAAGAAGGTGGTAATTTGTTCACGAATTTTAACTGAATCACCAGAACCCCGTTTAATAAACAGTGTTCCGCCCCCTTTAGCCAATTTTCCAAATAATGGCCATTTTTCAATTTCAGCTTTTGCCAAAAAGAACACCCGAGCGCCTGAGCCTAAAACAGCAACATCTAACCAAGAAACATGATTACTGACCCATAACGCAGGTTGTCTTGGAATCTGCCCATGAATTTGAACTTCAATATTAAACACTTTGCTTAACTGGCGGCAAAAGTGTTGCACATAGCGCGTATTATTTGGGTTGTTCGGATCTTTATATAAACGATGACGAAAAACCAAATAAAACCCTTGTATAATCGCCCCTAGACCAGCCAACAATTTTTTACTATATAACAAAAACTTAGACATGCTATTTAACGACGAACTTTCAGTTACAGAGGATTGAGTCATAGATTGATCACTAATTACCAGATACAGCATTAATCGTTCATGTACTGTCATTCTATACTGTTCATTTTCATCTTGCATTGATCATAAAAACCACCAAATACTTTTTTGCTGCATGATGAAAATGACTAAGTCTACGCTTTAAGCTAAAACACCCATTCTAACCATAGCGATATCGCCAGAATAAACATCTTCAAGCCTTAAAATGATTAATACTGTCAGCCAGTTAAAAACCAATTAAGGCTAATCATACTGACAAATTATGGCCTTATTTTTGTTCACTCAACGTTTTGTTACGATGCATGCTGAACTTTTCGCTATTTTTTACTATCAGCAGTAATTTTCCACTAAAATAAAGTTTTCATGTCGTTGAGATTGCATTTAGTGGAATATATTGAACAACATCAAGATAGCAACCGCGCCATATTAGTCAGTGTATCCGTACAACTGTTAGATGACCTTGATGTTGAAGAATTTCGCTTATTAGCTAAGTCTGCTGGTGCTGAAATTCTAGAACACATTACCGCTCAACGCATTAAACCAGATCCTAAACTGTTTATCGGCTCAGGAAAGGCTGAAGAAATCGCTGAATTAGCAAAAGCTTTAGAAGCAGATTTGGTAATTTTTGATCATACCCTCAGCCCCTCGCAAGAACGTAATTTAGAAAGAGTGATGCAATGTCGTGTCATCGACCGTACTCGCCTCATTTTAGATATCTTTGCACAACGTGCACGTACCCATGAAGGTAAACTGCAAGTTGAATTGGCACAATTAGACTATCTGTCTTCTCGACTGGTTGGTAGTGGCATTAGTTTAGACAGCCAAAAAGGCGGTATTGGTTTACGTGGACCGGGTGAAACGCAATTAGAAACAGACCGTCGCTTACTACGTTTACGCATTGGACAGCTAAAAGATAAGCTGGAAAAAGTTCGCCAAACCCGTATCCAAGGTCGTGCTGCACGGCAAAAAGCCGCTATTCCCACGGTCTCTTTGGTAGGCTATACCAATGCGGGTAAATCTACATTATTCAATATACTCGCCCGCTCTGATGTTTATGCAGCAGATCAATTGTTTGCAACACTTGACCCCACGCTGCGCCGTTTAAATTGGGATGGGATTGGTGCTTTAGTCCTTGCGGATACTGTGGGTTTCGTTCGTAACCTTGCACATGCTTTGGTGGAATCCTTTAAAGCCACACTTGAGGAAACTTTAGAGGCGACTTTACTGCTCCATGTCATTGACTCCAGTAGTCCCGATATGATGGAGCAAATTGAAGCAGTTGAGAAAGTTTTAAAAGAAATCGGGGTGGATGTTCCTGTACTGCGTGTTTATAACAAAATAGATGTTAGTGGTGAAGATGCCAAAATTGTCTACGCTAAGCCGCATGTCCCTGACCGTGTCTATGTCTCGGCACATTCTAAACAAGGCTTAAACCTATTACGCCAAGCCGTTCAAGAATGCTTGATGGGACAACTGCAAAGTTTCGAGCTGGTGTTAAAACCAGAATATGGAAAATTGCGCACTCAACTGTATGCTTTAAATGTCATTCAAACTGAAAATTATGATGATCAAGGCAACCTGCATTTACATGTCATTATTGCACCACAAAAGCTGGAACAATTGATTAAGCAAGCCCATCTACCGATTGATGAAATTCTAGGTCATAAAGCGACCCAGTTTAAAAGAGCACTTGAGGAATTTGAAATTAAAAGATAAATCGGTTAAAACGTGATAAGTATAATTTTAAAGTTTGGTAAACATGGACTGGATAAAAACAATCGACTGGCCTGCATGGATCGGTACACTGGCATTAATCATCTGCTTTCGTGAGGGAGCAGTCTGGTTAATGACACAATTTAATCATCCTGAATTAGGCAATTTAGTCGGTTTAATTGCTTTATTAATGACATTACTGGTTTGGAGAAATGTGCATAAATTACCAGCCCGTTTAGTCGATACCAACAATAAAATTATGAAAGAAAGTGCTTTTGCCTTTTTACCCATTAGTGCAGGTTCACTGATTATGTTGGTACAAATGGGCAAAGAGATTCCGCTTTTTCTCATCGTCATGTTCATCAGTACCCTTATTCCATTATGGGTGTATGCAAAAATGGCTAAACGCTGGTTATAGGGAAATCATATGTTCGCAGTACTTTCTGGTTTTATCATCACGCTCATGGCTTATCTGATTGCTAAACCTATTAATAAAAAACTTCCACAAGTTCCAATCATCGTAATTGGGATGTTCTTCATTATTGGGCTGTTGTTTGTATTTGGTATGCCTTATCAATCCTATATGACCCAAGTTAATCCGCTTTTTAATCATTTGCTCGGTTACGTCACGGTTGCCTTAGCCATTCCGCTAGCAGCAATGCGTTATGACGACTTACCGCTCAAAGCAATTGTGGGTATTTTGGTCTTTGCCAGTATTAGTGCAGTTGTATTACCTATGGGACTTGCTTATTTATTGCATATGTCAGATGCCAGTATTATGGCATTTGCAACACGTGCTGTGACCACGCCCATTGCAATTAATATTGCTACGCTACTGCATGCCCCACTCAGCCTAGTGATTCTGATTGTGATTTTATCTGGCGTGATTGGTGCTGCATTTTCTCCATTTATCTTACGTCACATTCATGATGAAAGAGCATCTGGTTTAGCATTAGGTTTAGCCGCACATGCCATTGGTACTGCACAAGCATGGCAAAGAGGCAGCGTGGCTGGACGCTATGCTGCTTTTGGAATGGCTGTAAATGCCGTATTTACAGCAATTTGGTTGCCAACTTTTATACTTTATTTACAAAAAATGTGATTGAAAAATCATAAACTAATGATTGTTTAGTATAAAAAATAACCTTAGAATAAAAATGAGTCAAAACATTATCAAAAAGGAATTTGTTGATGAAAAGCATTAAAATTGTAATGGCGTTGGTTTTTTCTTCACTTAGTAGTCTTGCATTTGCAGAAGACATTACGGGGACATGGAAGAATATTGATGATAAAACAGGCTCATCAAAAGCAGTTCTTGAAATTCGTCAAGAAACAAATGGTACATATACAGCAAAAGTTATAAAAATAACGCCACGTCCAGGCTACACCCCAAAAGAAATCTGTGTCAAATGTCCCGCACCTTATACCAATAAACCCATTCTGGGGATGGATGTGTTAACTGGTTTAAAATATGCTGAGGGACTCAATTTCAGTGGTGGTAAAATTATCGACCCACTATCTGGCAATATTTACAGCATGAAAGCAAAATTGAGTGCTAATGGAAAACGGCTAAATTTACGTGGTTATGTCGGTATTTCAGCTTTGGGACGTAGTCAGACGTGGATCAAAAATGATTAATTTTGACAAAAAGCCACACTATGTGGCTTTTTTATTCACAGTTATTTAAATCATTCACATTATTGTTCTTTTTTATGACGCAATATATTGACTAATTCCCAGACAATCATAAGATGTGCTTAATGGATACAAAAATTACTCTCCATAAGCAAAGGAATTGATATGAAAAAGAATATTTTGCTTGTTACTTTTGCCAGTTTATTTTTCAGTGGAAATGTATTGGCACAAGATCTATCAGGGATATGGCAACAAATTGATGATAAAACAGGCTCTCCAAAAGCGATTATTGAAATTTATAAAAGTCTAAATAATACCTTTACAGGAAAAGTTGTTAAAATCACCCCTCGCCTAGGCTATACCCCTCGGGAAAAATGTGTCAATTGTCCTGCTCCTTATACAGATCAGCCCATTTTAGGTTTAGAAGTCTTCAAAAATTTAAAATTTGAAGGAGAAAACCTGTACGCTGGCGGTCAAATCCTTGATCCACTTTCTGGTAAGATTTACAATCTGAAAGGAAAACAATCAACTAATGGTAAACGCCTGCTTTTAAGGGGCTATATCGGCATTTCTGCTATTGGCCGCACGCAAACTTGGATTCGCCAAGAATAGGCTTTTGCGCCAATTGAAGTTTTAAAGTGGCGATGGAATCGCATAGGAATATTTATGAAGCTAAATTTGAAATTGGGACTTCTGCTGCTTGGTGCTGCAATAAGCGGATCTGCATTGGCGCAGGATTTAAGCGGTACGTGGCAACAAATTGATGATAAAACAGGCTCTCCAAAAGCAGTGATTCAAATCAATAAAGAAAGCAACGGCACCTATACGGGCCAAATTGTGAAAATCACGCCTCGTCCGGGTTATACACCAAGAGAAATATGTAATAAATGCCCAGCACCATACACCAACAAACCTATTTTAGGCATGGAGCTTCTCAAAGGTTTGAAACATGTGGAAGGCACCAACAACTATGAACATGGCCGCGTGATTGATCCACTTGCGGGAAAACTCTATGATGCAAAAATGAAATTGAGTGCATCAGGCAAACGCTTAACCCTCAGAGCCTATATGGGTGTTTCAGCACTAGGTCGTAATCAGACTTGGATTCGAATAGACTAAACTAAACTGCTCGAACCATCAAAAAAGCCGCAAAATTGCGGCTTTTTTTATTTCAACAAAATACTTAAAACTAAAAATCACAGCACTGGATTATCGACTTTAAAAAATTCCTTATCTTCTAGGCGATAAGCGATTAGTTGATTGCCCCATACACAACCACCATCAACATTCTGAATTTGTGGATTAATGGTTTTACCCTGTAATGCCGCCCAATGACCAAAAATAATCTGATGCGTTTTGGCAGCTTGTGATTCAAATTCAAACCAAGGCTGAAAACCAACAGGCATCGGATCATCAAGCGAATCTTTAAAACTAAATTCCATTTTCCCTTGCGCATTGGTTAAACGCATACGGGTTAAATAGTTGGTAATACAACGAAGGCGTGCATTATCCTGAAGATCATCTGACCATATATCAGGCTGTTTACCATACATCTCGGCTAAGAAGGTATCCACCAAATCAAAATTATCATGACTAATCATGGCTTCAACTTCTTTAGCAAAAGCAAAAGTTTGCTCTGCCGACCAAATACATGGAATACCCGCATGTGTCAAAATAGTTTGATCATTCGGAAAAAGACATAATGGCTGTTTACGTAACCAATCAATCAGATCATCACTGTCAATTGCATCAATCACATCACGTGTATTGTCTTTATCCTTTAGCTCTTTTAAACCACGTGCACAGGCTAAAAGTGTTAAGTCATGATTACCCAATACTGTTGCAGCAACACCCCGATCAACCAATTTTTTAACAAAACGGAGTACACCAATTGAATTTTCACCGCGGGCAACCAAATCGCCTGCAAACCAAATAAAATCCAGATCGGGATCAAACTTAATTTCTTTTAGCAATGCTTTCAAGGCTTCGAAACAACCCTGAACATCACCAATCACATAATTGTATCTAATCTCAGAGCGAACCACTTAATCCACCATTTGGTCTGACAAAGCCACAAATTGAGCCATTGTTAAGGTTTCTGGACGCGCCATTGGATCAATCCCAACATTCTCAAAACCATTTTCTACCAACATTCCTTTCAAACTATTACGCAAAGTTTTACGACGCTGCGTAAAGACATGTGAAACCAAACGTGCCAAAGCTTTTTCATTTTTTGCCACAATCGGTTTGACTGCATATGGTTCTAAACGGAAAACAGCCGAAGTGACTTTCGGCGGTGGATTAAAAGACCCAGGTGGTACTTCAAACAAAAATGTCGGTTTACAATAATACTGAATCATGACCGACAAACGACCATATTCTTTGGTATTTGGAGCGGCAGTAATACGATCAACGACTTCTTTTTGCAACATAAAGTGCATATCTTTAACTTTGTCACCAAATTGTAAAAGATGAAAAAGTAATGGCGTTGAAATGTTATACGGCAAGTTCCCGACTACACGTAATGGGCGATCTTCTTGAAATAATGCGGTATAGTCATATTTCAAAGCATCTGCTTCAATAATGGTTAAACGCTCAGGATGTGGCACACGACCTGATAAGCCAGCTGCCAAGTCACGATCCAGCTCAATCACCGTTAAAGCATCACACTCACCAATCAAAGGTGAAGTTAATGCTGCAAGACCGGGACCAATTTCAACAATATTTTCACCTGCACGCGGGTTGACCGATCGCACAATTTTGGCAATCACACGTTGATCATGTAAAAAGTTTTGACCAAATCGTTTTCGAGCCTGATGCCCTTCTTCTTTTGGGTTTAGGGCATTAATCTGATACATAAAAACAGTTCCAACGTGAAGGTTATTCACCAAAAAATCAGTGACGGGCTAAATCAAGGGCTAAATCGACAGCAACGTGCAAACTTGAACTTTTTGCCAGTCCAGTACCTGCAAGGGAGAGCGCTGTACCATGATCTACAGAAGTACGAATAAACGGTAAGCCTAAAGTAATATTAATGGCTTCACCAAATCCCTGAGATTTTAACACAGGTAAGCCTTGATCGTGATACATCGCCAAAACTGCATCTGCACCTTTTAAATGTTCAGGAGTAAATAAGGTATCGGCAGGAAGGCTTAAACTCATATCAATGCCTTGTGCACGATAGGTTTCAAGCACTGGATTAATCACTTCAATTTCTTCACGACCTAAATAACCGTCTTCACCTGCATGTGGATTTAAGCCACAGACCAAAATATGCGGCTGATCTATCTTAAATTTGGTTTTTAAATCATAAATTAAAATATCAATCACTTGATGCAGACGCTCTGCGGTAATGGCATCTGGTACATCGCGTAATGCAAGATGCGTGGTCGCCAATGCAACCCGTAAAGTCTTGGTTGCCAACATCATCACCACACGTTCAACAGCCGCAAACTCTTGATAATATTCGGTGTGCCCACTGAAATGAATGCCTGCGTCATTGATAATTGATTTTTGTACGGGTGCCGTTGCAACGCCGACACTTTTACCCTGCATGGCATAATCGGCTGAACGACGTAATTGTTCGAGTACATAAGCTGAATTTTGAGAATTTAATTTTCCTAAAACTACCTCTGTATTTAATGCAACATGCTCCACATAAAGTTGCCCCTGTGCAGATGTATCAGATTGTCCTTGATACTCAATCAATTCTACATGCTGATTTAAAATTTCAGCCCGCTGCTTCAGCATATGAATATCTGCCAAAACCACAATTGGACGCTCATCAACCCGATCTGCCAAACTTAGGCAAATATCAGGACCGATACCAGCAGGCTCGCCGCTGGTGACATATAGAGGAAGCATGGCTGACCTTATGCAGATTTATTTCAGTACCGCTATTTTACTGAATCTAGAAAATAAATGCCGTTGCTTTTTATGTTTTTAGCTAGGATGATGGTGGAACAATAGCACCAGATAAATAAGCAATAAATAATACAATATAAATGAAAATAGCGATAACAGAAGCAATGCCACATGCTTTAAGAAGCCAATGCAGCATGAGCGGAAAAGAGCGATATAGCAGATATACAAGGCTTAAGGTCCTCATCAGAAAGAGACTGTAAGCAATCGGTACTCATAAAATAACTGTACAATCTGCTAAAGTAAAATAGGCAATAAAGCCAAGCCCCACGTAATAGCAACCATTACAGCCAATAAGACAAAGATAATCCACACCCCTGCATTAGTTTGAATTATAAGATAATACAAAGGGATACATAATGTCGGCAAAATATGCGCAAATAAAATTAGCCCAATAAATTGAACTTTAGTACTCCCAACTGTCGTTTTTATTTTGGCTTTCAGCATTTTTATTTCAAATCAAATCATTGATATTCATTAAAATAAACAAATAGCACAATATCTTAAAAGTCACTAGTCAAATATTGAGCAATAGCCTATAATACAGCGCTTGAAATTCTATATTTTCATTGTGATTCACCTGTCTTTCAGGTAGAATTCGGTCTCCTTTTGTTTGGACAGATTCCATAGTCCAAACCAACTATAATAGGTAGTGGTTTAATGAAAACTCTCAGCGCTAAGCCTGCTGAAGTTCAACATGACTGGTATGTTGTTGATGCTTCTGGCAAAACTTTAGGTCGCCTTGCGACTGAAATCGCTCGTCGTTTACGCGGTAAGCATAAAACGTCTTATACTCCGCACGTTGACACTGGCGATTACATCGTTGTTATCAATGCTGAAGAAATTACTGTAACAGGTAAAAAAGCTCAGGATAAGAAATACTATCGCCATACTGGTTTCCCTGGTGGTATCCGTGAGACTAACTTCGAGAAGTTAATTGCTCACAAACCTGAAACAGTTTTAGAAAAAGCTGTAAAAGGTATGTTACCAAAAGGTCCTCTTGGTTATGCAATGATCAAAAAAATGAAAGTGTACGCTGGTTCTGAGCATCCTCATACTGCTCAACAGCCACAAGTTTTGGACATCTAAGGGATAACAGCACATGGCTACTAATTATGGTACAGGTCGCCGTAAGACCGCAACTGCACGTGTTTTCCTATCAGCTGGTACTGGTAAACTCGTAATCAACAACCGTACACTTGAGCAATATTTCGGTCGTGAAACTGCTCGTATGGTTGTTCGTCAGCCTTTAGAACTTCTTGAAGTTACTGAAAAGTTTGACCTTTACATCACTGTTGCTGGTGGTGGTATTGGTGGTCAAGCTGGCGCTATCCGTCACGGTATTACTCGTGCGTTGATCGCTTCTGACGAAACATTAAAACCTGCTCTTCGTCAAGCTGGTTTCGTTACTCGTGATGCTCGTGAAGTTGAACGTAAGAAACTTGGTTTACGTAAAGCACGTAAACGTCCTCAGTTCTCTAAACGTTAATTCGTTTACCGAATCGGACAAAAAGCCTTGGTTTATCCAAGGCTTTTTTATGTCTTAATTTTTGTACATAGTCTAAATATTTTAAATTTTCATGTTCAACTCATTAGTTGAAAAAACAATACCGCAATTACCACCACCACCCTAAAAAACCCATGCTCAATAAAATCAAAGACAACCGCATAAATTATTGCTTCACCACATCTGATTAAAATTTCTATCATTTGTTCTCGTGATTTTCATGCTGAATTTTAGTATCCTATTCTATTCACTTTGCTTTGTTTGGGATTATGTCCGTCGAAACCGCACCTCTTCAAGGAATTACACTGTATAGCCATGCAGATGACTTTCGTTCACATTGGATTCGTTATGTCCTTGCCGAGAAGCAAATTAAATATCATCTTATTATGGTGGATGAAGACGACGAAGATCTCGCGAGCTTAAATCCATACAATCAATTGCCAATGCTGATTGAAAACGAACTCAAACTATTCAATACGGGAATTATTTCTGAATATTTAGATGATCGTTACCGTCAAAATAAACTCTATGCAGATGCTCCTGCACCTCGTTCAGAACAACGTCAATATATTTGGCGCTTCGAGCAAGACTGGTTAAAACTTGCCGATATTATGTTGCGTCATCCTGATAGCTTGAATGAAAAAGAAAAAGCCAAAGCCCAAAAACAACTGCGCGATATACTGATTTCCTTAACCCCGCTATTTCAGCATTTCCCCTATTTCATGTCGGAAAATTTCACCATTCTAGATTGTATGTTAGCCCCTATCTTTCTACGGTTAAATTCAATGGGGATTGAACTGCCAAAACAACATTGCCGACCCATTTTATTATATTGCCAACGTATATTTAGCCGTCCTGCTTTCACCAAGTCCATGACCATGCAGGAAAAAAACAAATATCGTGATATTTTAATTAATCAATAGAGTATTTTTCAATGTCTGAACCAGAATTAAACCTCACTCCTACACGCCCTTATCTTGCTCGTGCAATTTATGAATGGATTTGTGACAATAACCTCACTCCTCACTTATTGGTCGATGCCACCCAGCCAAATACCATGGTTCCAGAACAATTTATTCAAGATGGGCAAATTGTTCTCAATCTAGCACCTCATGCCGTACACCAATTAAATATGAGCAATCATACCATCACCTTCTCTGCTCGCTTTGGTGGCGTTTCTCGTGATATTTACATCCCCTTAAATGCCGTAATTGGGATTTATGCACGTGAAAATGGTCAAGGCTTATTCTTTGACCCAAATGAATATGAAGATACCCAAATCCCTGAAGATACTTTAAAATCAACTACACAGGCAGAAGAAACCAAACAACCTAAGAAAAAACCGAGCCTACGGTTATTAGACTAAAATAATATGGAGTAAGTTGATGGCTTTTGATTTAGTACAATATTTTGCTGAGCAGATTTATACTCAGAAGCCTCAGCTTCTCGAAAAATACAGCAAAGAAGAACGAAAAGAGTATTTATTAGAAATTAATGCGCTGGTATTAGGTAAGTTAATTACACTCTGGCGTACTGATGACAAAAAAGTTTATCAAGAAATAGCGTCACCCGATGAACTCTTTATCCAAGAGGTGGCACGTCATCTCACCACTTCTTCAAACAATCAATCCATATTACCTAAAAAGGAATTAGAGCAAACCGTCACTGAGATATTAAAATTACAATTGGCTGAACTTAAACAACTCAATGATATTGGCAATCTCAAAATTCACGGATTACATGAACTGCTTATCGGACAAATTGAGCATCTTTCAGGTCAAGCCGCTGACTGGGTTTGGCTAACAAATGGTCTGTCAGAACTAAAAGGCTCTAAACCGATCATGCAAGAAGAGATATCATTAGACTCAACAATGAAGGAGTTTAATCAAATGGTCAGTCAACCACAAATCCATGCAAATGAAGATCTACACAATCACTCAGAAACTTTAACAGTAACTATTCCAATGTGGTCGAAAATTTTTGAACCTATAGTCGCACTCATTATTCTTTGGGTTTTATATTGTGCAGCAACTCAAATCTTTGTTTAATCACGAAAAAAGATAACCTATCTTTAGGTTATCTTTTCAATGACCTAACATTCAAAATTACTCTCTTTGAAACTCCCGCCACGTACTAATATGTAACTTTGCGTTAAATCATGTAACTTTATAAGTTTTTCACTAATTTTTACATTTTTTTACATTATCAAATAATTCCAAATATTACAGTAAAACAACACAACGAACATGCACTTATTTAGAAAAAATGTGAACCAATATACATTTAAACTGACTAAAATGATCAACTTTTTAGCTCTACTTTCGATAACATTGGGTTAGAAAATTAATTACATTGATAAAATTAATCGCACTTCTATAATGAAATTAACTTGTTAACCAACAGTTCAAGCAAGCCAAAAACATAATCAAATAATTCTTTATAACAATCAGAGAGAGAAAATAAATATGGCTAAAATATCACTTGATTCATTAACAAATATCGATGGCTTCCATGCGGCTGCATTAGTTGACGGTGAAAGTGGCTTAGCACTTGCAACACAAGGTGGAGGTGACATTGATCTAGAACTAGCTGCTGCTGGTAATACAGAAGTCGTTCGTTCTAAACGACGTGTGGCAAAAGCCTTAAATTTGAATGATGCAATTGAAGACATCTTGATTACTCTAGGCAAGCAATACCATATCATTCGTCCACTTGAAAAAAATGAGAATGTTTTTCTTTATCTTGTGCTTGACCGTTCTAAAGCAAATTTAGCCATGGCACGTCATGAATTAAAAGGCTATGAAAAAGGACTAAATTTTTCTTAAGCCTGATAAAAGCCTTGTATATTTAGATCTACAAGGCTTTTTAGTTCTTAAATTCCCCTAAACCTAATTAAACAGGGTGAGCATATGAATAAGCAAAATCTCAATATTGCGATTGCTGGATTAAGTCTCAATCATTCTGAAGAATTAAAAATTCAGCTCCGTAGCTTAATCCCACAAAACTATATGCTCCAATGGGTTACTGCTACAGATCCCAATATTGATTGCCTATGTATTGATGAAAGCTTTTACAAAACAGAAAACATACAGCAAATCATCAATAAAAAATGCTTTCCTTGGTTAAAAACATCAATACCATCATCAACCCAAGTACAGCTTGAAAATAACATCTTATTTTTACCTGTAACTGAACAAGAAAATTTATTTGAATGGATCAATCGCTCTTTGATTAGTACTCCCCATAAAGAAACGCTATCTGATGAACTTCTGATTACAAATGAAATGGAAACTGAAACTTTAGATAAAAAGTTTTTTCTTAATTTATATGACGTCCAACATAACTCAAAATTACATTTACACGATGATGCTGGAACCTTAGCTGTCATAAACCCCGCTCAAAACACGGCTTGGCTAAATACGCAAAGGACGATCAAAAGTACAAACCATAGTTTTCATTATAATTTAGCCAATACAACGGATCTAACCAAAGTTTCACGCAAAGATAAGTTTATATTACAGGATTGGCTATGGAATCTATTTTGGAACTCACCTGAAGTTATTGACAATTTAGCTCCTGAAGATGGTCATTATAAAATCCATACATGGCCAAAACCATCGGATCAATCTAATCGGAAAATTATTTTTCAATTATCCGCCTGCTTTATACAAGGCGGGAAAATTTCAAAAATAGCAGAACAACTTAATTTGTCTCAAAATACTGTACGGCACTTTATCGCAACCAATATTGCAGCAAATAATATTGAAAAAATAAATATCTGGGACAAGCATTACGCCCCACCACCGCAGGAAATCAAACAAGAAGAGCAAAATACGATACAAAGCTTTTTCGGTAAATTACGCAGAAAATTTGGCTTTTAAGGAATAAGTTATGATTCTACAACAATACAAAATAGTTTTTGCAGGCTCAATGGGAGCTGGTAAAACGGAAGCCATTCGCTCACTCTCAGATGTGCCTGTTTTACTGACTGAAGCATTTAATACCGATCAGCAAAGCCACAACAAAATGGAAACCACAGTCGGCATAGATTATGGTGAAGTAACCCTTGAGGATGGTATTAAAATCGGTTTATACGGTACTCCAGGGCAAAGTCGTTTTGATTTTATTTGGTCTGTCATATGTAAAGGTGCCATTGGTGCCATTATTTTAATCGATCATACCGTTGAAAACCCAATTGAAGAACTCGAAAACTACCTCGATACATTTCAAAATCATACTGACAATATTGCAATTGGTATTACACATACAGATGTAGACAATACAAAATCAACTTTAATTTACAAAGATTGGCTGATTAGTCAGGATCTATATTCCCCTCTATTTTTTATTGATGCTCGAAAAAAAGAAGATGCACTGCTTTTACTTGAAGCATTAATCACCTCTGTAGAAGTTAATCATCAAATAACTGCATAAAGGAGTCATTATGTTTGCACTTAAAAATAACAGAGCAGCATCACCTGAGCTAATTCAATTTGCTAAATATCAAATTCAAGAAATTATACATAGTGTTAGAGGTGTTAACTTTATTATGCTGTGCTCAACGGATGGTTTTGAGCTTGCGACCATTCATAAAAAAGACAATTATAATAATGGCAAATTAGCTGCCGTCAGCAGCTCAATTCTTGCGATGGTTTCCGCTTTTATGCAGGAAATCCACTTAAATGGTTGCCAATCGATCACTCTAGATGCAGAAAATGGCAAGGCTATCTTAACCTCTGTTCCTTCTGCGACTCATCCGATGATTATTATTGCTTTAGCAGAGAAAGATATTCTTTTAGGGCAATTATTATACATGCTAAAAAATAGCAGTAATTTAATACAGCAAGAAGCTTCATAATAAAGGTGCTGGAGTTCTTGAGTATTTTTACTCCCCCCTAATATTTGATTTATCAACTTCCGCGCATAAAAAAACACCCCAACTCGTTTGAGTTGGGGTGTTTTCAGGAATAATGAGCTGGCGATGACTTACTCTCACATGGGTAACCCCACACTACCATCAGCGCGAAGAGGTTTCACTTCTGAGTTCGGGAAGGGATCAGGTGGTTCACTCTTGCTATTGTCGCCAGCACAACTGTTTATGGATACTTGCTTGGGTCTTATTGATTCACTTTTCAGTGTATGCCTTCGCTTTTTCCAAATGAGTTATTAACAGATTATGCTAAATTTGAGTTGGTATTGTAACTAGCTTTTGAACTAAATCAAGTATTTTGTATCGAATTAGAAGAGCAATACAACTGTTTGGGTGTTGTATAGTCAAGCCTCACGAGCAATTAGTATTGGTCAGCTTCATGCATCACTGCACTTCCACATCCAACCTATCAACGTCGTAGTCTTCAACGGCTCTTTAGAGGACATAAAGTCCTTGGGAAATCTTATCTTGAGGTAGGCTTCCCGCTTAGATGCTTTCAGCGGTTATCCCTTCCGAACATAGCTACCCGGCGATGCGACTGGCGTCACAACCGGTACACCAGAGGTTCGTCCACTCTGGTCCTCTCGTACTAGGAGCAGATCCTCTCAAATTTCCAACGCCCACGGTAGATAGGGACCGAACTGTCTCACGACGTTCTAAACCCAGCTCGCGTACCTCTTTAAATGGCGAACAGCCATACCCTTGGGACCTGCTTCAGCCCCAGGATGAGATGAGCCGACATCGAGGTGCCAAACACCGCCGTCGATATGAACTCTTGGGCGGTATCAGCCTGTTATCCCCAGAGTACCTTTTATCCGTTGAGCGATGGCCCTTCCATACAGAACCACCGGATCACTAAGACCTACTTTCGTACCTGCTCGACTTGTGGGTCTCGCAGTTAAGCGCGCTTTTGCCTTTATACTCTACGCGTGATTTCCGACCACGCTGAGCGCACCTTCGTACTCCTCCGTTACTCTTTAGGAGGAGACCGCCCCAGTCAAACTACCCACCAGACATGGTCCTCGCTCCAGATAATGGAGCAGAGTTAGAACCTCAATATTACCAGGGTGGTATTTCAAGATTGGCTCCACTCGAACTAGCGTCCGAGTTTCAAAGCCTCCCACCTATCCTACACAAGTAAGATCAAAGTTCAATGTCAAGCTGCAGTAAAGGTTCACGGGGTCTTTCCGTCTAGCCGCGGGTACACCGCATCTTCACGGCGAATTCGATTTCACTGAGTCTCTGCTGGAGACAGCGCCCCCATCATTATGCCATTCGTGCAGGTCGGAACTTACCCGACAAGGAATTTCGCTACCTTAGGACCGTTATAGTTACGGCCGCCGTTTACTGGGGCTTCGATCAAGAGCTTCGCTTACGCTAACCCCATCAATTAACCTTCCAGCACCGGGCAGGCATCACACCCTATACGTCCACTTTCGTGTTTGCAGAGTGCTATGTTTTTAATAAACAGTTGCAGGGGCCTGGTTTCTGTGGCTGCCAACCGCTCAGGGAGTAAATCCCATCACCGTCGGCAGCGTACCTTCTCCCGAAGTTACGGTACCATTTTGCCTAGTTCCTTCAGCAGAGTTCTCTCAAGCGCTTTGGTCTACTCGACCTGACCACCTGTGTCGGTTTCGGGTACGATTCCTGTGTAACTGAAGCTTAGAGACTTTTCCTGGAAGCATGGTATCAGCCACTTCACTGTACAAGTACAGCTTGCTATCAGTTCTCAGCATAGAGTACCCCGGATTTGCCTAAGATACATGCCTACAACCTTTCACCTGGACAACCAACGCCAGGCTGACTTAACCTTCTCCGTCCTCTCATCGCATTACACAGAAGTATTGGAATATTAACCAATTTCCCATCGACTACGCCTCTCGGCCTCGCCTTAGGGGTCGACTCACCCAGCCCCGATTAACGTTGGACTGGAACCCTTGGTCTTTCAGCGTGCGAGTTTTTCACTCGCATTGTCGTTACTCACGTCAGCATTCGCACTTCTGATACCTCCAGCAGACTTCTCAATCCACCTTCATCGGCTTACAGAACGCTCCCCTACCACTTGCAATAAATTGCAAATCCGCAGCTTCGGCATATAGTTTTAGCCCCGTTACATCTTCCGCGCAGGCCGACTCGACTAGTGAGCTATTACGCTTTCTTTAAAGGGTGGCTGCTTCTAAGCCAACCTCCTAGCTGTCTATGCCTTCCCACATCGTTTCCCACTTAACTATAATTTTGGGGCCTTAGCTGGCGGTCTGGATTGTTTTCCTCTTGACTACGGACGTTAGCACCCGCAGTCTGTCTCCCGGATAGTACTCATTGGTATTCGGAGTTTGCATCGGTTTGGTAAGTCGGGATGACCCCCTAGCCGAAACAGTGCTCTACCCCCAATGGTATTCGTCCGAGGCGCTACCTAAATAGCTTTCGGGGAGAACCAGCTATCACCAAGTTTGATTAGCCTTTCACCCCTATCCACAAGTCATCCCCTGGCTTTTCAACGACAGTGGGTTCGGTCCTCCAGTTAGTGTTACCCAACCTTCAACCTGCTCATGGATAGATCACCTGGTTTCGGGTCTATACCCAGCAACTAATTCGCCCTATTAAGACTCGATTTCTCTACGGCTCCCCTATTCGGTTAACCTCGCTACTGAATATAAGTCGCTGACCCATTATACAAAAGGTACGCAGTCACCGGACACAATGCCGGCTCCCACTGCTTGTATGCATGCGGTTTCAGGATCTATTTCACTCCCCTCACAGGGGTTCTTTTCGCCTTTCCCTCACGGTACTGGTTCACTATCGGTCAGTCAGGAGTATTTAGCCTTGGAGGATGGTCCCCCCATATTCAGACAAGGTTTCACGTGCCTCGCCCTACTCGACATCATTATCTAAGCCCTTTCGTGTACAGGACTATCACCCACTATGGTTGCACTTCCCAGAGCATTCCACTAGAACTTAGATAACTTAATGGGCTTTTCCCCGTTCGCTCGCCGCTACTAAGGGAATCTCAATTGATTTCTTTTCCTAAGGGTACTGAGATGTTTCACTTCCCCTCGTTCGCTTCGCATGACTATGTATTCATCATGCGATACCTACCTTATGGTAAGTGGGTTTCCCCATTCAGAAATCTCCGGATCACAGGATATTTGCCGCCTCCCCGGAGCTTTTCGCAGGCTATTACGTCTTTCATCGCCTCTGACTGCCAAGGCATCCACCACATGCACTTAATTACTTGACTATACAACCCCAAACAGTCGTTTCAACACTACAAGTTAATGTTGATGACCTTGCTTCGAGTTTTGTAGATTTAACTACAGTACAGCTTCAATCTAGTTCGTTTTCCAAAACGCTTGATTCAGTTAATCGCTAGTGCTCAGTTCTTTATTTCATTTAACAGTAACAAGTTACTGCTAAATTCAATTCAGTTCTGAGTTTAAACAATTTATTTCAACTCAAATTTATAATCTGTTAATGATTAACTACGTCTTCGTCAGATCGTAGGTAACTGTGATAAATCACAGAATTTAATAAACATAATACCAATCAATCATTTGATTGTATATTTACTAAATTCTGTAATCACCTAGCTTTATATATGGTGGAGACTAACGGAGTCGAACCGTTGACCTCCTGCGTGCAAAGCAGGCGCTCTACCAACTAAGCTAAGTCCCCAGCTTATCATTAGATTCGATATATCTTCTTCTCTGTCTCTCAATGAATTTCTTCATCTTCGTTCGTTAGATTGGTGGGTCTGACAAGATTTGAACTTGTGACCCCACGCTTATCAAGCGTGTGCTCTAACCAACTGAGCTACAGACCCTCAGATACATCTTCATGAAGAACAACTTGTTGTGGATTCTTACCGATCGTCAATCTTTCGTTAAGGAGGTGATCCAGCCGCAGGTTCCCCTACGGCTACCTTGTTACGACTTCACCCCAGTCATCGGCCACACCGTGGTAAGCGTCCTCCTTGCGGTTAGACTACCTACTTCTGGTGCAACAAATTCCCATGGTGTGACGGGCGGTGTGTACAAGGCCCGGGAACGTATTCACCGCGGCATTCTGATCCGCGATTACTAGCGATTCCGACTTCATGGAGTCGAGTTGCAGACTCCAATCCGGACTACGATCGGCTTTTTGAGATTAGCATCCTATCGCTAGGTAGCAACCCTTTGTACCGACCATTGTAGCACGTGTGTAGCCCTGGTCGTAAGGGCCATGATGACTTGACGTCGTCCCCGCCTTCCTCCAGTTTGTCACTGGCAGTATCCTTAAAGTTCCCGGCTTAACCCGCTGGCAAATAAGGAAAAGGGTTGCGCTCGTTGCGGGACTTAACCCAACATCTCACGACACGAGCTGACGACAGCCATGCAGCACCTGTATGTAAGCTCCCGAAGGCACCAATCCATCTCTGGAAAGTTCTTACTATGTCAAGACCAGGTAAGGTTCTTCGCGTTGCATCGAATTAAACCACATGCTCCACCGCTTGTGCGGGCCCCCGTCAATTCATTTGAGTTTTAGTCTTGCGACCGTACTCCCCAGGCGGTCTACTTATCGCGTTAGCTGCGCCACTAAAGTCTCAAAGACCCCAACGGCTAGTAGACATCGTTTACGGCATGGACTACCAGGGTATCTAATCCTGTTTGCTCCCCATGCTTTCGTACCTCAGTGTCAGTATTAGGCCAGATGGCTGCCTTCGCCATCGGTATTCCTCCAGATCTCTACGCATTTCACCGCTACACCTGGAATTCTACCATCCTCTCCCATACTCTAGTCTCTCAGTATCGAATGCAATTCCTAAGTTAAGCTCAGGGATTTCACATCCGACTTAAAAGACCACCTACGTACCCTTTACGCCCAGTAAATCCGATTAACGCTTGCACCCTCTGTATTACCGCGGCTGCTGGCACAGAGTTAGCCGGTGCTTATTCTGCGAGTAACGTCCACTCTCCTAGAGTATTAGTCTAGGGAGCCTCCTCCTCGCTTAAAGTGCTTTACAACCAAAAGGCCTTCTTCACACACGCGGCATGGCTGGATCAGGGTTCCCCCCATTGTCCAATATTCCCCACTGCTGCCTCCCGTAGGAGTCTGGGCCGTGTCTCAGTCCCAGTGTGACGGATCATCCTCTCAGACCCGTTACAGATCGTCGCCTTGGTAGGCCTTTACCCCACCAACTAGCTAATCTGACTTAGGCTCATCTATTAGCGCAAGGTCACAAGTGATCCCCTGCTTTCCCCCGTAGGGCGTATGCGGTATTAGCATCCCTTTCGAGATGTTGTCCCCCACTAATAGGCAGATTCCTAAGTATTACTCACCCGTCCGCCGCTAAGATAAGGTGCAAGCACCTCATCTCCGCTCGACTTGCATGTGTTAAGCCTGCCGCCAGCGTTCAATCTGAGCCATGATCAAACTCTTCAGTTTAATATTGCTTAGCACCTTAAAGGGTGCCAATCTTGGCTCATCAATTTTCTGACAAATATTTCTCAAATAAACTTCGAGTAATTTCTACCATCAATCAATGAAAATAATTTCGATCAATCAACCAGTAAAAATCCACACAAGTTGTTCTTCATAATCTCTTAATGATCTTCTTGCTGATTCGTCATCAACAAGCTAGGTCGGCTATACTACTCTCTTTCCAGAGAAAGTCAATAGGTTTTGTTAAATTCTTTTCCGACAAACCCAAGCTTAATTCCAATCTTAAAATCTCATTCGAAATCTTAACAATCCAACCAACTTATTGATTTATCAGAGGTTTTATTTAACATCACCGCCGATGGATACGCATTATAGGCCAAAAAAATAACCATGCAACCCTTATTTGGCATATTTCATTTTACATGCTTGATTTTCAAACCACAAAACACATATATAACTGATATATAAGCTTTATTTATTTTTAGTGTTTTTATAATTTTTTAGATCACTCATCAATATTTGCAACAAATAAACATAAGATGTTGTTTTTTATTGTTAAATTTACACTAATATGTTTAATCTGAAATTTATCGTTTAAATTTAACACCAATCTTGCTGTATTCTGCATCACATTGGCTGTTTAATCATCAGAACCCCGTTTTATATCCCAGATACTCTTTTCAAACTTTAGGCTCAATATCACTCAAATATGCATTTAGGTAGCTCTAAAAAAGAAAACCGCCATTTCTCAACAGCGGTTTTCCATATTTATAAAGATAAAATATTAAAATTTCATACTGATTCGTGCCCAATAATTACGACCGGTATTGTTGAATTGTTCATTACTGGCAAAACCAAAACCTGAACTTCCCGCTTTATTTAAGTGTTCGGTGTAGGTTTTATCTAAAATGTTATCCACGCCAACGGCTACATCAACATCTTGCATTAAATTATAAGAAGCATTTAATGCCAGTGTGCTAAATGCTTTGCTCTCATTTATGTCATAGCCCACGATATTCCCTTGATTTAAGCTAATACGATCTTGTTTCGCCACCACACGCCACAACATGCCCAAAGTATATTTATCTTGAACATAGCGCAGATTAAAGCGTCCTTCTAACGGCGCGATTTGCGGTAATGCTTTGTTGTCTGCGGTGTTTTCACCCCATGCATACATGGCACTCACATCGACCTGAATGGCATCACTAAATTGATAGCCTAATCCTGCTTCCGCCCCTGCAATGGTGGCATCGACATTTTTCGCCCCTGCACTGAAACTTGAGCCATGACCATGCCCACCTGAAGTCGGATGATTATGATAACTCATTAAAATATAGTCATTAATCAAACCTGCATAAGCTGAAACCCATGAATTAAAAGCACCATGTTGATGTTGATAGCCCAAATCCAACTGCAAGGTTTTTTCAGTATCCAAATCATTAAACGTAGGTTTTGACATGCCTGAATTACCATGCGCAGTACTGAATAACTCCCAATAATCAGGCACACGCTCAACATAACCTAAACCAATATAGCTTTTGGCATCATGTTCAGGATGTTGATTTTCCAGACGAATAAAACCACTCGGTAAAGTTTCTGAACGTTCATCATTGAGCTTCAGCGCATCAATTTTCACTTGGTCAAGTCGTGCACCTGTCACCAGTTTTGAAGATTCACTGAATTGATAACCGAGTTCACCAAATGCACCATAGGACTGGAATTTCATATTGGTGGTCAATGGCATGTCCATCATCAAGGATTTCATACTTCCTGCATGATGATTCTGCTGAGAGTCAATTCCAGTGATTAAATTCAGTTTGTCCCACGCACTGGTCATGGCGAAACGGGTATTCAAAGTACGACGGGTGACTTGCATTTCTGATGGATTGGATACCATTTGATGCGTCATCATGTCGTGTGTCATTGGTGGTGTTCTTAATCTAAAGTTATCCATGACATGGTCGTTATAACTATAGTTCACCTGCCCTTCGACTTTCTGAATCACATCGGTCAGGTTTTTCTTTTCAAAACGCAGTCCTAAACTTTCACGTGCGAATCGCGAACCATCCATATCACGACCTGCATACAAAGCCTCACCATCCGACTTTCCACCCGTTAGCTCCAGCCATGTATTTTCATCTGGTGTCCACCCCAGTGCAACATCGGCATTCCAGCGCTCCCAAGCAGAAGGGACTTTATTACCATCGCCATCTTGATAACTATTCGATTCTGAACGATTGGCATTTAAACGGATATATTTTTTTGCATCCCCGAGCGTTGTTTCCACATTTTGATCTAGTCGCCCAAAGGAACCCATTAGTACACTGGCTTGACCTTGATAAGGTTTTGCAGCAGTGAGTTCTGGTTTTTTCCGTTCAAAAATAACCGTTGCCGCTGAGCCTGTATTGGCGTATTGCACGGTTTGCGGGCCTTTAACCACAGAAATTTGATCATAACTTTCGGGCTGAATATAAGACGTCGGTGCATCCATACGTGCTGGACATGCACCTAGACTTTCAGAACCATCGGTTAAGATTTTAATGCGTGAACCAAACATGCCACGAAATGTGACATCGCCATTGGTTCCACCATTTTTAATTGAACTAAAGCCCGGAATACTTTGTAAATAATCTGCACCATCGGTGGCAGGAATCGGTTGAATCGGCTGTTTAGGATCGGCCCGAATAATCAGGCCATTGGCATCATTTGCAGTCTGAGCTGTCACAACGATTGGCGCTAAACGTTGTGCTACATGGACTTGCTCCGCAGCAAACGCTGCCCCTGAATAACACGCAACAAAAATTGCAGCCGATAAAGGCTGTAAAAAGAATTTTGGCTGAGCCATTTTCATCTCTCTTAAATCATAAATATGAGCTGCGAATAAAGCAGCACAAGATCTAGCGTCTTAAAGACCCTAAAAATTAAGTTTTGATTTAAGCAAAGTGTGGTGGGGCTCGCCCTTGAGGGAGTAAATAGAGGCGTTGCAGAACAAAATAAACATGTAAAAATGCTTTTTGAAAGGCAACTAAACGAATCTGTATCCGATCTAACACTTCTTTGACATTCAATTCAGGTGGCAAAACCAAATTGCCATAAACCGTACAGTACTGACATTGATGATTGGCATCGTGATGATGTCCTGCATCTTGGCTATGCAGTTGACTGTCCTGATCAACAGTATGATGAGAATGATCGGAAGATTGATGATGGGACTGATGAGAAGCCGCAGGCTGAAGCAATAATGCACGCGTAATGGTTTCACAGACCGGAGCAATCTGATACTGCTTCGGTAACAAGGGCTGTAAAAAAACAGCAATCTGTAAAAACACGGCTATACAAGATAGCAATAACCCACTACGTAACAGCAAAAAGTGAATCCTGCAATTTTTCGCGCCACAAGTATAACAAAGCCCAATCAGAATTGGGCTTTGTTTGAGATATTTTTTCTTAAAGCAGTAACTTAACGCTTTACTGTGACTTTGTCTTTTTGGCGCTGACGAACCACTTTTTCCACTTTTTCACGTGCACGTTGACGCTTTAATGGCGATAAATAATCGACAAATAATTTACCATTTAAGTGATCCATTTCATGTTGGATACAAACAGCGAGAAGTTCGTCTGCTTCTACCTCAAATGATTGACCTTCAAGGTTAATGGCCTCAATTTTTACGCGTGACGCACGCTCAACTTTATCGTATATTTGAGGCACAGATAGACAGCCTTCTTCATAAGGCTGAGTTTCTTCAGTTAATGGCGTAACCTTCGGATTAATAAACACCATGGGTTGATCTTTGTGTTCAGATAAATCCATGACAATCAGCTGAATATGTTGATCAACTTGTGTCGCAGCCAAGCCAATGCCCGGAGCTTCATACATGGTTTCAAACATATCTGCTGCAAGCTGACGAATTTCATCAGTGACTTCTTCGACTGGTTTAGCAATGGTGCGAAGACGGGGATCCGGGAAACTTAAAATAGGTAATAAGGCCATACGGTGTCCTCACTTATGCCATTGATCAAAAAACAAAATGAAGGAATGCTTCATCAAAAAAATGTGTGTAATATCGTTATTATAACGCAACTACATACATAATTTTAGGAATTATGATAATGAAAAAGGTTTTTAAGGGCATGCCAACTTTTAGTGCCTTGGGGTTTAAAAAACAATTATTGGCACTTGCTGTTTGTGTAAGTGTTGGGGTTGGTGTCGTCAATGTTGCTGAAGCGGCACCTGCTCGCAATGTCAATCCACCTGCGTTAAAAGCGGGTGCACCACAGGTCTACGTGGTAAAAAAAGGCGATACGTTATGGGATATTTCAAAACGTTTTTTAAAAAACCCTGTGCGTTGGCCTGAAATTTGGGCAAGCAATAAACACGTAAAAAACCCACATTGGATTTTCCCCGGTGACCGTTTATTGATGTGTACCTATAATGGCCGCCCAATTATCGGTAAAGATGAGGGTGATGGTTGTGAAGGGATTATCCGTCGCTATACAGGTGGCACCAAGCTACAACCTCAAGTTCGCATTGAATCTTTAAATAATGCCATTCCTGTGATTCCACTGGAATATATCCAACACTGGTTAGAACGTACCAGTGTTGTTGCGCCTGAATCCATTCAATCTACACCTTACATTTTAGGCACCGCCGACCAACGTGTCCTTGCGGCAAAAGGGCAAACTGTTTATGCCCGCGGAAATGGTCTCGAAATTGGTCAACGTTATGCAGTTTACCGTGAAGGCGAACCGTATATGTTTACTGGTGCAAATGGCAAAAAATTTAATGCGGGTCTTGAACTCATTCAAGTGGCCGCAGGCGTTGCTATACGCGGTGAAAATGACATTACCACCCTTGAACTGACTGACACTTATAATTCTGAAGTTCGTCGTGGTGACCGTGTTCTGCCTGAATATGATCCAATGTTACCGACATTATTCTATCCAACCAATGCCGAAGATGTTGTCGCTGGTGGTCAAGTGGTTCGCGTGATGGGCTCCATTGGTACTGCTGCAAAAAATAGTGTGGTGACGATTGATCGCGGTAGCTTACAAGGTGTTCAAGTCGGTCATGTGTTCAGCATTAACCAAAAAGGTGAAGTGGTCACCGATCCAAAAACCAAAGAACGTATTCAATTACCTGGACAACGCATTGGTAATGTCATGGTGTTCAAAAGCTTTGATAATTTAAGCTATGCTTATGTTCTTGATAGTGAATTACCGATTAAAGTTGGCGCTGGTATTCAACCACCGCTGATGGATGACTAATTGATATAAGGTCATTTTATGTTGAATCATTTGTCAGCAACGCAAATTGAAACGATTACGTTATGGTATTTGGTTCAACATTCTCTATCGAGTTTTTATAAACTAGAACAACGCTTTGGCAGTGTTCAAAACGCAATTGATCCTAAAAATTTCCCGCAATGGTCGACACTCGCATTACATAAAAGTCACTTACAGCGCCTCAGTGAATTTCAGACCGCAATAGGGCAACAAAAATTCCAAACCCTATTACAAGACATTCAGAAAAATAGCGATTTTATTCTGACACTGGATCATCCAGCCTACCCGCCCCAACTGCGCCCTTATTCAGATAAACCACCTATTTTATTTGGTCAAGGTGATGCCCAAGCCCTATCACAACCCCAAATTGCCATTGTCGGCAGTCGAAAACCCAGCGCTCATGGACGACAAGTCGCCTATGACTTTGCGTATTATTTAAGTGAAAAAGGCTTTTATATTAGCAGCGGCTTGGCGCAAGGCATTGATGAAGCGGCACATCAGGGAGCTTTAAGGCATCATAAAACCATTGCAGTGATGGGCACAGGTTTAGAACAGACTTATCCCTCACAGCATCAAGCATTACGACAACAAATTCTTGCCCATTCAGGCACAGTCATTACTGAGTTTTTACCCGGAACCCCACCTTTACAACATCATTTCCCACGGCGTAATCGAATTGTCAGTGCTTTAAGTTTAGGCGTAATCGTCGCTGAAGCCGCACTGAAAAGTGGCTCACTGATTACCGCAAAACTTGCGGCTGAACAAGGTAAATTGGTTTTTGCTATTCCGGGACATATTTATAGTGAACACCATCAAGGCTGCCACCAACTCATTCGTGAAGGTGCGATTTTAGTTGATCATCCTGAGCAAGTGCTTGAAGACTTAGCACTGCCAACACAATGGCAAAATCAACAACAGATTGAACAATCAAAAAGCATTCCTGAGCTTGAAGTACAAATCGAATTGCCTACGCACTTAGCAGCGTTGTATCAGCAACTGGATTGGGTTGGGCAAAATATAGATGAGCTGATTGCCAAACTGCGATTAGAAATCGGCACATTGACCAGCCAACTTATGGAATTAGAGTTACTGGGCTTATGTATACAGCAAGCAGGTTTGTATCTCCGTTGTCGTCTCAGCAAATAAGGTTCACAATAGCCCTTTAAAAAACTTGACGAGATAAAATCTAATGATTACCACCTCTGTTGCCGAAGCTGCTGAATGTTTAAAACAAGGACATGTTTTAGCATACCCGACAGAGGCCGTTTGGGGCTTAGGCTGTGATCCTTTTAATGAACTCGCTTTTTTAGAAATTTTACGCTTAAAACAACGTCCAATTGAAAAAGGCGTTATTTTATTGGCGGCACAGATCACACAAGTCGAACATTTATTAGAACACCTCAGTACAGAAATGCGCCAAAAAGTCATCGATTCTTGGAGTCACCGTTCACCCACCGAAAGAGCAACCACATGGTTATTGCCTGCGGGTGACAATATTCCAACATGGATTAAAGGCAACCATCCCAAAGTGGCTGTACGCGTCACAACCCATCCTTTATGCATGGCGCTCTGCAATGCATTTCATGGTTTTATTGTATCGACCAGTGCCAATCCTGCGGGTGAAAAACCAGCCCTTTCACTACAACAGGCCAACCAGTATTTTTCAAATCAAATTCATTATTTGAATGGTGATTTAGGGCTTAGCCAAGAAGCAAGCCGAATTATTGATGCTGAAACAGGTGAAATTATTCGTGCTTGAGCATGATATCTGAGTTGACAAAAATTGAGATAAAAAAAAGCTCAACCATATAACATGGTTGAGCATAAAAAAGGATGTGCATAAACACATCCAGAGGGTCTATCAATCTGGCGGTAAAAGCTAAGTAATTATCAAAAATAACTTAAATATTTACGATATGCGTATTATGTAATAAATTGTTTTATTATACAAATATATTATTCATCTTATAAAAAATTTGAATATGAGAGTGGATTGATCACTTTTTCTTAACAATTTAAATTATCTCACTATTTTTTAATAAACTTTTGTTAAAAAAAATATTTTAAAATGATTATTCACACTCTCATTCCATTAAAAAGCAGTCAAAAAAATAAATTTGTTTGGTTGTTTTTTAATCTAATCTTACATTACACATTTAATTTTGCGACTTTGACTGCCCCATCTTTCTTTTGTGCCAATAAAATGCCCAGTAAAATGATCACACCACCTATACTGTGATAAACCGTCCATGCTTCTGCTAACCAGATATTAGCAATAATCGCGGTAAAAACCGGCATTAAGTTCATAAAAATACTGGTTCGATTCGGGCCAATCATTTGCACTGCCAACATCCAAACCAAAGGGGCAATCAGCGATGGAAAAATACCGGCATACAGCACACTCCCCACATTTTGTGGATTAATTGCATCTAGTCCTAACCATAAAACAAAAGGCAGATGGTACAACAATGCAAAAATAATCTGCACATACAGACTAATCATCAATGGAATTTGCAACTGCCATTTTTTCAAAAATACGCCATAAAAAGCATAAAAGAATACCGCAAGCACCATCATGACATCACCTAGATGCCCCCCAGATTGCACCAGATTGAGCAGATTTCCTTGTGCCATCACATAGAGTAAGCCCGCAAAAGATAAAAGACTTCCCACCACAGCAAAACGGTTAGGAATGTCCTTCAGCATCACCATAGAAACAAAAATGGTAAAGATTGGAATAAAAGCATTGATAATGCCCATATTGGTCGCAGTGGTATAGTGCGCTGCGGTATAGCCCAAACCTTGATACAGCACCATTCCAAAAGCAGCAAGTACCGCAAGCTGTTTCCAATGTTGCACCACCAACTGACGTTCACGCCAAACTTTAGCCGACATAAAAGGGGTTAAAACCAGAAAAGCCACCAACCAACGATAAAAACTAATACTGACGGGAGAAATATAGTCCACCACATAACGTGTCACAGTAATATTCAATGACCAAATTAAAACGGCCAACAGCGGTAAAGCCAACGCCCACCAGACTGTTTTGTTTTGCTGCGTCATGTCTTCTCCCGATGTATGCATATTCTCAGTATTCATTTTCACTGAAGTCTGAAATAATTAGAATATCGAATTTCAGACATCAATATCGCGCTACAGACACCGCGATATTTTTTGTTTTGTCGTTCAATCAAATGTCTACGCACTAAGAAATGGACATATAGATAGATAAAAAAAGCAAAAATGAGGACATGGATATGTTGCTGCCGATTGAACAATATATAGAAGTGGATGATTTTTTTTATCAGAAAGATGAAATTGTGGCACCGCATAGTTCGCTATGGGGCGATTTTAATTTTAGTCTGAATGGTATTTTAGAATATGCAATTGAAGAACAAATTTATCTGTCACCACCAAATTATGGTTTATGGCTGCCCCCGCAAACAGCACATACCTCCATCGCTTTAGATGAACAAATCACGCACTATGTCTGCATTCGCATCCACCCATCCCTCTGTGGAGATTTTGCATCTTGCACCAAAACTTTAAGTATTCGCCCTTTTCTTCGCCATCTGGTACATGAAATTTTAGAACAAAAACAAAAAGGAAGTGCAACAGCGGATTATCGCCATTTATTACAGGTATTAGTCGATCAATTGAAGGCCGCTCCCGCCTATGAACATTATTTACCTCAGAGTAACCATGTTTCACTCAAGCCACTTTTACAACAGTTATCCAGTCCTGCGCTCTTTCATAAAAGCTTACAACAACTGCTCAACAATGCCTCGATGAGTGAACGACATTTGCTGCGTTTAAGCCAACAGGAATTACAGCTAAGCTTATCGGAATGGCGCAATCGCGCTAAAATTTTATATGCCATTACGCAAATTCGCCAAGGTAAAACAGTAAAAAAACTCGCCTATGAACTGGGGTATCAGCATAGTTCCAGTTTCATTGAGTTCTTTAAACGCTATACAGAACAAACACCTGCTCAATTACGTGATGTTTAATTTTTTACCAGTTTCAATCAGCATTTTTACAACTTGCAGCAGCTGAGCAACAAAAATAGCCTCTTCAAAATAAAGATCCAGATGTGATTTTTATTGCCATATTTAATTGAATAAGTGCGCTATTTTTAAATCTAAAAAATAGAATAAAGCTTAATAATGAAATTAAACCTATGCGGCTCAATATTAAAAACGATTTAAAAACAGTCGAGCAAAAATCCATAGATTGCTAAAACAACACCTATACTGTGCCCACAATCTCGAGCTGATCATGCAGAATAGCGCTATTAAGTTGTTTTCTTATTCTTTTATCACACAAATATTTATACACAAATCATAATAAATGCTTGTCGATATACCCAATAACCGTTACAACAAAGCAGTAATAATCTCAAGTATTTAAGGACAAGCGAATGAGCCATTCTGTTTATGACATCCCAGTCAAAACCATTCAAGGCAATGAAACCACACTCAACCAATATCAAGGTAAAGTACTGTTGATTGTAAATACCGCATCGAAGTGTGGTCTAACACCACAATATGAAGGCTTAGAAAAACTATACCAAGACAAAAAAGAGCAAGGACTTGAAATTTTAGGTTTCCCTGCCAATAATTTTTTAGCACAAGAACCTGGTTCTGATGAAGAAATTCAAGAATTTTGTTCATTGAATTATCAAGTGGCTTTTCCACTGTTTTCTAAAATTTCAGTCGCTGGTGAAGATAAACATCCGCTTTATCAAACTTTAACTCAAGCGATTCCAGAACGTATTGGTGAAGGCCCTTGGTGGAAAGACTTGGTGGATTATGGTTTAACTCCAAATGAACCACCAGAAGTGCTATGGAATTTTGAAAAATTTCTAATCAATAAAAAGGGTGAAGTGGTGGCACGTTTCGCGCCCGATATTACCGCAGATGATGCACGTATCGTAGATGCCGTTAACGCAGAACTTGCTAAGTAATTCATCACAGTAACGTAAGCATTTATACACGCTATAGCTGCTTACGTTTTTCATTACTTAGATTCTCAGACGAAGTGCAACAGAGCTGAATGACATAAAAATAGAATTTAACACTTCATACTTTGTTCATTATTTTAATACTTCAACAACACTTTATTCATGGTCTATCAATAGCTTAGAAATAAGATAACAGGATAAACAAACCACCATGAAGATAATTTAAAATATGAATACTCTCATCAAAGCCATCATTTTATCCTTATCTACTGCTTTAGTTGCAGCCCCTGTGATGGCTACTCCACAAGAGCATCATTCACAGCAACACCTAGCTCAACATCATATTAAAAAAACAGAACGTCCTTCGCACGATTGGCAGAAAGGTCACAAAGTACCAGCCCAATATCACGGCAACAGCTTTAAAATAGATGCCAGCAAATATAAAAAGCTAAGCAAACCGACTAAAAATCAGCAGTGGATTAAAGTGAATGGTGATTATGTGCTTATGAACACCGCGACATATAAAGTGATTAAAGTCATTCAAGGTTAAAACACACCTACCATTCGGTGAAAAGAGTGCTTTGGCACTCTTTTTGAGTGTGATGAAGTAAATTTGTTATTGCTTTGCAACAATCCGTTTTTTACCCATATTTCAGTCTTATATTCACTCTAATCTAGAAATAATATGAATTGAGTTATGAAAAAATTCATCCAAAATGCAATTTTACCTTTTGTGATGTTAAGTGCAGGCATTTTATTGAGTGGTTGTGAACAGGCTTCTGAACCTCAGTCTGATGACATTCGAACAACACAATCGACTGATACTGCCATGAACCAGCCCACCGAAACAACAGCAACAGCTGATTTAAAAAGCGGTAATATGTTTTATATGGTTCGTGATGTTGCCGATATGCAACTGAAAGCGGGTGATTATGTTGCCCAACTCAAGCAAACTCAAAATGAGTTGCAAACGGCAATCAATGACAAAGATCAGCAGCAACTACAAGCGACAGCCAAAACCCTGCAACAACAACTGACTGGATTTAATCAGGCACTGACCAGCTTGAACTTAAAAAGCCAAGAAATTGATTCAATTCGCCAAAATATTCTGCATGCCAATCAACAAGTCCTTGCTACACCATTTTTAAATGGCAATATCGATTTAAATCAGCTCGATTTCAAGAAAATTGAACAACAAATGGGCAGCATACAAACAGAAATGATCAAATTGGCAAGCATGATGATTCCACAAGGACAGGATAAGCAAGATCAAGAAAGCTAATATTCAAAGTCACTCAGACCAATTCATTAACACTGAATTGGTCGAGTAGAATGGATTGTTAAAGTCTCATATCAATAACAATACGACCATCAATTTTGCCCTGCTCCATGCGGTGAAAAATATCATTAATATTTTCTAATGGTTCGACATGAATATGTGCTTTGACCTTCCCACGTGCCGCAATATCCAGTGCTTCTTTCAAATCCAAACGTGTTCCGACAATTGAGCCACGGACTGTAATCCCTTCAAGCACCATATTAAAAATAGATAAGTCGAATGTTCCGGGTGGCAAACCATTCAAGACCATAGTGCCGCCACGACGTACAATCGCAACAGCTTGTTCAAAGGCTTTAGGCGATACCGCGGTCACCAGCACACCATGACACCCCTCACCAGCTGTGGCTTTTAGTACTTCTTCTTTCACATCAGCTTTAAGCGCGTTAATGGCGACATCGGCACCCAAGTTTTTGGCCAGCTCAATTTTACTGTCATCAACATCAATCGCGACCACATTAAAGCCCATGGTTTTGGCATACTGAATCGCCACATGACCCAAACCGCCAATTCCGGAAATGGCAACCCAATCCCCAGTTTTGGCTTCAGTCATTTTTAAGCCTTTATAGACCGTAACACCAGCACATAAAATCGGTGCAATTTCCAGTAGATCCACACCGTCAGGAATCAGCCCGACATAATCACCATCTGCAAGGCAATATTCGGCAAAACTTCCGTTGACCGAATAACCTGAATTTTGTTGTTTCTTACATAGCGTTTCCCAGCCTGCATAACAATGATCGCAATGACCACAGGCCGAATAAAGCCATGGAACCCCCACAATATCACCAACTTTTAAATGCTCAATTCCTTCACCTAGCTCAACAACTTCACCCACACCCTCATGTCCCGGAATAAAAGGTAAAGTCGGTTTCACAGGCCAATCCCCATGCATCGCATGTAGATCGGTATGACAAACACCTGTTGCAATCATTTTCACCAGCACTTTACCCGAACTGATTTTAGGAATTTCGACCTCTTGTATTTGTAGCGGTTGATTAAATTCAGTGACTACCGCTGCTTTCATCATATTCGCCATTGTGATGTTCTCCATATTCCAAATACCGAGAAAGTTCTTTTTTTAAGAACCATTATTTTAACTATATAGAATAATAAATAATCAAGAGTGGCGAATTTGTAGCGGATTCGATGGGTTGAGATGCCTATTACAGTTCATTTGTAGGCTCAGTTTTCATTACAATTTAAAGTGATGATTTTTAAAGTCTGTCCAGCTTTAAAATGCAGATCACCATTGATCGTACCCATCCAACTCTCGAGCAAAGTGCATATTATATGTAGCGTACTCAAGCGGTTGGCTTGGAAGTGATTTATTATTATTTTAACGCCAATTTAAACTGTCTCTTAACTACGAAATTGCTTCCGAAGAGTGAAAGCTATTTGTCTAAAATAAATGTACCTGCAACTCATCAAAGCTAAAACCATTCAGTTGAAATGAACGCTTTGATGAAATATTTAAGGCTAAAATGATGGGTAATGGTGAATGTTGTATTCAACTTTTTTTACTGCATAAACATGGTTTAACTTTTTTGACTGTCCTGCCAAGCTTTAAAAGCCAACTGCATAGCCTGTCGTTCATTAGGTTTGGCTAAACGGGATTCCATCTCGGTAAAATCACCCCGATAAGCTAAAGTAACCATAGACTTTGCCAAGGTTACAATACTTTCACGACCGCGATGTTCATAAGCCAAAATTTCATCCTGATTGAGCACCAAATCCCAACATGACACCACTGAACTCATATCGACAGCAATACTCAAATAATACTGTTCAAAATCTTGGTACAGTTCCCAAAAATGCGGTTCGTGTTCGATGATATTCATTAATAATCTTTATACAATTTCCTAAAAGCTTAACTCAATGCAAGCCTTAAACGAATTCAACTTTAGATATAATTTTTTATTCTTTCTTGCATCTGTCTGCATTCTAAAAAAGTCTGTCAGATAAAAAATTTAGTCTTTACGATAAAGCAAGGGCATTTTTCTTAATGGGTTGAATCCCATAAATACCCTTGCCATTCAACATTAATTTTAAAGTTGAATCGTTGCTTTACTACATTGACCAGATGAAGCTAGACTGTACTCAGTAATTGCTTTTTTACCCTGAGTATCATCTACTAATTTTAAATCTGCACCACCCACAAAAACACCGGGCTTAATATATTGCTGAATAAAATAATTTTTGCCGCTTTGTGCCTCAATTTTCAAATGATTTGGAGAAAATTCTGATTCAGTTGAAACTGTGTGATTTTGATTTCCTGCTACTTCTTTATAAAAAAATACACCTCTCGCCGTTTCACCCAAGCACTCCCCATCAACCCAAATATCTTTTTTTAATGCTGAACCCACAATATTATTAGAACGATAAACATATAGACCAGCTTTGCCTTCTTGAGGTGCTGTTAATTCCTTCATATTTTGAGACAGCTGTTGATCTACTTTAGGTACTGATGCACACCCAACAAATAATGATGCGACAAGCACTGGAAAAATTAATTTAATGGTCATTTGATGCCCTATTTTTAAGTTAAATATATAAAGTTGTAAAATAAGTAATTTTTAGAAAGATGTTATTTATAATAAAAGAAGCCACCTTTCGGTGGCTTCTTCAATCTCGAACCGTCTCTTATTGAGCGCGGTTTTTGATTTTGCGGATGGTTTCCAACTGTGCAGCAGTTTCTGCAAGAGCAGCCAATGCAGCAGCAGAGTCCAAATCGCTTTTTTGATTCGCAAGCAATGTTTCAGCGTTTTTACGCGCTTCAAGAATTGCTACTTCATCTAAGCTGTCAGCACGAACTGCAGTATCTGCAAGAACAGTAACAACATGCGGTTGAACTTCTAGAACACCACCAGATACATAGATTAACTCTTCTGTACCGTTTTCTAGCAGAACGCGAATCGCGCCCGGCTTAAGCAAAGTTACCAGTGGAGCATGGCCAGGCATAATACCCAACTCACCACCAGCACCTTTCGCAATTAGCATAGTTACAGTGCCAGAGTACAAAGACTCTTTTACACTTACAACATCACATTGCATAGTCGCCATGAGAATCTCCTAAATTAGAGTCGCTAATTAAAGTTTCTCTGCTTTAGCAATAACTTCGTCAATACCACCAACCATATAGAACGCTTGTTCTGGAATGTGGTCGTATTCACCAGCTAGAAGACCTTTAAAGCCACGAATCGTTTCTTTAAGAGATACTAATTTACCAGGAGCACCAGTAAATACTTCAGCTACGTGGAATGGTTGAGAGAAGAAACGTTGGATTTTACGCGCACGGTAAACAACCAATTTATCTTCTTCAGCCAATTCGTCCATACCCAAAATTGCAATGATGTCTTTAAGCTCTTTATAACGTTGCAAAATGTTCTGTACAGAACGTGCAATTTCATAATGCTCAACACCAACAACTAAAGGATCTAGCTGACGTGAAGTTGAATCTAGTGGATCGATCGCTGGGTAAATACCAGAAGACGCGATATCACGGCTCAATACAACAGTTGCGTCTAAGTGAGCAAACGTTGTCGCAGGCGATGGATCTGTTAAGTCATCGGCAGGTACATAAACCGCTTGGATCGAAGTGATCGAACCAGACTTAGTTGATGTAATACGCTCTTGAAGAAGACCCATTTCCTCTGCAAGTGTAGGCTGATAACCTACTGCAGATGGCATACGACCTAGAAGTGCAGACACTTCGGTACCAGCCAATGTGTAACGGTAAATGTTGTCAACGAACAACAATACGTCACGGCCTTTACCGTTTTCGTCTTTCTCATCACGGAAATATTCAGCCATGGTCAAACCAGTCAACGCTACGCGTAAACGGTTACCCGGTGGCTCATTCATCTGACCGTAGACCATTGCTACTTTGTCTAGAACGTTAGAATCTTTCATTTCGTGATAGAAGTCATTACCTTCACGAGTACGCTCACCAACACCAGCAAACACAGATAAACCTGAGTGAGCTTTCGCGATGTTGTTGATCAATTCCATCATGTTTACAGTTTTACCAACACCGGCACCACCGAACAGACCAACTTTACCACCTTTCGCAAACGGGCAAAGTAAGTCAATGACTTTAATACCAGTTTCTAAAAGATCAGTAGAAGCAGCTTGTTCTGCATATGAAGGTGGTTGACGGTGAATCGGCAAACGCACTTCAGTTGCAACTGGACCAGCTTCGTCGATAGGGCGTCCTAAAACGTCCATGATACGACCCAAACATGCTGTACCTACTGGTACAGAAATCGGTGCTTCAGTATTGGTCACGGTTAAACCGCGCTTAAGACCTTCAGTAGATCCCATTGCGATGGTACGAACTACGCCATCACCAAGCTGTTGCTGAACTTCTAAAGTAGTTTCAGTACCAACAACTTGCAGAGCGTCATAGATCTTAGGAACGCTATTACGTTCAAACTCGACGTCGATAACCGCGCCGATGATCTGAATGATACGACCGCTATTCATTGCTGTCTCCTCAATTCAAAATAATGTTAAACGGCAGCGGCACCACCAACGATCTCAGAAATTTCCTGAGTAATCGCGGCTTGACGCAGCTTGTTATAAATAAGTTGTAGGCTCTTAATGATGTCACCCGCATTATCCGTCGCTGCTTTCATAGCGACCATACGTGCAGATTGCTCACATGCGATATTTTCAATCACACCTTGATACACCACAGACTCGATATAGCGAACCAATAAGCCATTTAAAAGCTCTTCAGCTTCAGGCTCATATAAGTAATCCCAACCGTATGAACGGTTCAGATTATCGCCTTCTTCAGCCGCAGCCAAAGGAACGAGTTGCTCAATCTTTTGATTTTGAGTCATGGCATTCACAAAGCCATTCGATACAAGATAAATACGATCTAACTCGCCTTTATCAAATGCATCCAACATCACCTGTACAGAGCCAGATAACTGTTCAAGACTTGGCGTGTCACCGACATTTGTCGTTGCACCAAGCACTTTACCGCCGTAGTTTTTAAAAAACGAAACCGCTTTTTGACCAATTAAAGCAAATTGAACTTCAATTGACTGCTCTTGTTGTTGCTGTACGTGTTTAACAACTTTCTTGAACAAGTTAATGTTCAAGCCACCTGCCAAACCACGATCTGAAGAAACAATGATATAGCCAACGCGCTTTACAGGACGTTCAACCATATAACGGTGTTTGTATTCAGGGTTCGCTTGTACCAAATGAGCAATTACACGGTGCATATTTTCGGCATACGGACGGCCTTGAGCCATGCGCTCTTGCGCACGACGCATTTTAGAAGCAGCCACCATTTGCATCGCTCGAGTAATCTTTTGCGTGCTCTTGATACTGGCTACTTTGGCGCGAATTTCTTTTAAATTTGCCATACGCTTAACCTAGTATTCGAAGGCTTTTTCAAGCCTCCGAAGGTTGATCCGTGAACCAAACTTAACTAGCTTTTAGCAACTGCTAAAATTAGTAAGTTTGAGTCGCTTTAAAGCTTTCAATACCTGCTTTAATTGCAGCTTCGATGTCTTTGTTGTAATCACCAGACTCATCGATTTTTTGCATCAACGCAGCATTTTCTGAACGGAAGTAAGAAATTAATGCAGCATCAAAGTCTACAATTTTCTTCACTTCAACATCAGTCATATAACCTTCGTTAGATGCATAAATTGAAACAGCTTGGTCAGCGATTGAATATGGAGCATATTGTTTTTGCTTCATTAATTCAGTTACACGTTGACCATGTTCAAGTTGCTTACGTGTTGCTTCATCAAGATCAGAAGCAAACTGAGCAAATGCTGCCAATTCACGGTATTGCGCCAAAGCAGTACGGATACCACCAGACAATTTTTTGATAATCTTCGTTTGCGCAGAACCACCAACACGAGATACAGAGATACCCGCGTTCACAGCAGGACGAATACCCGCGTTGAATAATGATGTTTCTAAGAAGATCTGACCATCCGTAATCGAAATTACGTTAGTCGGTACGAATGCAGATACGTCACCCGCTTGAGTTTCAATAATCGGCAATGCAGTTAATGAACCAGTTTGGCCTTTAACTTCACCGTTAGTGAATTTCTCAACGTAGTCAGCAGATACACGCGAAGCACGTTCAAGTAGACGTGAATGTAGATAGAACACGTCCCCTGGATACGCTTCACGACCTGGTGGACGACGTAAAAGCAATGAAATTTGACGATACGCAACTGCTTGTTTAGACAAGTCATCATAAATGATTAACGCATCTTCACCGCGGTCACGGTAGTATTCGCCCATTGTACAGCCAGAATACGGAGCCAAATACAGCATTGCTGCTGGATCGGCTGCACCAGCAGCGACAACAGTTGTATACGCCATAGCACCAGTTTCTTCTAGCTTGCGTACAACGTTAGCGATAGTCGATTGTTTTTGACCAATAGCTACGTATACACATTTAATGCCAGAGTTTTTCTGAGCGATGATCGCATCGATCGCCATTGCTGTTTTACCAGTTTGACGGTCACCAATGATCAACTCACGTTGACCACGGCCGACTGGGATCATTGTATCTACTGATTTATAACCAGTTTGTACAGGTTGATCCACTGATTGACGCCAAATTACACCTGGTGCTACTTTTTCAACAGCATCAGTGAGTTTTGCATCAATCGGGCCTTTACCATCAATTGGGTTACCCAAAGCATCTACTACACGGCCTAAAAGTTCTGGACCAACCGGAACTTCTAATACACGACCTGTGCAACGTGCTTTTTGACCTTCTTGAAGGCTTAAGTAGTTACCTAAAACAACGACGCCCACTGAATCCTGTTCTAGGTTCAGTGCCATACCGTATAAGCCGCCGTCGAATTCGATCATCTCACCGTACATTGCATCAGCAAGACCGTGAATGCGCACAATACCGTCGGAAACCATAACAATGGTCCCTTCGTTTTTAGCAGTCGCGCTGGTGTCCAGATCGCCGATACGCTGTTTAATGAGCGCACTGATCTCGGATGGATTCAGTTGTTGCATTGCGCTATACCTCAATCTTTTATTAGTTCAGTCTTCTTCGAGCAGTTATGCAAGAAGACGAGTCCGCATTTTTTCAAGCTTGTTAAGCGCAGAGTCATCTATCACTTGGTCGCCTGCACGAATAACAACACCCGCGATTAACGCTGGGTTAACTTCAACAGAAACATTTACTGCAGCGTTAAACTTTTTCTCTAACGCATGAGTCAATAATTGTTCCTGTACAGAAGTCATTGGGAATGCTGATTCAATCACAACATCCACAGTATTGTTATTCTGTGATTTGAGTAGTTCGTATTCTGCTTCAATTTCAGGTAACAACGCTAAACGCGCATTGTCCGCAAGAAGCGTCAAAAAGTTTGACACTGCTTGTGTTTGGTTTTCACCTAAAACTTTTGCAAAAATACTCACCTGCTCAGCAGGAGTAAGCTCAGGGCGATTCAAATAAGCGGAAAATGCTTCGTCTTGCACCGCAGCACTAAGCACTTGTAACGCATTCGACCAATTGTCAGTTGCACCTTGCTCAGAAGCGAAAGCAAATGCTGCTTTGGCGTACGGGCGTGCCAACGTCAAGAGTTCAGCCATATTTCGCCTCGCTTAAAGTTTAGCAGCCAGCTGAGTTAGCATGGCATTGTGAGCTTCTGCGTCAACTTGCTGGTTTAGAATTTTTTCTGCGCCAGTTACTGCTAAAGCAGCCACGTGTTGACGCAATTCTTCGCGAGCAGCATTGATTTCAGTATCAACAGTTTCTTTCGCCTGTTGACGAATACGCTCACCTTCAGCAGATGCTTGGGTACGCGCTTCTTCGATCAATTGTGCGCCACGACGGTTCGCTTGTTCGATCAATTGAGCCGCTTGTGCTTTTGCTGCGTCTAGCTCTTGCTTCACTTGTGCTTGCGCATCTGCAAGGTCAGCTTTTGCTTTTTCAGCAGCATTTAGGCCATCAGCAATACGACGCTGACGTTCACTAATCGCATTGATTAGTGGTGGCCATACAAATTTCATACAAAATGCGACAAACATCGCAAATGAAATCGCTTGACCAATCAATGTGAGGTTAATATTCATTGCTATTCCTCAATAGTTTAATTTAGGAATTAAGCTGATTAACCTACAAATGGATTAGCAAAGATGAAGAACAAGCCAATACCAACACCGATCATAGGCACAGCATCAAGAAGACCTGCGATTAAGAACATACGAGTTTGAAGTTGTGGAGCCAATTCTGGTTGACGAGCAACAGCTTCAAGGAAGCGGCCACCTAAAAGACCAAAACCAATTGCAGTACCTAAAGCACCAAAAGCGATTAGGATTGCAGCAGCAATAGCAACTAAACCTGGAATAATAGTTGGTTCCATGAAAAATTCCTCAGAGGTTAGGTTTTCACCTAATTAAGTTTAAAAAACTGTACCTAACCATCTCGTGATAGTTAGGCAATACCATTAATGTTTTTCGCTTGCCATGCTCAAGTATACGATAGTCAACATCATGAAAATGAATGCTTGTAGCGTAATAACAAGAATGTGGAAAATCGCCCAAGGCACAGACAACGCCCATTGGATCCAGAACGGTAATAATGCGATCAAGATGAAGATTAACTCACCTGCATACATGTTACCGAACAGTCGTAGAGCCAATGAAACTGGACGTGCAAGGAAAGTTACTAATTCCAAAATAAGGTTTACTGGAATAAGCAACGCTTTTGCAACTGGGTTACTTGGGTTAAATGGGTTGAGTGCCAATTCACCGACGAAACCGCCGATTCCTTTTTCACGAATACTATAGAACAAAATCAGAACAAAAACTGACAAAGACATACCTAAGGTAATGTTTGGATCAGTAGATGGAACGATTTTAAAGTAAACGTGGTGAGGATCCATACCAAATACATTTGCACCAATCAGTTGAGCCGTATACGGGATAAAGTCAACAGGAATTAAGTCCATTGCGTTCATGAGGAAAATCCACACGAAAATGGTCAGTGCAAGTGGTGCAATTAAGCGTGATTTGCCATGGAATGTGTCACGGACACTTGAGTCAACAAACTCGATAATCATTTCGATTGCAGACTGGAACTTGGTCGGAACACCAGAGTTAGCAGCTTTCGCTACGCACCAGAACAACAAACAGAAAATCACACCAAGGGTGATTGACCAACCCATTGAATCCAAATGAATAGCAGTGAACCCCATCTGTTGAGCTTCATCAGCAGTCTCAGCCAACTTCCATGAACCATCTGGCATTTTGCCATAGGTCAAATTGGTCAAGTGATGCTTGATATACTCGGTCGAAGTAAGGGCATGTTCTTCAGCAGCCATAAATCACACCTGGTCAATGTCAAATACTAAATAGAGTGAACGAACATCGCGTGCTGCTTGATATCTCGTTCATCTCCTAAAAAACTTTTCAATTTTTTGTTGCGCCTATACTCGTTTTTGTTGCCGTGACACCCAAAATGGCGCGACCCACGACATGGCTTGAACGAGAATAAAACCACAAAACAATGCCGCCGCTGACAACGGCTTAACAGTGTTTAAAATTAAAATGAAACCAACAATCACAATTGCAAACTTGCCCATTAGCCCCCGATACATGTTCGAAAGAACTTGTTTTGTGGCTCGCGCACCTGCGGCTCGAAACGATTGCCAAGAAAAATAACAACTGGCAAGCCAACAAACCAACGCACCAAGTGCGGCGCTTAAAGCTGCAGTTGAGTCTTTCAAGACCCACGCTATCAAGGCTGAAACAGGGATCATGCCTGCTTGTAAAATGACTAAAGCTTTCGCTAATCGTCGGTCAACCATGCGACTAGTTCGGCTCATTATTTATTCACTCACAGCATTCATGCTTGACAAGTCTAGCTGATGATCGTTTTTAATCGCAGGCATTATAGAGTTACACCCCTGAACATGCAATCTTTTCCCGACCTTAGTCGTGTTTTTTTCGAAGTTCAGCCTGCTTTACTACAATCATTTTTTGTTTATTTTTTACCTTACTTTCGTGCATTTTGCACACAGTTAGAGGTTTTCGAAGCCAATGCTTTCCATGCCAGCACAAAATCCCCTGCCCCGCTCATACTTTCATCGACCGCTTGAAAGGTAATAGGATTTAGCTTCTGATACTGATTTTTACTGGCATGTCCCTCTGCCAAGAGGCACATATTTCGATTTGGACGACTGTCATTTAGGTATTTAATTTGTGCAAGGGTCGGTGCAACATGCGGATCATCCGTCAACGCTCCAGCAAATTTTAAATTTAAGGCGCGCTCTAAATATTGATAAGCATCATGATATGACCAGTAAGTCTTCAAAGATGAGTTGCTATTATAGTGTTGTGCCGTTATTAACATTTCTTGGGCAAAACGTTTTGCATTCGCCCAATACGCCTCTTTTTGTTCAGGGACTTGTTGTGAACGCAATGCAGCAATAAAAAAACCAATCCGTACCGCATTATTTGGATCAAGCCAAACATGGGTGTCGACAGTATTGTTTAAAGCAACACCACGAGTATTACGCTGCGGTAGCGTTTGAACAATATCTGAACCTAAAATAGAAATCGCTTTAGGATTATCTGATAATAACTTATCTAACGGTGCTTCATGGGCCTTACCCAACCAAATCACCAAAGAGGCATCTTGAATTGCCTTGCGATGAGCAGGTGTTAAAGTCACATCGTGTCCAGTTTGGTTTTCCAACAACAGTACAGGTTTTTCAATACCTTGCGTGATTTCTTGCGCAATCAAATAAATCGGATGCGTTGAAACCACTAAACTGTGTGACCAGCCTAAGGTGCTCAATAAAGCCAGTGTACAAAATGCAAAAAAACGGGACATGAAGAGGATCACCAAATATTCATTAGGTGTTATAATATAACAAATAGGCAGAAATACATACGTCTAATCGAAACAGCTGGCGCTTCATGTTAAGATTTCATGTCATTTTGTTTTTATCAATTTCGCTCTTGAGGTTTTGCTATGAGCTTATGTTCACATGAACATCACAATGCATTACATGGCGTACATGACCATCATAATGTCGAAACACGTCTTGCTGAAGCAGAAAACCTCTGTGCAATTGTTGGTGCACGCTTAACGCCCTTACGTAAAGAAGTCCTCGAACTGATTTTAAATGCGACAGGCCCAATGGGTGCATACGACTTGTTGGCAAAAATAAAAAGTGAATCTGACCGACCTGCTGCCCCACCCACGGTATATCGCACTTTAGACTTTTTATTAGAAAAAGGTTTAATCCACCGTTTAACTTCAATTAATGCGTATATTCCGTGTTGCCATCCGCGTGAAGGACATCAAGCAGCTTTTTTAATTTGCACAGAATGCAAAAATGTTAAAGAAGCATCTGCACAAGGTTTACTTAAACAACTAGATGAGCTTTCAGCATCTGATCAATTTACTGCACATCACAGTATTATTGAAATTTCTGGGATATGTCAGCAGTGTCGCAACAAATAGTCACAGCGAATACGCTGATTGCCTTAGATAAAATCAGTGTGCGAATTGATGAAATCGACATTTTAAAAAATGTCGATTTTACGCTACATGAGCAAGAAATTGTCACGCTGATTGGTCCCAATGGCGCAGGGAAATCGACCTTAATCAAAGTTCTGTTAGGCATTGTAAAAGCCAATTCAGGCAAAGTTTTGAGCCAGCAAAAATTAAAATTTTCTTATGTGCCACAAAAGTTTAATCCATCGCATAGCTTACCGCTGCGCGTACAGGATTTATTGGCTTTAGAAAAATGTGATGCGATAAAAAAAGCAGAAATTATTCGCGATACTGGCATTACTCAATTACAGAATTCCAAAGTGCAACAACTCTCTGGTGGCGAGCGACAACGGGTGTTATTGGCACGAGCTTTATTGCGTCAACCCCACATTTTAGTACTTGATGAACCGATGCAAGGTTTGGATATTCAATCTGAAGCCGAACTGTATGATTATGTGCGTAGCCTGCCACAAAAATATGGCTGTGCTGTACTCATGGTTTCACATGATTTGCAATGGGTGATGCAAGGAACCCATCGGGTGGTCTGTTTAAATAAGCATATTTGCTGTAGCGGCTTACCTGAAAACGTACAACAACACCCAGAATATCAAGCTATTTTTGGCACCAATCGTGTGTTCTATCAACATCATCATGACCATTGTGGACATGGTGATAGTGCCGTTCCATGTCAACATGATTCACGACCACACATTCACCCTGAACCGGAAGCCTAAGCCATGATGGAATGGTTACAACTCTTGTTACCTGCATGGACAATGGGCACTTTATTGGTGTTTCTCACTGCGCCACTGGGTTGCTTAATGTTATGGCGACGCATGTCTTTTTTTGCCGACACCATGGCGCACGGAACTTTACTGGGTGTAGCCATTGCAGGGGCTTTAAGTTTACCGCTTTGGCTGGGTGTGACTTTTTTAGCCTTTTTATTGGTGGCTATTTTATGGGTACTCCATGACCCTCGCCTCCCGAATGATGCTTTGCTTGCGCTCTGTTCAGCTACCCTACTTTGCTCAGGTTTATTGTTTATTCAACATATTCCAAGCTTGAGACCTGAATTACTCAGCTACTTATTTGGCGATTTACTACAAATTTCATGGTCAGACTTGCCCATGTTTGCCTTAGTGATTATTGCTGCTTTAGCTGTGCTCTATAAAAATTGGCAAGCGCAAATTCAAATTGCCATTGATCCTGATATTGCTGTAAGCGAAGGGGTAAATGCGCAATGGCAACGCTTGGTGTTTATGTTGCTGTTGGCATTATTTACTGTATTGGCTTTACGTGCCGTCGGTTCATTATTGATGGGTGCACTGCTGGTTATTCCCGCCTTAACGGCACGTTTACTGGCACACTCGCCGAAACAGATGGTGGTTTGGGCCTTTGTGATGGCGCAAATTGGGGTGACGGTTGGTTTATGGTCAAGTGCTGGTTTAAATATTTCCACTGGTTTAAGTATTGTTCTCACCATGGCTATTTTATTTACGGGGATTTTTATTTTTCAGAAAATGAAGAAGATGGCTTAAAGCCTATTTTTTAGTTCCCCTTCCGTAACAGAAAAGAATGCTTCTCTCCAGATGACTCAGTGGAGCATGCTTTTCTGTTTAAAGCAGATGTTTTAGACAGTTCAATTATTGATGCAGCATACTTAAGAACAAAGCCGCACAGCTAAATAACACGGCAAAAGTACGATTCATATATTTTTGTTGCTTTGGCGAAGTTAATAATCTAAGCACCTTCGCAGCTAAACCGGTATATCCAGCCATGACAATCAGATCAATTGTAATCATGGTCACAGCCATAATCAGGTATTGAATCCACTGCGGTTTAGACAAATCCAAAAACTGCGGTAACACCGCCAGTAAAAAGACAATCGCTTTTGGATTACTTAAATTGACCCAAAAACCAGCCAAAACCAATTGAGAAATAGACTTATTCGGTTGCTCTATTTGAATATCCAGAGATTGCGTCGGTGCTGTCCACTGTAAAAAAGCCAAATACAGCAAATACAAAACGCCAAACCATTTCACCAGCATAAAAGCCCAAGGGCTTGTGGAAAATAATACCCCAACCCCAGTCGCGACAATGCCGATTTGTAGCAATAAGGCCAATTGCAAACCTAAAGCATTCCAATAACCACGTCGAAATCCATAATTTAAACCACTCGACATGGATGCAATTGCACCTGCACCAGGTGAAATGCTAATCATCCAGCATGCCAACATATAAGCCAGCCAAACTTGGTAAGACATATTCAACAGCGCAAGAAAAAGACCTTCAGATTATATGATGTTTCATCTTTTAAATGCGCAAATATCCACCCACTAAAATAGAACTTTAGGCTATTCACTCTCTTGATGATCAGGCACAATAAAAGCTAGCCACGTATTTTATAAAAATTTTAGGAGCCATAAATGACCGCCCAATCTGTAATTTTGCCCTTACCTTCAGATCATGCTCGATTTATTGTTCTGCGTTTAAAAGACTTAAGCATTCAAGAATTAAAAGAAAAATTTGAAGATTTATTATCAACACGTGATCGTTTAATCACGCAATATCCTCATGCACAAATAAAAACAGCCATTGCTTTTGGCCCTGAGCTTTGGGCACAAATTTATCAACAAGCACCTGAAGGTTTTAAACCATTAGCCCCCATTCATGGTTCTTTTGAAATGCCTGTAAAACCTGCCGATGTGCTCATTCATATTGCAGCGCAGCGTACAGATATCTGTTTTGCACTGAGCCAAGCTTTTTTTGAAGGGATTACGGACAAGGTTGATGTACTGGATGAACGCGTTTGCTTCCGTAATTTTGATGGTCGTGACTTGACGGGTTTTATTGATGGTACTGAAAACCCTCAATTCCCAGATGACCGTGCTGAAGTTGCTTTACTGGGTGAAGATCAGGGTATTTTTTCTGATGGGTCATTTGTATTTGCGCAACGTTATGCACATAACTTAGAAAAATGGAAACAGCTGAAAGTTGATACACAAGAACAGGTGATTGGCCGTACTAAATTAGAGTCTATCGAACTTGATGATGAGATCAAACCTGAAAACTCTCATGTGGCCCGTACAGTAGTTGAAGATGCTGAGGGAAAAGAAATGGAGATTCTTCGTCATTCACTGCCTTATGGTGATGGTAAAGGTGATCAAGGTTTATTTTTTATTGCTTACACCCAAGATTTAAACATTATTGATGCCATGTTACTTCGTATGTTTGGAACCAGTGGTGATGGTATTCATGACCGATTGCTTCATTTTGTCAGCCCAATGGATGGAGCGTATTACTTTGCACCAAGTGAAGAATTATTAGAAGAAGTGTTGGTGGGGTGAAATGAATAACCCAAATCCTGCTTAAATCAATATTTCATGAACTTGAATCGTTGACTTAAGCAGGATTCAGTTTAGTTACAATTTTTAATTAAAATAGATTTAGGGATTTTTTGCTTAAAAAGTTTGAACTTTTTAGCGATACTCTTATTTTTATTTCCAATAAAATATTTTTTGCTAACTAGCTCCATATCATTGTCATTTGAAACAGTATTGTCATCAGCAATGAGATCTTTTAAATCATCATCAGTGACTAATAAACCATTCTTATATCTATAAGTTAGATGAGATGTCTTTATCAAATCATTTGCTTTAAATTGAAAATTGTAACTTTCCTGACCAGACTCATTATAAATATTAAGTATAAGAGAGCAGTTATTTCCACTCTTTTGCAGTTCAATTGCCCCTCCTTCTGCACTTATTTGCTCATTAGTTAAGTCCAGCTCAAATATTTTATTTTTTTGAGTATTCTGATTTGCAGAACTACTACATGCGACTAAAAATATGAATAGAAAGATATAAGTTTTGCTAAAAATTTTATTCAACATCATATTTTACCTTTAAAGGATTTCCACCTGCACTTTCAGTTAACGCCCTTAATTGCGACATCGTTTTGCCAGTTTTTAGTTGGAAGTGCGGATTATCAACTATTGATTTCCAATCTCCTCCCCATTCAAGTCCAATACTTTTACCTACAGACGAAATTTTTCTAAGAATCTCAATATTTTTCTTATCTGACTTTGCATCCATATGCAACTTGCCATCATTCCACAATGGAAAAACATCAACAGCTAAAGCAAAGTTATGATTACTTTGCCCTCCTTTTGCATTTGTTACAATACTCCCAGATGTAGTCCTACCTTTTGCATATAAAGCATCTTGTTGTGCATATGTACGATAGTCCTGAACTATAACGAGCTGTACCTGATGCTTTATGTATACATCATTAATAAACCGTCGTATCAACCCTCTTACTTGAGGATGTAATCTAGCTATTGATTTTTCATTTCTTTGGGAAACTTTTAAAAGTACTGTAGTACTAGATTCTACCTTTGCTACTGGTGCTTCTTCTTTATTTTTAGATGCATCTTGCTTAACCATTAGTTGGCTTGTTGGCTTATTTTCTTCCTTTTTATTCTCTACTTGAGACTCTGACACTATACGCGTAACTTTACGGTCATAAACTGTTAATTTTTGATTTTGAATAAGTTTACCACTACCTAAATTATTAAGTTTTTTAATTTCATCTACAGTATTGTCTGTAAGTTTGGCAATTAAAGGTAAATTATCTTTTTGCTGCACAACAATAACCTTTATTTTTTCTTGCGGGCTAGACTTTTTTACTTTAGGTTTATTTTCAGACTGTGAAGTAGATATTTCATTCTTTTTAATAGGAATTTTTAGTACTTGTCCTGGATGAATATCTGTCTCACTTTTTAAATTATTGATTGTGACGAGTACTATTGTAGTTGTATCGTTATCATTGGCTATTCGGGATAAATAATCACCTTCAGCAACAATATACGTTGATCTTAAATATGTGCCTGTCACTACATCTTTAGCAGATAAATTTACCCCCTTCAGTAACACTTTAGGACTACGTACAATGAATGTGGTCTTATCTCCTATCAGCTGTATTTTTACCTTAGATTTATATTCTGCCGATACAAGATTTCTTATTTTTACATCAATAATTGTACCTATTGGACGTTTAATCCAGACAGACTCCCCGTTATCAAGAGTGATATGATCAGATATAAGTAATGAACCAACCCACAGTTGATGAGCTAAGGCATTAATTGGCTGATCAAGAGCATCTAAAAATTTAATATTTGCTAAGCAGTCCATAATTATATCTCCCTCTCATTTTTAAGATCAGCATGTGCCCCACAACTACAGCTATATTCGAGATCATCATCCTCACTGTCATCATCTATTGAAACCATCCATTCATCATCCGTTCCAATCAAAATGTCATGATGTTCATTAGTCATTGTATTCATGCGCTGAGTTCGGCCATGCTCATCTAAAACCCCTGAAATATAAGTATTATTTTGATTATTAATTAATTTATATCCCACATTCGAGAAATCCGTTTCATAGAATAAGTCATAAAAATCCCACTTATTGGTAAATACTTTTATTTTATTTATACTTGACAATGAAACTATTTCTGCTTTTACTTTCTGCCCCCCCACAAAACTATGCTGCCCCGCTTTACTCTCAAACTTTCCACCCGTCGTGGTAAAAATACCCTGAGCATTAATTTTGATTTGAGAACCACCAGCAGTCAGTACAATTTCTTTTGGGCTAGTTATCTCAATTTTTTCTTCAGTTGAAATCAGCTTTATAACTTTACGTGCAATCACTTCAATCGCATCATCCTGAGCTTGAATTTCGACCTTGCCTTTCGCAGCAAAGGCTTTGACTCCTTTTTGTGCTGCAAATAAACTAATCTTCTCTTGAGCATGTGCCACAATGTTTTTCTGCGCACTTAAGTTAATTGAACCTTGTGCACTCGTCACAACATCCTGAGACGCTTGTAAAATAATGTCTTCAGGTGTGGTTAAAGCAATACCATTCGGTGAAGCCAATAACATCAGTGCTTGTCTAAACAATTTTCCTTGTTGTTGTTTTTCAGTATCACGACTGCTTTCTAAACCTTGGGTATACCCCTCCATAAAGCCTTGTAATGAACTCAATGCCTTATTTGGTGTGATGTCTAATTTGTTGCCCTTACTGAACGTGCCACACGTACTCCTCATGTCAAAATCTTGGATATCAACATTTGCCAACACTTTGCTCACTTCTTGTAAACTGCCGAAAGGATTCGATTCAATATTCTCCCTTATACTCGCAAGTTTGCCTTTGATCAGGTCAGAACCATATTCTTCGACATTTTCAATAAAGTCTTTTAAATTTTCGACTGCTTCTTTTGCATCGGTAAAAAAATGATTAAATTCATCAACCACGCCTTTGCTATGTTCAGCAAATTGCCCCATATCCTGAATAAAACCAGCACAATCTTTTAAAGCATTCAGTGGATCACGACTGACACCCTGTTTAAATAAATCAAGTGTGGTATTCAAGGCTTGACTGGTACTTTTGAGTTCCAAAGATTGAATCAATTTCGGTAAGCGACCAATCACATTGAGTGCATCGGTTTGCTGTTTAACGGCAATGTCACTCAGCATTTTCATGCTTTCATGACCTTGGGTGAGTAAAGACTGAGCTTGTGCTGCATCTAAATGATCTGCAATGGCTTGTTCCTGAGCATAGGTGCTGATTAACATCCCTTTACCCGCTCGAACAGCACCGTACTGATCCGTTCTGAGTTCAAAGCCTTCTCCTCGACCAACACTGGTCTCGGCAGTTTTAGGATGACTTAAATGCCCCAAATTGAGCTGACTCGCGCCATGACTACTCTGCAATTGGGTACTGATTTGTCCCGTCGTATCATCAAAACGCAGCTGGTTAAACCCCAAACCACTAACCTCTTGTGAACGGATACCACTGAGTTTTTTGGTATCGGGTAACTGTCCTTTGCTATCAAACATGGTCTGATGTCGTTCAGCTTCATGAATACGCCCCACCACAAAGGGACGATCAACATCACCTTCAAAGAAATCAATCACTACAATTTCACCAATTCGTGGATGAAATCTCGCCCCATAGCCTTCACCTGCCCAAGGAGTCAACACATCCACCCAAGCAGAATCGGCATCATTGTCATTGCTTCCCGCACCGCCATCATGTGCATGGTCATCGGCACGGGTAAACATAAAGCGAACTTTAATCCGTCCCCAAGCATCGACATAAATCGTTTCACCTTCAGGTCCAACCACTTTGGCACGTTGTGGATAGGCTGCTGGACGATGCTGTAAAGGATGATATTCAGGCACAACGGCAATTGTACGACGTACCACATACAGCTCATTGGCTTGTCGTTCATCCCCTTGATGCTGCCAATGACTTAAACTTAATAGATGATCGAATTGTGGGAAAATATCTTTGGGCAAATTGTTTTGCTGATAAAAATTTTTGCCTAAAATTAGAAACTCTTTGTCTGAACCTGAATGTGAATCAATTTCAGGATGATCAATCAATTCAAACCAGTAACCGACCTGTGCATCACGTACACTACTCTTGGCAGTAAAATATTTGGATTGTAAGTTCTGATATTGCGACAGTTTTTGACTAAGCTTATCTAATTGCTGACTGCCTGAAACCGTGCTTTGATCTGCCCCTGTTAAATCAGCTGTCCATGCGGGACTGAGGCTCCAAGCCTGTTCCAAACTTAAACTTTCATTGTCTTGTACATCACTATGCTGATGCTGAGTCAGTAGACTATTGCTTTGATCCTGAGATAGGCGATTGGCTTGCCAACGCTGCGTCTGTATAGCCGTTGCTTGTAAATAACGTTGTCCAGTAAAACTGGTGATGCTATCTAAACGTTCTGTGGCATGACTGCGATGAAAACGAATGCATCTTCGGTTTAAAGCACTATATTGTTGATGATCATCAATTAAACGTAATTTTTGTGCTTGAATCGCTGCCGCTGAAGTCATCACCATATGCTCAGCTTCATCAACCAGCCAATTGATGCCTTCACTGCGCCAGAGTCGTGTTAAAAACTCATAATCGGTTTCATTGGCTTGCATGACAAAAGGACGCACGTCATATTCTTGGCTTAAGCCCTGCGCATTTAAACTTAGGCTTGCTGCAAATAATGCACTCTTACTTTGCCATTCTTTAAATAAGATTTCACTAATCTCAGGCACAGTTTTGTTCATAAACACGCGACTATTACGGCGTTTGTGCCAAAGTGTGGTGGCATCTTCAAGGGTCAATTTGTATAAAGTTAATGCACCATCACTTTGCCCTTGGCTCGCCCCCGTAATGATGCCTGTGATTCGGTACAGTTCACCTAAATCCGTGACTTGATCGACTGCCACTTGGGCGCCAATAAATTGTTTTAGTGGAATATATGCATTACTCGATAAGCAAATCAGTTCAGCTTTAAGCCCCTGATTGATACGATGATCGCCTTCAATTCTTTGAATCAAGACTTGAGGATTGAGTAATTCATTGGAAAAATGGATATGCAGGGCGCGCTTTTGCAAACTTAAGCCCATAGCCTCCATAACAGCATGGATTGTTTTTAGCATCATAATTTATTGTTGTAAGGGTATTATTTTAATTAGTGGCTGCATTCTAGAAAATGTTGTTTTTTTAGTCTAGTTAATTTTTGATTAATTTTAGCCAAAAAAGAAATTCGGTTAAATTTATGCGTCAATTTTAAAATTAAGCGATTAAATTTTCAGGTTTATTTTTCTATTACGAGGTTACTGGTACACTCAAAAATGATCAAAATACATTAAAAGAGTTCGGGTCATGCTTCAGCTCCATTCCAAACTACCTGCACAAGGGGTCACGATTTTTAGCGTGATGACCGCCATGGCACAGCGCTTAAATGCTTTAAACCTATCGCAAGGCTTTCCAGACTTTGCTGCTCCGCCTGCACTACTTGAAGCCCTCAGCCAAGCCACTTTGGATGGATTTAATCAATATGCTTCGGGCGATGGGCTGATTGCACTGCGTGAACAATTGGCACAGCAGTTTTTAAAGCGCGATCAACTTATCATTGATCCTTTGACTGAAATTACCATTAGCTCTGGGGCAACCATTGCCATTTTTTCCGCTATTCAAGCACTCATCTCTACCGATGATGAAGTGATTATTTTTGACCCCAGCTATGACAGTTATGCACCAAGTGTGCAACTGGTCGGCGGTAAAGCCGTCCATATTGCTTTAACGCCAGCAAATTTTTCGGTGGACTGGAATCAAGTCAAAGATGCGATCAATGACAAAACCCGAATGATCATTGTCAATACTCCGCACAACCCAACAGGTGCAATTTGGTCACATCAAGACTGGCTAAATTTAATTGAATTAATGGGGGATAAAAACATTGTGCTGCTGTCCGATGAAGTCTATGAACATCTGATTTACGATGATCAAAAACACTATTCAGCGCTGTCTTTTGCTGAATTGCGTGATCGCAGTATTGTGGTCGGTTCATTTGGAAAAACCTTCCATGTCACGGGATGGAAAACGGGGTATTGCATTGCTGCCCCTGAACTGACGAAAATGTTTCGACAGGTTTATCAATTTGCCAGTTTCTGCGCTGTCACACCAGTACAAATGGCATTGGCAACTTTTATGCAGCAACATCCCGAACATATTGAAGAATTGGCGAGCTTTTATCAGCAAAAACGCGATCTGTTTAATTCAGGATTGAAAAATTCACGCTTTCAATTTACCCCCTCGCAAGGCACCTATTTTCAGAATTTAGATTACAGTGCGATTCGCCCCGATTTAAATGATGTGGAGATGTGTACCTTTTTGGCCGAACAGCATGGCATTGTCGCCATTCCGATTTCGGTTTTTTATCAACAAGCGCCCGAAAATTTACGTTTAATCCGTTTTTGTTTTGCGAAAAAAGATGAAACACTCGAACATGCCGCTGCCATTTTATCGGCAGTTTAAAGCTATTATTACTGGATAAATTTGTGCCTTAGTTACCTAAAAGCTAAGGCTTTTTTTAACCAACTCAGGTAGTGTAAGTTTAAATCTGCAAAATGATAAAAATATACTGACAGGACGTTCAATGCCTAAAAACCAGCCGATGGTTAATCAACACAATTTATGGAAAACATTTTTTATTTTTCTCATGCCCTTGATTGCGACTAATATTCTGCAAAACCTGTCAGGCACCATTAATACCATTTTTGTCGGACAAATGATGGGCGTCAATGCGATTGCTGCCGTGGCGGTATTCTTCCCCATTTTATTTTTCCTGATGGCTTTTGTGATTGGACTCTCCGCGGGTGCAACGGTCTTGGTCGGACAAGCTTGGGGCGCACAAAATATTGAAAAAGTCCGCTGTGTCGTTGGTTCAACGCTATTTATGACTTTAATTGGCGGCAGTGTGATTGCGTTATTAGGTGTGGTGTTTGCCAAACATATTCTGCTGGCTTTAGGCACAGACCCAGATGTGATGCACCTGTCCTTGCCCTATGTACAGTGGATGCTGGCAGGAAGCCCACTGCTGTTTCTCTATATTATTTATACTTCTATTTTACGCGGTGTTGGTGACAGCACCACACCGCTGATTGTTTCAGGGATGACCATTTTAATTGGTTTATTGATTACCCCTGTGCTGATTGCGGGTTATTTTGGCTTTCCAAAAATGGGCATTATTGCCCCTGCAATTGCCACCATTGTCGGCTATTTTGCCGTACTGATCTTTTTAGTACTGTACTTAAATAAAAAAGATCACCCACTCAAACCAGACCATCTGCTGTTGAGTCATATTCGCCATCATCCCGAACTGAGTAAAATCGTGCTGCGTTTGGGGATTCCAACAGGCATCCAAATGGTAACGACATCCGTTGCAGGTTTGGTGATTGTCGGTTTAGTCAATCATTATGGTTCAAACGCAACAGCAGCTTATGGTGCCGTCAATCAGGTGTTGAATTATATTCAATTCCCTGCCCTGTCTATTTCCATTGCTGCTTCAATTTTTGCAGCGCAAGCCATTGGTGCAGGAAAATCGGATTTACTCGCGCAAGTAACGCGTACCGCACTGAGTATGAATATTTTGGTTACGGGCACTTTGGTCACTTTAGCTTATCTATTCTCCAAATATTTAATGGCCTTGTTCATTACTGACCCTGAAGTGGTGGCACTGGGGCAACAGTTATTGTTTATCGTGTTGTGGTCCATTCTATTCTTTGGTGCCAGTTCGATTTTTGCCTCAATCATGCGTGCCAGCGGCACGGTCACTGTGCCCATGATCATTAACATTTTCGCTATTATTGCCATTGAAGTGCCATGTGCCTATTTATTTAGTCAATGGTGGGGGCTGCAAGGCATTTGGTATGCCTATGCTTTGGCATTTGTCTGCTTATGTGTTCTGCAAGGTCTGTATTATCAATTGGTCTGGAAAAGAAAAACCATTCAAGCGTTGATTTAATGCCAAGATCAATCTGATTGAGATCATGTTTGAGATAACATCAGTATTTTTTATGCTGTTTGATTTTCAACAATCGCCCATTTTTACTGTTTATTCTTAAACACATAAAAACTTTATGTGTTTCAAGTAACTGTTTTAATTCATTTTTATATTTGGCATAAATATTGAAAGATGTACTATTGAGAAAAATACAATCAATAGGATAGAACAATGTCAAAACGTCAAATTAAACTGGGTGCCTTTATTCCAACCACCTCACAACATGCCGCAGGTTGGCGTCATCCAGAGTCACGTCCGCAGGATCACTTAAGTCTAGCTTATGCCATTGAACTGGCGAAAACTGCTGAAAAAGGTTTATTTGATGCCTATTTTCTAGCAGATGGTTTATCGGTGCGTTGGGGTTCTGCACAAGAAGGTGAATTGGGCTTAGGCGATAAAGGTGTTGGTTTTGAACCAGTGACTTTATTTGCCGCACTTGCCACTGTAACCCAAAATATTGGCTTTATTGCAACGGCTTCAACCACTTATGAAGAACCTTATCTTTTAGCACGTAAATTTGCATCGCTAGATCATATTAGTCATGGTCGTGCGGCTTGGAATGTGGTGACCACAGCCTCTGCCGATACCGCGCGTAATTTTAGTTTAGCACAACATCCCAGCCCTAAAATTCGCTATGAACGTGCCGATGAATTCATCGAAGTGACGCAAAAATTGTGGGATTCTTGGGAAGATAATGCCTTTGTCTATCAAAAAGAAAATGGGCAATTCTTTGACTCGCAAAAACTGCATGAACCTGAACATCAAGGCAAATACTTTACTGTCCAAGGGGCATTGAATGTCTCTCGTCCACCACAAGGCTACCCTGTGATTGTGCAAGCAGGTCAGTCTGAAGATGGCCGTGAACTTGCAGGGAAATATGCCGAAGTTATTTTCACCGCTCAACAAAATTTAGCCGATGCACAAGAATTTTACCGTGATGTTAAAAGCCGTCTAAGCAAATATGGTCGTCATGCCGATGACTTAAAAATTATGCCCGGCGTTTCGATTTTTGTGGCAAAAACTGAACAAGAAGCACAAGAGAAATATGAATTACTCAATAGCTTAATTCATCCCAAAGTAGGTTTAAGTTTATTGTCAGGTTTATCGGGAGGGATTAATTTAGATCAATATGATTTGGATGCACCCTTTCCGAAACTTGAAGATGCCGACATCAATTTCTCTAGTCGCCAGCAAATGATGATTGATATTGCCAATAAACATCACTTCAGCATTCGCCAACTGTATGAATATATTGCTTCTGCTCGCGGTCACTGGACTTTAATTGGTACAGCCGAACAAGTGGTCGATCAGCTACAGCAATGGTTTGAAAATGAAGCGGCTGATGGTTTTAATATTTTGCCACCGACCACGCCCGCAGGTCTGAATGACTTCGTCGCGTTTATTGTGCCGGAATTACAGCGCCGTGGTTTATTCCGCACAGAATATGAAGGCACGACCTTACGTGAAAATCTGGGGCTAAAACGACCTGAAAACCAATATATTTTAAAGCAGAATACCGCCCAAGCATCATAGTTTTTGCTAGTCCTCCTGATCAAAGGGGGACTTTTTTAGAGCAATCCCGCCAATAAAAAAGCCCGCATTGATTGCAGGCTTTTTTATGTCCCCCGTATTACCATGCAAACTGATAATCAGCGAATTGCTTTGGTGTTGAATCAAGTAATTGGTCTTTGAGTGGGTCGCTAAAATCAAGCAAGATATTATTTTTAATGTTGGTTAAACGGACATCTTCACGTTTCCGTGGATGCGCGACAGGCACATCCACAATACGTTTAATCCGTCCCGGATGCGGCTGCATCACCACGACTCGGTCACCCAAAAATACCGCCTCTTCAACATCATGCGTGACAATAATCATGGTGATTTTTTCCACCTGCCAGATGCGCTGTAGCTCATCTTGCAGGTTTTGCCGCGTCAAGGCATCCAAAGCACCAAAAGGTTCATCGAGCAATAAAATCTGTGGACGATTGACCAAACTACGGGCAATCGCTACACGTTGATTCATCCCCCCAGAAAGTTGTGATGGATAAGCATCTTTAAACTGGGTCAATTTGACCAATTCTAAATGTTCATCAATCAATACATCTTCTTCAGCACGACTTAAATTGCTCTGATGTAATGCAATCCGAATATTTTCTTTCACGCTTAACCACGGAAATAAGCGGTGATCCTGAAAAACAATGCCACGATTCAAACTGGTGCCAGCAACCTGCTGACCTTCAACTAAAATTTGCCCTTGATATTTATGTTCTAAACCCACCAATAAACGTAATAACGTCGATTTACCACAACCGCTACTGCCCACAATACTAATAAATTCACCCGATTTAATTTCGAGATTAATATCTTCTAAAACGGTGAGATCTTCATGATATTGTGTGGGATAACTTTTGCTTAATTGCTGAATGGACACAGCACCTGCATCATAGGTCATCGTCTAATTCCCTTATTGAGGAAGCAATTTTTGACTGCTTAAAGTTTAGCCAAAGACACTTCAGTCGACTTGATCAGTACAACAACCTCGGAACCGACTTTTAAATCTAGATCCTTAACAGATCGTGTACTGATAATCGAGGTAAACGTCCCCGCTTTGGTTTCTACATTCACTTCAGAAACCACGCTGCCTTCTACAACTTCCTGAATAACGCCTTTAAATTGGTTACGAACATTGACGGATGTGATAGTCATTATAATTACTCTGTTGTTTATAATTGTCTTAATATAAAATAATTTAAGGTGATTATTTATCTTGATTTAATATTTAGTTATCGTTGCTGTATTTATCTTTTATCCATATAAATATTGCTATATTCACTTTATAGGGTAAATGGATAATCAAATACTGATTTATTATTTATATTTTATATTTAATTCTTTCATGATGATGAGCATTTTAATATATCGCAATAAAAATCATGACTATACTTACTCATCCTTATATTCTTCCTACACGACGTGTAGAAAAGGCAACCGCCACCGTTTTTGAAGACCCGTTATCCAAGGCTTTGCTGGATCGAATTCAGCAAATTGCACCCAGTGAAGCCAATGCTTTAATTATTGGAGAAACGGGCACAGGAAAAGAATTGGTGGCACGTCAAATTCATGCCTTAAGTAACCGTGCCAAAGGGCCTTTTATTGCAGTGAATTGCGGTGCATTAACCGAAACTTTGGCCGAAAGTGAATTATTCGGACATGAAAAAGGGGCATTTACAGGGGCTATTCACAGTCGGGTGGGTTGGTTTGAAGCTGCACATCATGGCACTTTATTTTTAGATGAAATTGGTGATTTATCCCTGCCAATGCAGGTCAAATTATTACGTATTTTACAAGAGCGTGAGATTGTCCGTGTGGGTTCACTCAAACCCATTCCAATTAATGTACGTATTATCGCTGCCACCAATGTCGATCTGGAACAAGCCGTGCTCGATGGTAAGTTTCGTGAAGATTTATTTTATCGCCTCTATGTTGCGCTATTACAGATTCCTAAACTGGCTGACCGCCGTGATGATATTTTACCTTTGGCAAATTTTTTTATCGAACGCTATCAAACCAACCCGCATTCAACCACTTTGCGTATCAGTGCCTTGGCGGTTAAAAAATTAATTCAACACCGTTGGCCGGGTAATATTCGTGAACTTGAAAACACCATTCATCATGCCGTTTTAGTCAGCCAAAATGGAGTGATTGAACCTGAGGATATTAGCTTTTCAAATTTGCTCAACAACACAACTTACCGTGGGCATATTTCATCCTCACTTGAAAATGAAGATGCACCGCCTTTTGCTGCAAGTATTCACAGTACTCAAGATGCCGAACAACTTCTACAAGCGACTTTTCAGCGTCTCTTTTTAGCCTCACAACAGCTCACTGAATTAAATATAAATGAGCTAATTGAAGAACAGTTTATTCGCAGCGCCTATACATATTGCCAGTATAACCAAGTGCATACTGCACGGATGTTAGGGGTGACTCGCAACGTGATTCGTACTCGCTTACTTAAATATGCCTTGCTATAAATTTATTATTAAAGCATTTTTATATTTAAATCAATGAATGTTTTTTATTATAAAAAAACCAATCCAATCATTTTATCTAAAATTTTACTTTATATAAAAACGAAATCAATATGATTAAAAAATCACTCTTCATTTTATAAAAAACCAACTCTATTTTGAGTTGGTTTTTTATTTAAAAATATGATCAGTGTAAAAAGTAAAAGTATTATTCAACTGGGATTTTTTTCCATGCCGTAAAATATTTTTCGATAGCCAATAAAATATAATTAAAACTTAAACCGACCAGTGTAATCACTAAAATCCCCACAAACATTTGCGGAATTTCAAAGCTATATTGTGAATAAATAATCAAGTACCCCAAGCCAGCTTTAGCACCAAACATTTCGACCGCCACCAAAGCTAAAATTGAGATTGCCCCTGCTAAACGAATACCGACAAAAATCGTGGGCACGGATGCAGGTAAAATCACTTTGATAAACAATTGATGTGGTTTTAGCCCCATAGTACGGGCAGATTTAATCAATAAAGGATCGACCGTTTGTACCCCAGTAATGGTGTTCAGTAAAATGGGCCATGTGCAGGCATAAACCAATAAACTGATTTTGGATGCTTCACCAATTCCCAAGAACAAAATAAACAAAGGCATTAAAGCCAAGGCGGTGGTATTACGAAACAGTTCTAATAGTGGATTGAGTGTTTCTGCGACCAATTTGTACCAACCAATCACCAGCCCCAAGGGAATAGCGATGGCTAAAGCCAAAATAAAACCAATCAGTGAGCGTTGAATACTGGCAAAAAAGTGGATGCCCAACTGACCAGTTTGATAAAGTTGCCATGCCGTATCTAAAACCACAGATAGAGGTGGTAAAAATGCCGGACTGACTATGCCTAAACGTGGCAAGCTTTCCCAAAGCAGTAAAAACAAGACAATTGCAATGCTGCGTTTAAAAATAGTATTGACCCATGTAAATGGTAAATGGGGCTTCAAACTGCGATAACTTTCATTATAGCCAATGGCTTGTTTAGTCGATGACATATGGATAACCCTCAAATTGATTTATATATGTGCAAGCTGTTTATCTTTTTCGAGCGCTTGCGCTTTAATGACTTCTTCACTGAGCAATGACCAAATATGGTGGCGAATTTTCCCATAATCCGTACTGGAGCGAATGTCTTCACCTTTACTTTGTAAGCTCGCTGGAATTTCAATAATTTCTTTAATCCGCCCCGGTCTTGAGGTCATAATCGCCACGCGCTGACTTAAATAAATGGCTTCATCAATACTGTGGGTAATAAATACAATGGTTTTTTGCGAAGCCTGCCATATTTTAAGTAACTCCTCTTGCAAGGTTTCACGGGTCTGTGCATCCAGTGCGGCAAAAGGTTCATCCATGAGTAAAATTTCAGGTTCATAAGCGAGGCTACGGGCAATCGCTACACGCTGTTTCATCCCCCCTGAAAGCTCATTCGGATAGTGTTTTTCAAACCCTGAAAGCCCGACCAGTTGCAGGTAGTACTGTGCTTTGGTACGGCGTGTTTTTTTATCTACCCCTTTGGCTGCTAAACCAAATTCAATATTTTCTAAGGCTGTCAACCATGGATATAACGCATATTGTTGAAAGACAATGCCACGATCTAAACCCGGCTGCGTGATTTGTTTGCCACTGAGTAGAATTTGCCCTGCGGAGGGCTTGGTTAAACCAGCAATTAAATCTAATAACGTCGATTTTCCGCAACCACTTGGTCCCACAATCGACACAAATTCGCCTTGTTTAATATCTAAACTGACATTTTCAACTGCAACAAATTCAGGTTTGTAATGTTTACTATTCGGATGATTTTGCGCAGGAAATACCTTACGCACATGGTCTAAATTTAATGCACTGGTCATGGTTATTGTCCTTTTTAATTTTCATTGAGTGGGCTTGCATATGAATTAAATGCATTGCTATAAATTGTGTTTGGATCAAGTTGTTGTGGCTTTAATTTTTTCTCTTTCACCAGCAAATCAATCCAAGGTTTAAAGTCTGCTGCTTTTTGCAGGCCCCCTTTTGCCGATATGCCATAACTTGAAAAATAAGGCATTAAGGCAAGATTTTCATTACGCTGACGTGAACGAATAATCTGACTGAAACGAGCGCGTATTTCTTCTATTGGCGTGACCTGTAGCCATTCATGGGCTTTGGCAATACCCGTCACAAAAGTTTTTGTGACTTGCGGATTTTGTTGAATAAAGTCCTTACGCATGGAATAACTACCAGCAGTAAATGAACCGTATAAATCGGTATCGGCAAAGACACGGCGTACCCCGCCATGCTTTAAGGCAATTTTTTCTAAAATATTGGTCAGTACAGCAACATCAACCTGCTTATTCCTTAAAGCCTGCTCAGAACTGATCGGCGGTAGCATAATCAGTTCCACCTGACTAATTTCTTTTTGCGTCAGACCATTACGTGCCAAATAGTCTTTTAAAACAAAATCGTAATGCGCACCAAAGGTATTCACAGCAACTTTTTTACCAATCAAATCACGTGCGGTACGAATTTTACTGCCTTCAAGCACATAAAAACCGACATTTTGTGCTTCATTACTGCCATACGATGCCACCACAGGCACAATATCTAAATCCGCTGCAATCACCCTCACCACCGCCCCATTAAAGGCACTGGCAATATCGACATCACCTGCAACCAGCGTTAGTAAGTCTTGTGGCCCGCCTTGTACTGAACCGACATAGTTCAGTTGAATATCACCGAGATAACCCAAATCTTGTGCCAATTCAGGCAATGAAACTAAGCCTGGATAACTTTGATAACGTAATTCTGTGACTTCAGCTGCATGCTTTTGCTCAACTTGCGATGTGCTACAGCCCACCATCACACTGCCAACTAGTAGCAGGCTCAGCAGGGTTTTGTGCCATATTTTAGGACGTATTTTCATTATTTTTCTCCTTATATGGGCTGCTGCCAACGCAGTAATTTGCATTCAAACCAAAGCAAAGTCGCATTTAACAGAACACCGACCAAGCCAATCAGCAGCATGCCAAAAATAATTAACGGCACATCAAAAGCTTGGCGACCTTGAATCACAATATTGCCTAGACCATTGCCATAACTCGCCAATAAAAATTCTGAACCAATGGTTGCTAACCAAGCAAAAATTAAACCCAGTTGTAAGCCGACAAAAATCTGTGCCGCGGCACCCGGTAAAATCAATTTGCGAAATGAATAGCTTCTGGGAAATTGGTAAACCTGAGCCACTTCACGATATTTATAAGAAATACTGCTGACCCCTTCCAAGGTATGTAATGCAACAGGATAAAAAACCGATAGCGTAATAAATAAAATTTTGGCGCTGTTGTCATAGCCTAAAAAGGTCGAAATTAGCGGTAACCAAGCAAATAAAGACACCTGACGTAAAATGTGAAAACTGGGTGCAAACAACCAATTGGACATTTTTGATAAACCCACCCAGACCCCAAACAGCACACCAAGCAAAGCGCCCAAAACAAAACCAATGACATTGCGCGTTAGGCTTTCAGCAAAGCTCAGCAAGAAATTTTCCTGCTGAATCACCAAGCCAGCTTTTTCTAGCACTTGCAAAGGTGAGGGAATCAGCTTTGGATCTAAACCATGAAATGCTGAAGAAAATGCCCACACAGCAATAAAAAGCACAGGAATCAGCAAGGATTTCGAAACGCTCTTCAACAGCACATAAAGGTTGAGCTGGGCAGATGTTTTTTGAATCGTACTCATGCTTTCGCTCCTACTCGTGTGGCGTAAAAACGCGCTGCTTTTTCCGCAATCGCCAAACCGCTATCGAGGAAATAACCAGTTAAACCAATCAGCACAATCGCCATAAAAATAATATCCATTTGCAGCAACTGACGGCCCCAAACCATCAAATAACCAATGCCTTCACTGCTGGCCAATAATTCAACAAACACCAATGCGAGCCATGCCTGCATAATGCCCTGCCGTAAACCGCTAATAATCGATGGCAATGCTGCTGGTACAATGACGCGTTGTAGCTTTTGCCATTTGCTGAATTGATAGACCTCTGCAACTTCAAGTAAATGGTTTGGCACATTGGCAATGCCCTTGTAAGTCGCAATCAGTACTGGTGGAAATACAGCCAGTGAAATCGCGGCAATTTTCAATGCTTCATCAATGCCTAAAAAAATCATCAATAAAGGAATCCACCCCACAATGGGAAACTGGGCAATTAAATTGATGCTGGGAAAAACATAATCACGGCTACGTTTTGCCACTGCCAACCATGTGCCCAAAAATAAGCCGACACTCGCGCCAATCAGCACACTCCAAAAAATTCGGCTTGCACTGACAGCAAAATGGAATTGCAACTCCCCCGACTGCCATAGCTCAACAGTGGTACTCCACACCAATTGTGGTGCAGGTAAAATTTGTTCAGGTAACCAGTGTTGCTGGGTTGCCATAGACCACAAACAGAGCATCAGAACCGGCAAAGCGAGTCCACAGATCAGTTGTAATCCGTGAGAGAAATAAGGTTTTATTTTGTCTAAAGCACGACGGTCGCTTTGCCAAGTGACCGATTGCGCCTCTGCTTGAGTTAGGCTCATGGCTCTTGCCTCTGTAATGGTGTGATTGAAGAATCTTCTTGTAAAAATTGTTGAAAACTCAGATTACGAAAAACGAAAATGGTTAAAACTAAAAATACGATGCCTATCGGCGCAAAGATCGCTTGTAAGCCAATATGCTGACCCAATGCTGCGCCAACCAAACCGCCCAATAAGCCACCCGCTGGACCCACCATCGCCAATAAAGGTGAAATTTTACTCATCGAGGTTTGCTCCCCAACTTTGGCAAAAGACATAAAGTTGGCAATGTGCAACATGCCCAAACCTAAACCGAGCGACACGCTTGCAGGCCATAACCAAAATGACTGAGTTGCGAGACTTAAACTCAATAAGGCAAAACTAATCAGGGCTAAACCAATCACATAAAATTTGTGATACCCCATCGTTTCAGCCAAAGCACCTAAACTAAATAAGCTCCCCACAAACACTAAACCTTGTGTGGTAAGCAGCATCACGGCCCATGATTCATGTAAATGAAAGCTTTGAATCGCAATCACCACAATGAAGAAACCAAAATAGTTATTGGCGATGTTGCTCATGAATTCCATGCTGCAAATCGTACGTAAATGCGGATGCTGCTTCACCAATCTTAAAGGCGCTAAAATTTCGTTCAATTGAAATTTGGGTGGCGCAGTCGTCGATTTTTCTTTTTCGGCAAAGCAGGTTGGAGCAAAAATCATGGCGATTAGAAACAGCACCGCCACTGCAAAAAAAGCACCGTGATAATTCATTTTTTCAATCAAAAAAATAGTCAGTGCAGGTGCAATTAAGAAAAAACCCATCATATGTGAACCGCGGAACCAACCTGCCTTAGTCGGCCCTAAGCGCTTTAAATGACTTAAAAAAACGGTATGAATAGAGACAAAACGCATCGGTAAAATAAAGCTCACCAGTGCGGTCAAAACCAGTAAATACCAAGCATTGGTATAGAGTGATTGCAGGCTATAGAAGCCTGCCCCCAACACACTGCCCAAGGCAAAAATTTTTAATGAACCAAAACGCTGTACCAGCACCCCCACAGGCAAAGCCATAAACAGCAAGCCTATGCTTTGTGCTGCGGCAATTAAGCCCAACTGTAATTCTGTCGCCTGAATATGCACGGCATATAACGAGGTCAGCACACGTGCCACCCCTACACCCAATCCCGCTAAAATGGTCAGCACAATAAAACTGCCAGCGAATTTCAGACTGATAGGTTCTAATGCAGGGTTATGATCAACAGGCATCATTTACAGTCCTTACTTCGGTTGACCATTGGCATTAAATGAACGCCAGTAGTTCTGTAAATTCAAATCTTTAAGTGCATTGTTTAAATATTTAGGTTCGTACCACGTTTTGGTATCGACATCACGGCGAATCAGCTTGGCTTGTTTGGCAATCTGTAGCGCACTGTCAATTTGCGAACGATGAAATTCATCTAGTAATGGGGTATTGCGATCTTTTAAGTTCCAACCATCCCAAGTACGCTGATAATCGACTAAAGGAATCCCACTTTGTGCCCACAGCTTATATTGGGTGGTACGATTGGCTTCCTCAGAACTCCACTTGGCCTGCTGAATCAGGGTAGTCACAACACGCTGTACCACTTCAGGATATTGTTTTTCAAAATTTTCGGTGACCCAAAAATGCGTCAGTGCAGCAACTTTAGGATCTTTAATTTCAAGTAGTGTTTTTGCGACTCCACGTGAAACAAGGCTGAAGGGTGAAGTAATCGTGGCATCAATATCCCCTGTTGCTAAGGCGGTACGTGCAGAATAAGAATCCTGATTAATGACACGTAAATCACGTTCCGTTAAGCCATATTTTGCCAAAATGCGGTTAAATACGATCTGACCATTGGTGCCTTTAAAGATCGAGAATTTTTTACCTTTCAGATCAGCGAAGCTCTTCGCACTCGAATCGGCTGGAACAGCCACATAAACAGGGCCAAAACGTCCAGTTGAAAAGAGAACTTTGGTTTTTAAACCTGTTGAACGCCCAACCAAAGAAGGCAGATCACCCTGAAAAGCAAAATCGACTTTACCATTGGCTAAAGCTTCATTGGTCGCAGGACCCGCACCTGGGAAAAAGAGCCATTTCACATGAATGCCATCTTTTTTAAATTCCTGTTCAAGCACACCACGAGCTTGTGCTGTCGCAATCGAAAAACCGCCTAATTTGGGTTTCCCTCCTTCTCCCGCACCAGATAAAGAAATACGAATTTCTTTTGGATTCGCTGCATGAATCTGCAAACTTAAGCCAAGTGCAGAGAGTGCTAAAAATGTTGCGGCTATTTTTTTAGAAAAAATTGGCATCGGTTGTTTTCCTTTAAGTCATTAAATTGTAGAAATTAAAATGTGTATTGCAGTTGCCCTTGCAACTCATTGGTGTCTTTTTGCGTCGTGGTTTCGATGTCGTATATGTAATGATTCAGCTGTAATTGAAACTTGGTGGTTTGCGCAAAAAAGAAGTTCAAACCCAAGGAATGAATGTCATATTCACCCACTCGACCACTGCTGACATCGAGAAAGTCTTTTTGATTTTTATTGGGATTAAACAGGTCATAACGGTAATAACCTTGAATAGACTTGGGCCAAAAATCATCAAATTTGGCATTTGACTTAATACTGTTATAAAACTGATCACCCAAGGTATAGAACGCAGTAAAGGTGTGACCTTCTGCTTTGGCTTCTTTGACCGATGCACTCGTTGTATCGATATAATCGGTTTTCCCTTGCAGATATTCATAGGTCACGCCAAAGGGCGCATGGTTATAATAAATATCGAAGCCTAAACGATCACGTTTCGCTTTTTCATCGCTAATCCCCGCACCTGAAATTTTGGCTTCACCTTGAATATAAGAGGCGCCAAACTTCAGCTCACGCAACCAACTGGCATAGTCCACCGGCAAGGTAAATGCCACCCGCCCAATGTAATCTTTTGCATTGTTATCATCGGCCTTATTGCTTCCATTACCATTGGTGACCCCAAGCGCATATTCAAATAATGGCGCACGATAATTCGACCCATAATCTACAAATGGCTTTAAATCACCTCGTGCAATCAAACCATTTTGACGGGTAAATAAACCCAAGTAGGTTGATGCCGAAGCCGTTGAAATTGTGGGACGTAAATCCTCAGGTGATTGCACATCTAGACCAAAAGGCAATAACTGTTGCCCAAGCGTAAAGTTCAACTTGGGGGTTTCTAAGCCTGCATTGGTGGAAAATGCGTGATAACGTAAGAAACCATCGAGCAGATTAAAGTTACTGTTATTGGTGCCATCATTGCGTTTGCTATAACCAAAAGATAATTGGTAATCTAAGTTTTTACCTTCGTTATAATCGCGAAATAAATTACCGCGCACACCAATCAGTGCCGTACCAATATCAAAGCTTGATTTTGGTGTATTTGGCGCATTATGGTTATCTTGCGCATTGGCACGTACTTGTACTGTTCCATACAACGTCGTATCACGTGTCGACTTTACCGTCTGGCGCTCATACTGACGAGACTGATCATATTTATAGTTTTCAACATCACTACGTACCCCATCAATATCATCTGACGTGGCAGGTAGCACTTCTGCCGCCAATTCAGTTCCTTCTTCGCCTTCAGCATGAGTAATATCACTTTGATCTGCCGCACCGACCTGTACCCCATCCGACAGACCAATTGCTGTTGGCGATTGAATACTTAACTTAGCTTTTGACTCCACAGCATTTAAGCGTTTTTGCAACGTTTGTATGTGTTGCTTTAGCACCTGCAATTCTTGCTCTAAATCGGCCTCTTGTGCAAAGCTGAAAGTCGAAGTCGTCGTTAGAATTAAGCCTATTGCGGTGGTTAAAATCTGTTTTTTCATTCTCTATTTCACTTTAAAAATAATCCCAAAAATACAAAGCTCCCCCAACCCCATACAGCATTGCGATGAGGTATTTTATTTTTGGAGGGAAAATTAAGCGGTCTGATGTTGCTTCAATTTTTCGTCACAGCATGCTGCTGGCTGTTTTAAAGCAACAATATTGCGCAATAGCGTCTTCGTGTACTGGGCTAAATTGATTGCTCTTAACATCAGTCATGATCACTGGGTCAACCGACTGCACTTTTAGCTCTGTGGAGCGGAATTTTCTGACTTTTAAATCGTGTAGATTGCTCATCGGTAGTCTCAAATTTTCATTGTTCTGTTATTCTTATTTAGCAACAAGCGTGCCAACATAATAAGTATTTGTTTTAATTAATTTTATTGTTAAAATCCTGACCAGATCTGTTGGTTTTAATACGCGATTGATGTTGATTTTCCAACACTTGCTTATTTAAATTCAGCTGCTATTTTTCTTTTTATTGCTGATTTTTAGCTATAACGCCGTTTTTAAGCCCCTCTGTTACCACTTCAATTGATATGCTAAAACCACATCAAAACCGATTTTTAGTGCAGTCCAAAAACTCAAATTTCAGACACAAAAAAACCCGCCATTCTGGCGGGTTTTCGAAGCGATTTTTTTATTTAAAACGCTTACTCCATGTCGTTGCCATTGCAGTTACTTTTTGATAACCAGTTGGTAAAACACGTTGAATTAAATCTAAGGTTTTTGCATCGTTACCAATCAATAAACGACGCTTATCTTTTTGTACAGCCTCCAAAATTTGACGCGCTGCTTCTTCAGGTGGACAACGCAATAATTTATTGAACGTCTTTGCCGATTTTTCAGGATTCATCCCCAGTGCTTTTAAGCTGTCATTCATTTTTGCTGCATTGGCAATATTGGTCCGAATGCCTCCCGGATGAACGCACAACGCACTCACGCCACAATTTTCAATATCCAGTTCTTGACGTAATGATTCAGTAAAACCACGCACCGCAAACTTAGTCGCATTATAAGCAGACTGCGTCGGTTGAGCCGTTAAACCAAAAAGACTTGAAATATTAATCACATGCCCTTCACCCGATTTCTTGATCAGCGGTAAAAACTCTTTGGTGCCATAGACCACGCCCCAAAAGTTAATATTCACAATCCACTCCAGTTCTTCATAAGAAGCCCCTTCAACGGTTGAACCCAGTGCGACCCCCGCATTGTTAAAAATCATGTTGACTGAACCATGATTGTGTACCGTATCAGCAGCCCAAGCTTTCATGGCATCACGGTCGGCAACATCTAACTTTTGCGTCGTGACACGAACATTACTTTTTTCTAGCAATTCAACGGTTTGTGCCAAACCTTGTGCATTGACATCACTCAATGACAAATGACACCCTTGTTTCGCCAAAAGAACAGCCAATTGCTGCCCAATGCCCGAACCTGCACCTGTAATTGCTGCAACTTTATTTTTAAAATTTTTCATGACTCATCCTTATTCAATTCTTTCTGCATCATCAAGCCAAACAGATTGGTTATTTTTTTACTGCAATGATGTACAGTTCATCCACCCAATATAATTTTGACAATACTCATTGTCAATATAATATTAGATCAACAACAGAATAAAGACCCTCCACCCATTTCCAGCATAGGTCTACGCACAAATTATTGTTAACATAGGGCAAACCTTGATTGCATTTGGCACACGACTTTTATGACTGAACCACACGACCATCTCCAAGAAAAACAAAAGAAAACGTCCAAAACCAAAGAACGTCAATTTAAAGGCTTATCTTTAACTGAACGTAAACAAGCACGTCGTGAAAAACTGATTGAAGCGGGCATTGAAGCTTATGGGACACATGGTTTTTTTGCGGTTACGGTCAAAGATATTTGCAATGAAGCCAAGCTTACCGAGCGTTATTTCTATGAATCTTTTAAGAAAAGTGATGAACTTTTTCAAACCATCTTTTTAACCTTAATTGATCAATTACAACACAATGTGATGCAAGCCATCATGCAGGCATCCACCGATCCACGAAAAATGATTGAAGCAGGTTTAACCGCTTTACTCACCACATTAAGAGATAATCCACGAATGGCACGGATTATTTATATCGATGCCATGCTGGTTCAAGAACTACATAATCAAGCCACCATTCATGAAACCATGTTACGTTTTGACCGAATGATTCAGGCCTTTGTCATGCTGATGATGCCGCATATTGATCGCTCAGAACGTGAAATTTCCTTCGTTGCTACGGGTCTAAATGGTTATGTGACTCAAATTGCGATTCGTTGGGTGGTCAGCGGCTTTAAACAATCGCTGGAAGATGTTTTATCCTCATGTAGTATCGTTTTTTTATCACTGCTGAATACTTTTTCAGAAAAAGGAAAAATATTAAAAAAAGAAAATCCTTTATCATGAGCATATCAAAAAACACTCAATACACTGAATTTATTATATTTATATGACTGATTTATTTTAAAATCTTGATTTTATCAGATAAAAATTGTCACATTTATTTGCTAAAATGGGCAGAGTGCCCTTTTCTGCAATGATACTGTCATAATTAATCTTTGTAATAAGCCTGTCATAAATACAAAACGGTTCACCGTTAACATCAAATAGGATATTGCGTTGTGAAAGATGACTATATTTTAATCGTCGATGACGAACTTCCCATTCGAGAGATGATTCATACCTCTTTAGACATGGCAGGCTTTCAATGCTTACAAGCAGAAGATGCGAAACAAGCGCACCAAATGATTGTGGATCAACGTCCTGCACTTATTTTACTCGATTGGATGCTACCGGGTGGGATCAGTGGCGTTGACTTGTGTCGCCGCTTAAAACGTGACGAGACACTGACCGAAATTCCAGTGATTATGCTGACCGCACGCGGTGAAGAAGACCATAAAGTTCAAGGTCTCGATGCTGGTGCAGATGACTATATGACCAAACCTTTCTCTACCCGAGAATTGGTGTCACGCATTAAAGCCGTGTTACGTCGTGCCAATGCTCTAAGTGGCGAAAAAACCATTGATGCCAATGGTTTAATCCTTGATCCAGTGAGCCAACGTGTGAGTTTTGGTCAGAATATTTTAGAGATGGGCCCTACCGAGTATCGTTTATTGGCCTTCTTTATGACCCACCCAGAACGTGCGTATACGCGTGCTCAATTGCTGGATCAAGTTTGGGGTGGTAACGTATATATTGAAGACCGTACCATTGATGTGCATATTCGACGTTTACGCAAAGTGCTCGAACCATATGCTGTAGACCGCTTTGTCCAAACGGTTCGTGGCACAGGTTATCGTTTTTCTACCCGCGCGGATATCGCTTTAGGTTAGCCGTTTTTTAGGTAAATTGTGTTTTATGTATGAACCGTACCCTGTCCCAGAATTGACACGAGAACATCAAAAATTTCGCTACAGCAGCTTATGGACTTTTGCGAAGCAAGATTTACGTCTACTCGCCTTTCTCCTGCTGATTGCCAGTTGCATTGGCATCGGGATTGGGTATTTTTGGATTTTAATTTTTATCGCCTTTAGCATCTTTTTTGTCCTGCAATTACGTTCATTGTATTTGGTCAATGAATGGATTTCCAATCGTCCTTATGATGTGCCGCCTAATTTAGATGGCATTTGGGGTGCACTGCTGTTTAATGTTTATCGTGCACAGCGCCAAGAACGTATTGTACAAGCAGAAATGGTCGGCTTAATTGATCGTGCGCAATCCTCACTGGTGGCATTAGCAGAAGCTGTGGTGTTAATTGACGAAGCACACCAAATTGAATGGTGGAATCCAGCAGCGGAAAAATTGCTGGGGATTCAGCCTTTAGACCGTGGGCGTAATATTTTAACCATTCTACGTCAGCCTAATTTTATTGAATATTTTAACCATATTGACCAAGCACCTGACGGTTTAAAAATGAAATCTTCAGCTTTTGAAGATCATTATGTGCAAGTTAAAATGACCCGTTTTGGTGGGGAAAGTCGTTTATTGGTCGCCTATGACGTGACACGTATGCATAACCTAGAACAAATGCGTAAAGACTTTGTCGATAATATTTCCCATGAATTACGCACGCCACTGACTGTGCTGAGTGGTTATATTGAAACCTTTACCGATCAAGAAGATTTAAACCCACGCTGGAAACGTGCCTTTGACCAAATGCAGGCACAAACCAAACGCATGAATGCCTTGGTCAATGACTTACTGCTGCTATCCCGTTTAGAAAGCAACAAACAAATTGCCAAAAATCAGATTATTGAAATGCCTAGTCTAATGAACCAATTATTTGATGATGCGCAAGCCTATAATGTTGATTATGGGCATACACTGAACCTCGAAATTGACAGTCATTGCGACCTGATTGGTTCGGATATGGAACTTGCCAGTGCGTTTAGCAACCTTATTACCAATGCTATTAAATACACCCCAAAAGGGGGCACTATTACCATGGGCTGGCACGATGACGGAGTACATGGGTATTTTACCGTTGAAGATACTGGCATTGGCATTGACCCCAAACATTTACCCCGTTTAACCGAACGTTTCTATCGTGTCGATAGCGCACGTAGCCGTCAAACTGGGGGAACGGGTTTAGGTCTGGCGATTGTCAAGCATGTGCTCATGCAACACGGCGCGCACTTAGAAATTGAATCGAAAGAAAATCAGGGTTCAACCTTTAAGGTGGTGTTCCCGAAAGAACGTCTCTACCATATGAGCTAACGATATAAATACTTTATAGTGCCTGTTTTTTTAAACTCGGTATCAATAATAGACTTCTTTTACAAGTCGTTTTTTCATCAAAATGAGTAGTTCGTAAAGCCAAAATTTAAAACAAATTTTAACAGGTATTGGATTCATGAGTATGGCATGGATGCCACACGTTTCCCATCCTTGCGCTGCGTTTTAAAGCAGTGCCTTAAAACTGGCTCAGGATGTCGTGTATGGGAAACAAAAGGTTTTTCTTGCGGACTCAAAATATATTTTGAGGATCCTCATTTTGACCTTTCAAAAGTAGAAATTATGCCTACGCAAAGGCATAAAAATTGAATTCATCAAATGAGGCAGTGCTGATTTTAAAAAATCAAATATTGAACATTTTTTGATTTATACAAGTTATCTAATTTAAGCTAAAGTTTGTTCTTTAGCGCGTGCACGTTGAAACGCGGGGCGTTGTGCAATACGTTGTAGGTATGCCTTGATATTTGGATAAGAACCCGTTGTTCTGGATTGAATCGCTTCTAATGGAAACCACATTTGAATATCCGCAAAAGAAAATGTACCCGCAAAATATTCATGCTTGGATAAATAATCTTCCAAATATTCAATATGATCTTTTAAACGAGGGCGAATAAATCCAGTCTTGACCCCGACTGTTATTTTTTCTGCAATGGGCTTAATCAGCCACGGCACATGTTTCGGTACATTATTCATCACCAATTGCATCACCAATAAAGGCATTAACGAACCTTCGGCATAATGCAGCCAATAACGATACTGCTGCTGCTCTGCTTTATGCTGCGGTTTAAACTGCTGCCTTACATCATAGCTTTCTTGCAAATACTGTAAAATCACCGCAGATTCCGCAATCGTTTGCTCGTCATCGGTTAATACCGGTGCTTTAGCCAAAGGATGCACCAATTTTAATTCAGGGGGTGCAGCAAAAGTCGGTAAGCGCTGATAAAACTGCACTTGATAATCAAGTTCCAATTCCTCTAAAGCCCATAAAATTCGAAAAGAACGTGACTGATCTAAGTGGTGTAATGTAATCATTTTTTGACCTCTATTTTTATGCTTTGACTATACGCATCGCTCTAAAAAAATGACACCCTGCTTTACACAAAATGTCATAACTATCGGGTCATTCAACAAGTACGGTCTTTATCTCTACACTACGCAACAAGGTTTTGGTCACAGGCGTTTTACTGCTCATCTCTAAAATTTTTTGCTTCAGTGCCTCAGGTAGCGGCTGTGCAAAAGATAAACGACGTTCAATCCATTCTTTGCCTTCTTTATTGGCATAAAAGTCAGCTTCAACCGAAAACTCACCCAACTCGATCCCTTTATGGCTAGCGTACATGCGTAGCGTGATCATGGTACAAGAAATCAGGCCAGCACAAATCAAATCATAAGGTGCAGGCCCTTGATCTTGTCCACAAAAAGACTCAGGTTTATCGGTGATAAATTGGTGTGTGCCACTTTTCACCTCACCCGACCAAGGTTCAGCAAGCGTTCGTACTTCTGCATTTGCAATAATGGCCATAATCATGAATCCTCCATTTTGTTTTTATCGCGATGCACGCATTTTATCTGGAAATGCTGGTGCTTCTAATCTTGGACCTAGATAATCCGCAATATCACCAAAGCGTTGATCTTGATTAATCCATTGATCTCGAGCAAGGCTTAATTCTTCCTGTGTACGTCCAACAAAATTCCACCATAGCAATATCGGTGACTCAAACGGTTCACCGCCTAACAATAAAATACGGCTACCAGCATGCAACTGAATTTCAATTTCAGCCAGACCAGGTTCTAACACCACCATATTGTCTTCAGTCAATTCATGACCATTGACCACAGCCGTCCCATCCAAAGCCATAAAACCATGTTCAAATTTTGGATTGAGTTGAAGTCGTGTGCTGGTCGATTCTTTTGCTGTTAAATCGACACCGAGTAATTCGGTATGCACCGCGACAGGCGATTTGGTTTTTAAAAATTCACCGACCAAAACGGTAAATTCGACCTGATCTTTTTCGACTACGGGAAGTTCTGGATAATGGTCAAAACGCGGTGCCATATTTATTTTATCATCAGGCAATGCAATCCAAAGCTGAGCAGCATGCATATGGGTTTCCGTTTCTGGCGCAACTTCAGTATGCGAAATACCATAACCTGCGGTCATCAAATTGACCTGCTTCGGGCGAATCAATTGTTTGGTGCCTAAGCTATCAGTATGCATCATGGTGCCTTCAATCATCCAAGTGAAGGTTTGTAAACCCATATGTGGATGTGGACCAACATCGAGGCCATCCCCTTGAGGAAAAGTGACTGGACCCGCATGATCTAAAAAGCACCATGCACCAATTAAGCGTTTGTGGCGACTCGGCAATGCACGTTTAATGATGGTTCCCTGCCCAATTTCTGCACTACGCAAAGGGAACTCCTGAATAAATTGATTCACGTATTTTTCACAATCGTCTGAGTTAGAAAGCTCTATATAGTTGCTATTGGTCATATTCTTATCCTAAGTCTTACGGACTAAACCGTGCTTTTAATGTCTTCATCTATTCTTATCATCATATAGACTCTTACAAACTCAGCCTATAAGTCACTTAATACGCTGAATACTATGTATAGGACAATATCATTTTTGAAACTTTTCTTGATGAGCAATCCTTTGCCGATTGATCCAATTGAATATTCATCTCTTATTCATATGAACTTTATACATATAAAAAAAATTGTCACAATTGTACTCACCGTTCAGTATTTATCTTATATACAAGATTTATTCTTCAGCATATGATCTTTACGTACACCCCATACAGGGCTGATTTAAATGTTTAGGAGAGATCAAAAAAGCTCTCGTGACAAAAATGATAAAAATAGTCATCATTTTAAAACACCTAGAGAAAAAAAATTCAACCATGAAACTGCTTATATTTTACCAGAGCAGGTATGTAGTGCTGAAAATCGAAAAATAATAGAACAGGCATTAGATGCTCCTATCACGCGTATTCCAGTACAATTTCAGCAATATTACTTAAACTATCAAAATAAACACCAACGACAATTTTTAAAATACGTTAATTACATTGGTCAACTTACATTTTTAATCTATTTTTTTGTAGATTGGTTCTTATTACCTGAAATCGTTATGATTTCTGCCATCTCACGGCTCGGTCTGGTACTAGGCGCAATATTCATCAATATCTTCTTCTTCCGTTACTGTAAAAATATTAATATTTTAGACAGTTTACTGCCTATTTATGTCGCAATAGCCGCGGTCATTTGGTTAGGACTATTATATTTATCACAGAGTCCGCTCGTTCATACCTATATCTATGCTTCTGTTATTTTTATTTTATTGGGAAATTTATGTATACAAGTCTCCTTTCGATATTCCATATTTACCTCTTTACTCATTAGTGCGGTCATTTTTGCAGGGGTATTTAACTTAGTCAGTTTTCAAGAAACCATTCTATTTTCATTAACATATATCCCCGTTTTATTACTCAGCATGTATATCAGTTGGAATAATACTTTAAATTCAAAACGAAATTTTTTACGCGTTTTATTAAATGATTGGAATTATTACGCTTTATGTCAACTCGCTCATACCGATGAATTAACCCAACTCAATAATCGTAGACAATTTATGCAAATGGCTGAGAAAACCATTCAGAAATGGCCAAAATATAATTTAGCCTGCTTACTCATGTTTGATATCGATTTTTTTAAAAAAATTAATGATACCTACGGTCATGATGTCGGGGATGAGGTTCTTCGTATACTGGCCGAGATTTCTCGCCAAGAAATGCGCCATACCGATGTACTCGCTCGTTTTGGAGGTGAGGAATTTATTGCATTACTGCCCAATACCACACTGGATGAAGCAATTATTATTGCCAATCGCTTATGCCAGAAAATTGAAAACCATCAAATTTGTGTTCAAAATAAATTCTTTTTTAACTTTACCGTGTCCATTGGTATCTCTCAACTGCAACCACAACAAAACGATTTAAATTTACTGATTAAAAATGCAGATATTGCACTCTATGAAGCCAAGAAAAATGGGCGTAATCAAGTCGCCATTTATACGTATAAATAACTAAAAATTTTCTTCGTCAAAACGATCCTGATCAATTTTGTAGATATGGAAGCTACGTTCGATTTGAACACCTAAGCCAAACTCAATCATCAGTGATGTGAGCTTCTCACCATCAATGAACACAATTCCCGATTTTTTAGCAGATTCAATTGCTTCTTTACTGAAACTTGAAGTCGTTATAAAAACACCTTTTTTCGCAACTTGATCCGCCAAAGCACCTTTGAATTGTTGAATATCAGGACGTCCGACAGTATTTTCCCAGCGCTTAGCTTGAATATAGATTTTATCTAAACCTAAACGATCTTCACTAATCACACCATCGATACCACCATCGTTGGTTTTACCAATCGCTTGAGCTGCATCTTGATGTGAACCGCCATAACCCATAGCAACCAGTAAATCGACAACTAATCTTTCAAAAAATGATGGCGAATTGTTTTTAATTAAATTCAATAACTCATCTTTCAGATCATTACTTAATATTTTTGATTGCTGGTAAATAATCTCAGGAGGTGTTAATTCCTCAGAGTTCGCACTATCTTTTTGTATATTTTCAGTTTTTTGTGCTTTTTCAGTTTTTGAATTTATTTTTCTAAACTCACTAAAACTATCAAATCGAGATAAATATTTCTTATCTATTTTTTCAATCCCTTTTAAATCTAAACCTCTCCCTACCTTAGATAAATTAAAATGCGCCCTTTTAGAATAATCAATTAATCCTGCTTTTTTGAGGTAAGTTTTCGCCCATTGTAAGCGATAAAAGATGACATTTCGCCCATCTTCCATTGTTTCATTTCGTTCTTCTTCTGAACATTTTAATTCTTGAAGTAACGCTTCATAGGCTTCTTTTAAACTATAAGTCACATCATGTGATTGCATAATACGAAGCAAAGGTAACATTAGATCATAATGTGTATACATACAAACTCAAATTTGAATCCCCATTTTCAAACAGTATAAAAAGAAAAGAGCGCCTAAGCGCTCTTTTTTAAAGATAATTTTCGTTAGAAAATTATTCCCACTCAATCGTAGCAGGTGGCTTAGACGACACGTCATAAACAACACGTGAAACGTCAACAATTTCATTCATGATACGAGTCGAAATTTTGTCAACTAAATCATATGGAAGATGTGCGAAACGTGCTGTCATAAAGTCAACCGTTTCAACTGCACGAAGCGCAATCACCCATGCATAACGACGACCATCACCTACAACACCAACTGATTTAACTGGTTGGAACACAGCAAATGCTTGCGCAGTTTTGTCATACCAACCACTGGCACGAAGCTCTTGCATGAAAATATCATCAGCAAGACGAAGAATGTCAGCATATTCTTTTTTCACTTCACCCAAAATACGCACGCCCAAACCTGGACCTGGGAATGGATGACGATATAGCATCTCAAACGGTAAACCTAAAGTCGTACCTAAACGACGGACTTCATCTTTAAACAAGTCACGAATTGGTTCAACCAATTCAAAGGCTAAATCTTCTGGCAAACCACCCACGTTATGGTGTGATTTAATCACGTGTGCTTTACCATTTTTAGTTGCCGCAGATTCAATCACGTCAGGGTAAATTGTCCCTTGTGCAAGGAAGTTTACGCCATCAAGCTTACGTGCTTCTTCAGCAAATACGCCAATGAATTCACGACCAATGATTTTACGTTTTTTCTCAGGATCCACTTCACCTTTCAGTGCAGTTAAGAAACGCTCTTCAGCATCGGCACGAATCACACGGATACCCATGTTTTTTGCAAACATGTCCATCACTTGCTCGCCTTCGTTCAAACGAAGTAAACCGTTATCTACAAATACGCAAGTCAGCTGATCACCAATCGCACGGTGTAAAAGTGCCGCCACTACAGATGAGTCAACACCACCTGAAAGACCTAAAAGCACTTTTTGATCGCCAATTTGTTGACGTAATTGTTCAACACGGAGGTCAATAATATTTTCAGAGTTCCACAGATTACGACATCCACAAATGCTGTGCACAAAGTTAGACAGTAACTCAGCACCTTTTGCAGTATGGGTCACTTCTGGATGGAACTGTACACCGTAGAAACGACGTTTTTCATCGCTTACTGCTGCAAATGGGCAGCTTGGCGTGCTTGCAGTGACTGAGAAACCTTCAGGGATCGCAGAAACTTTATCGCCATGGCTCATCCAAACATTGAGTTTGTTGTCACCACTTTCAGAATCAGCATCGTTTAAATCACCAAGAAGCTGATCACGCACTAAAACATCAACTGCTGCATAACCAAACTCATGAACTGTACCTGGCTCTACTTTACCGCCAAGTTGCTCTGACATGGTTTGTAAACCATAGCAAATCCCTAATACAGGTACACCTAAGTTGAACACAACTTCTGGCGCACGTGGACTACCTTCTTCATGCACACTTTCAGGACCACCAGACAAGATGATACCGTTCGGATTAAACGCACGAATGTCTTCTTCAGACATGTCATAGGCATACATTTCAGAATAAACACCAGCTTCACGTACACGACGTGCAATAAGCTGACTATATTGAGAACCGAAATCCAAAATCAGGATGCGATCTTCAGTAATTTGGGTATTGGTAGTCATGGATAAACCACTATGCAGGCAAACGAATATAAGCGCGACATTCTATCATTTTTATCTGCTAGACGCACACCATTCATACAAGGCGCACGCTCAATTGATTGCATTATATTTCAGCACTAAAAAAGCACCCATTTTCGGGTGCTCCATGCCAATCAATCCATCACTTTTTCTATTTTAACCACTTCAATATCGGTTGGTTTATAACGATGTTTATCTACTTCACCAATCGCTATAATTTTGTCACCCACCTGAACACCTGCCGACTTCCAAAGATCATCATCTATTTCAAGTAAAATTAAACCTGTGCCATCATTAAACTCATAATGCTCTTGCTTTAAATGCTTCACCAAAGTACCAGTCAAAGTGACGGCAGTTTCATCTTTTAAATTTTTAACCTCTGCCACTTTTACCTGATTGCTTGCAGCTTCTTGAATAACAATATGATCATCCTTACCCGCCCAAGTATTTACCGTTGTAAAAATAGAACTGGTGTATAGAATAACCATCAAAATCTTATACATATTTATTTTCCTATTCTAAAGTGCGCTAAAATTTTATCTAAACAAAATTTGCACTGGCTGTACGCTGACTTTTTGTAATTTCAAGGCCATTGAATCTAGATAAAATCACCCTTTATAACGCTCAAAATCCATCTATTATTTTTCAATATGATGATCTAAGCTGAATTTACCCGCACCGTGTAACATCAAGAACAATAGCCCACCCGTCATGGCCATATTTTTCATAAAATTGATGCCATCTTCTGCACCATTATGGAAAAGGAAAGCCGTGATCAAACTAAATATCGCTAAGCCCAATGCAGCAAAGCGTGCTTGAAAACCAAATAACAACGCCAGACCACCTCCAAACTCAACCAAAATGGTTAAAGGTAGCATAATGCCGGGTACACCCATCGACTCCATATAACCAACGGTTGCACTATAAGCCGTGATTTTCCCCCAGCCTGCAATAATAAAAATATAAGCCATCAAAACACGCGCAATGAAACTGATCAAAGCATCGGCCTGTGGGCCTTGAAGCAAATTTTTTAGCACAACATTCGGATTTAACATGAGATGACCTATTCAATATTTTTGTGATGATGGATTCATACTAGGCTGTTTTTTTTGCTGAATAAAGCTGCTATCTGTAGATACATCGTTGCAAATATAGAATGATTAAACTGGAATTTATTTACGTTTTTATACTGACTTTCATACCTTAGACTGCTAGGATTTCAACACATTTTCGCTGTCTGTGACCCCATGGAACTGATTGATTTTATATTACATGTTGATGACCATTTACTCGAATTTATCACCAATTATGGCATCTGGATTTATGCCATTCTTTTCTTAATTATTTTTGTAGAAACGGGTTTAGTGGTCATGCCATTTTTACCAGGTGATAGCTTATTGTTTGCCGCAGGTGCGCTAGCTGCTTCAACGGGCGTGATGGATCCCTTTGTTTTGGTGATGCTATTGTTTATTGCGGCTGTACTCGGCGACACACTGAATTATCATATTGGTAAACTTATCGGGCCACGTGTATTTGAGATGGAATCACGTTTTATTAATAAAAAGCATTTACATTACACGCAAAAATTCTTTGAGAAACATGGTGGCAAGACCATTATTTTTGCACGCTTTGTTCCTTTCGCTCGCACTTTCGCTCCATTTGTGGCGGGTGCAGGCAATATGAATTACAAATTCTTTCTCAGTTTTAATGTGATTGGTGCAATCTGCTGGGTTGGTTCATTTATTACATTGGGCTATTTATTTGGCAATATGCCGATTGTCAAAGACAATTTTACCCATCTTATTTTTGGCATTATTATTCTCAGTGTACTTCCCGGTATTATTGGTTTCATTCGTCAAAAACTGAAAAAGCACCATTAAATACGCGTGTGATAAAAGGTGTAAGCGTTAAAAAAACCGCATCACCACGGGCAACATACACAGCAGCAATAACATGGCCGATCCTTTATATAAAAGATCGGCTTTTTTTTGCTTGGATTGATCTGCCAAAATCGCACGTCCAAAAGACATCCAAAACATCACCGTTGGTAAAAGTACCAAAGCAAAGACTGCAAAAACTAAAATAAAATTGCTCGGATTCTGCCAAGTTTCAGGCGGCAATACGCCCGCAGCAAACAATAAAGCTTTTGGATTTTTTAAGGTCGAAAAGAACAGTTGGCGAGGTCGAATAGATGGATAGCGTTGACTATGCTGTTCCAAATGGGATGTTTTCCATAAATGAAAAGCCAGCCAAAAAACATACAGCGCACTGAGTAAATGTAATAAGTTGATTAAATGTGGCCACGTTGGACTACATAAATGGATAAATAATGCCCACAAATTAATGGCATAAAAATAACCCAATAGCTCTGCTGGAATAAAAAGGCTGGTTTTTGCCAGCCCTTTTTGATGTGCCGAGCTTGCAAGTAATGCATTGGTCGGACCGGGAATCATCAGAACCGCAATCACTGCCAATACAAAAAGCCAACTCTCAATCATACAGACCTAACATCACCATTAAACAGTGACACACCTTATATGAAAGTCATAAAAAGTGACAAGTCTTTCGATCAAAAAATATGACTTCATGCGTTTAAATATCACTTTAAAAACAATTAAGTAATTGATATTTAAAATATATATTTGAAACATTTTGCTAATATTTTATCACTCTGCTGTTTCTCAAAGAGTAACAACAGAGTGATCCTTACGACCATTATTGCGCTTTATTACGAATAATAATGGGACAATTTTTGAATTTTGCCGCTTGAACCACAGCTTCTTGCTCGCCTAAAAGACGTGCTAATTCAGTATTTTTCGTATTAGAAGACTGCCCCATGTTTACTGAAACACTTGGACCAATGCCCCAACCGCCACGACTGCCCCAGCCCCCACCTAATCCAACACCAACACCTACGCCAGTACGCTTAGCGGGTTGCACACCATTATCGACATATTGCTGAATACGGTTATATTCACTTTGTAATTGTTGGCAGTTCAAAGCTTGATACTGCGTGGGTGATATATAAGTCGGCTTTACTGTGGTCGCACATGCACCTAATAAAACGCTACTTGCCATGAATAGGCTGACATAAATTTTTTTCATAGGAAATCTCAAATCTTATTTTGCTCAATTTCATTGAACAACGATTGATAGGCTTGCGTCAATTTATGATCAGTAGCCAAATGAATGAGAGGCTGATTTTTAAAATGAGATTCCTTCATCAAAATTGACGGCGGCAACATGCTGGCTAAAACGGGTAAACCTTCATCTTTAAGTTGCTGTACCACTTCACGTGGTAATTTTGCTTGTGCTTGAAATTGATTCACCACAATACCTTCAATTTCCAAGCGATCATTATGATCGTCTTGTGTTTCGATGACATTTTCAATCAAGGTTTGTAAAGCACGTTTTGAGAAAACATCACAATCAAAAGGAATCAATACCCGATCCGAAGCAATTAAAGCTGATAGGGTAAAAAAGTTAAATGCTGGCGGTGTATCAATATAAACACGCTCATATTCTCCCTCCAACTGCTGTAAAGCATCACGCAATTTATAAATTTTATGTTTCGATTCTAAAGCATAGGCCAGCGCACCCAACGTTGGGCTTGCAGGAATCACATCTAAATTTTTAAAAGGAGATGAGTGCACATAACTTTGTAAACCTTTGGTACGATTTTTTAAAATAGAACCAATCGCGTTGCTCAAAAGTCCTTTACTTTGTGTTGTACCTAGCATTTCTTCAAAATAATTTTCAATATTCGGCTCCAAAGCGGGTTTATCCGCCGAATACGTTGCATCATCACCCAATAAATATTGGCTAGAATTGGCTTGTGGATCTAGATCAATTAACAAGGTCTTAAAACCTTGATATGCACTGATTGCTGCCAGATTCACGGCAATACTAGATTTACCGACCCCACCTTTTTGATTAAAAACCACACGTGTCCGCATTAATAACCTCCATGCTTTATATTTATGTATTGTTTGCAGTTTAACCTAGACCGATTGCTGCATAAATAATAATGTCTAACAATTAGCCGAAATTAGGCTTTAGCATCACCAAACCGATTATCGCAATCAGTGCCACCACAGCAATGGCTAAGCCTGCACGACGTTGTAGCAATAAAATATGATCATCTTTTTTATAAGCTTTGATTAAAGATGAAAATAAGACCAGAAATAATACGACTTTGGCATAAAACCATGATTGCACCTCAAAGTTTTTAATAACTAAAGAGGTCAGACCCGTCAAAACAATTAAAGTCATTGAAAGATGTTGTAATGCCACAAAAAGTTTACGTGCTACAGGATTCGGTTGATTGCCCTGAACGCCTACAAATAAAGTAAAAGCGCGCGCAATAACCACACCAATCAGTAAGGTCACACTGATCATATGCACAATTTTAACCGTCAGCTGCATGTCCATTTTTCAATATTCCTTATTTAGATTTGGGTGCATGCGCACATTCAGGGCTAGCAGTCGCTTGACCTTGCCATTCCGAAGCAACAAAAGCATGAATCGCTAAAGCATGAATCGCTCCAGGACTGAGTAAGTCGCCTGCGGCAGCATAAATTTTTTGATGACGCTGTACCAAACGTAATCCTTCAAAAGCATCACTCACCACAACCACTTTAAAATGTGACTCTTTACCTGGGAAATAACCACCATGACCAGATGACTCATTCACCACTTCTAAATGGCTTGGTGACAAACTTTGTAATCGTTGAATTAATTGCTGTTCTAAATTCAAAATAATACTCCCAAAGGCTCTAGTTCTCGCTTCAGTATAACGTGTTCTGATTCAATCTTTTGCCTGTCGTTCCAGAATCATTCATCATTTTCCAGCTCAAATTTTTCTTACAGCTATCAACTTTGCTGATAAAACAACCCATTTTTAGAAAAATGGTTTTATTTTATGCAATTGATACAAGTTTTTTCACAAAACGATTGACCACATTTTTACATGCTGTATTATACACGGCATGCGGGAATAGCTCAGTTGGTAGAGCATAACCTTGCCAAGGTTGGGGTCGAGAGTTCGAGTCTCTTTTCCCGCTCCAAATTTTTTAGTGTAAGTTTTTATTAAAAACTGCTCAATAAGCGGGAATAGCTCAGTTGGTAGAGCATAACCTTGCCAAGGTTGGGGTCGAGAGTTCGAGTCTCTTTTCCCGCTCCAAATTCAAAAAAGGCCCTCATCGAAAGATGGGGGCTTTTTTTATGTTTAAATATATTTTCTATTTTTAAGTTAACCTATCTCATGCAGATTGATTCTTTCTTGGCACAATATAATTTACCTCAATTCTGCTTAAGCGAACGACTCTAAAACTTCAAATTTAATGGTTTCATCTTAAAAAAATTATAAAACAAAGTCATAGATACTTAAAAAGCCTGACAAACCAAGTTTTTGATTCATCAAGCCACTTTAACGAAATTAAACTACTTTATAAAATAGGTAAAATGGATGGAATCATATCCTGAATTGTTTTGCCATTACAGGTTTCGCCTAATGCAGACATTTTCCATGCACCATTGTGACGATAAACTTTAGCAATAATTAACGCGGTATAATTACCTTTTGCTGAAAGATTATATTTTGCAATTTCAACATTTGTGGTCGCATCAACTACACGGCAAAAAGCATTTTCAACTTTCTCGAAGGTCTGCCCACGAAAACTACTGATGGTAAATACAATTGATTTTACTTGGCTAGGAACTTGAGTCAGATCCACATGAATCGCCTCATCATCACCTGCGCCATCACCAGTACGATTGTCACCAGAATGTTTGATACTGCCATCACGACTCTGTAATTGACCGAACCAAATGCTATCTAAAGCTTTGTTATTCTCATCAAAAAGGATTGCAGAGGCATCGAGATCGATTGAGTCCCCACCGCCACCAAACATACCCAGTAAACCGCCTTTTTTTGCGACATCCCAACCTGCGCCAAGAAATATTTTAGTTAAAGATGAACCATCACCTTTCTCTAAAGAAATTTTTTGACCTTTAACTAAACTAATGCCCATTGATAATTCACCTCAGTTTGAATTTGAATGACCACGACCTAAAGCCGTAGCTAACCACTGTAAATAACTCGCACGATTACGTGAACACACAATCACTTTGCCATGCCCACGGAACTTAATCACTAAACCTTCACCACTGGTAAAGCTATTGACGATATTGCCAACAAAACCACCACTGCCTGAACTTGGAATGCCAATATTATAATTTAACGATGCATCCCAAGCGGTAACATGACCATTGTCGATGGTGACTTCACCTTGCTCTGGTGTAATATCCAGTTCGAGTAAAGTTCCACTACCAGAAATACACACTTTACCCTGCCCACTGGTTTCCATGACCACAAAACCGCCCGTGCCTCCAAACAATGCACCGCCTATATTACTTTGCACTTTTGCTTTGATCATGGTGTGTTCGGTTGCTGCAACAAAAGAGCCATCAGATAAAATATACTGTCGTTGACCCACATCCAGAATCTGCATATCACCATCCAAATTCGGTGATAATAGACACTCTCCTGCACCCTTCACGGCTTTAATTTGCTGTTGAAACAAAGACTCTCCAGAGGTAAATTTACGCATAAATGCTTGGAAAATTCCGCCACGTAATTTACCGCCAACCTCAAGATTCTGCTCAACCATAACCATGGCATCAGATTCACAATAGATTGCTTCACCTTGCTTCATACTGACATGTAAAAAAGGTTCTGGGCTGCCAACAAGATTAAATTCTGCCATTATATTTACCTATCCACTCACGATATTTTTATTTTTTGCTTCTGTTAACCATATCGGAAATTCTTGAAGTAAAAAATCGTATAACATTGATTCAGAAATACTTTTAATATTATCTATTTTAAAGAAATTACAATTATCTACCACTCGGCCTTCCATGGTATCTAATTTTTCTAACACACCGTAATTTCGCCCCCCAATACCTACAAATTGCCAAAATATAGGTTGTGATGATGCCTCTTGTAAAATTTTCTTAATTTTTCTCGCTTCAGAAACACCACCATCAGAAATAAAAACAATATAGACAGGTAAGTTTGATGAACTGTCTTTATTAAAATAAGCCAATACTTCTTCAAGAACGGCAGGCTCATTATTATAGCCAGCTCCCGCATTCCATTTTTTATAGCCTCCTTGTTCTGAAGCTATATAGTTATTTAAATTATCAAGACGCACATCATTTAAACGTAGTGCTTTTTCTGCAAATGCCCAGCACTCAAAACCCCCATCATCATCAAAATTCAAAGCCAAAGGCATAATTCGGTCTAGCACTTGTTGTACATCACCCGATTTATATTGTTGGTTCATTGAACCTGAATAATCGAGAACCAAAGCAACACGCGCTTTGATGCCCAACAAATTGTTTTTTTCTAAACTAATCAATGATTTTTTAGTAAGATCTAATAGATGTGGCGCCACATTTTCAATTTTATCTAAAATCACTTTTTTCTTTAAATCAAGTTTAGCAGCGGGATGGATAGGAGAAGAGATCTCTTCAGCAACCTCCCCACCAAAATAACCAACCAAAGCCTTTAATCCGCCATTAAAGCCTTGTCCGATAGCAGCCATTCGCCACAGATCATTTTTAAAGTAAATTTCAGTCAGCATGACTGCTTTTTCTTGGCTAAAATTTGATGGATTTAATTGGTAATTTGCCAAAACTTCGCCTTGCTGATTCACAAGGGAAATTTGACCACTTTCAATATTTTGCATCATGGCTTGATCATTCGCCACTGTTGCACAAATCACAAATCGTGGGGTCTGTGCTACGTTGATTTTACTTAAATCAAAAGTAAATAAATTCAAATTTTCTTGCTGACGATATTGCACTTCACCGTAAGGTGTCTGAGGTTGATTATAAAAGGTCATATAATCATCATGGAAAAGTTTATCGTTCTGTCCCACAGCAAAACTTGAGATATCTACATCAAATGATGCGTTAAAATACACACGTAAAGTAAATGTCGTATCATTTTCAATCAGTTGATTTAGCGCTATTTTTTGTCCAGAAACTAACTGCATTTTGATTCTCTAATTTAGTACTTGAAAATAATTCAATATAAATAGATCTATATCAATTAATTACTTTCAAGTACTAAAAGATGACTCTTTTAGTACTTCATTTACTTACTTAAACTGCAACACCATAACTTGCTGCTAAAGCGCCAAGGCCACCATTAAAGCCTTGACCGACTGCTTTGAATTTCCATTCACCATTGTGACGATATAATTCACCAAAAATCATCGCAACTTCAGTGCTACCATCTTCAGATAAATCAAAACGAGCCAATTCTTCTGCATTCGCATCTTGGTTAATCACACGGATATAGGCTTTATCAACCATACCGAAGTTTTGACCATTTTGCTGTCCTTCATGAATGGTCACAGCAAAGACAATTTTTACAACTTCTTGAGGAACCTTAGAAAGGTCTACAGAAATTGTTTCATCATCGCCCTCACCATCGCCAGTACGGTTATCGCCTTTATGGTTAACCGATCCGCATGGTGATGTTTTTTGATTGAAGAAAATAAATTCACCATCTAAACGAACTTTACCATCCTCACCTGTTAAGAATGCGACAGCATCTAGATCGAATGCTTTACCATCAGTTGCGCGTGGATTCCAACCTAAACCCAAGTCGACTTTATTCATTGTCGGAGCAGTTTTGGAAAGATTGATATTTCCGCCTTTTGATAAATTAATAGCCATTTTTGTTTCCTTAACTTTCGTTTATGAAGATTGTTGCTTTTTACTATATGAAATTGAAGAGATAACCGCCCAAACAATGAAGGCAACCCCCACCAATCCTGTAATAACCTCTGGAATATGTAGTCCTGTGCCGCTCGCCAGCATAATGAACGCAAGTGCACCAATTGCATAATGTGCACCATGTTCTAAATATACATAAGCATCAAGCGTACCTTTTTCAACAAGGTAAATGGTCATTGAACGGACAAACATCGCACCAATGGCAAGACCCAGCATAATAATTACCACATCACTGGTAATTGCAAAAGCACCGATTACACCATCGAAACTAAAAGAGGCATCTAATACTTCTAAATATAAGAAACCGCCAATACCACCTTTGACAATCGTACCTGTTGCAGTTGCGCCATTTGATTGCTCAGATTCATCATCGTTGCTACTGCCTTCTAATAGATGACCAATGACCTTCACCCCCACATAGACGACAATACCCCAAATTCCAGCCATCACTACCACCAAACGTGATGCATCAGGGATGTAGCTTGCGAGAATAAGTAGAACCACCAATGAAATGAAGACTGAAATCGCTTGAATATTGCCTAAATCGGCTAATCTGGATTCAAGCCAATGAAACCAATGTTCATCTTTTTCATCATCAAACAAGAAATTCAGAAATACCAACAATAAGAACATACCACCAAATGCTGCGATTTCAGCATGATGAGCCATCAGTTTTTCTGAATAAGACTTGGGATCATTTAACGCCAATTGAGCAACTTCAATCATGCTCATATCGGCTGTGACACCCACAATAAGCAAGGGAAAAATTAGTCGCATGCCAAATACAGCAACGATAATCCCCACTGTTAAAAACAGGGTACGCCAAAATTGGTTCCAATGTTTCAATACAGAGGCATTGACGACTGCATTATCAAAGGAGAGTGATACCTCCATGACCGCTAAAATTGCAGTAATAGCCAATACTTTGAACATTGCCATTAAGCCTGCTTGGGGACCATGGGTAAAACCCCAATAGGCTGAAATGGCCAAGCAGATAATGCTAAAGATTATCGAAAAACGGAAATGTTTCATTTTTCACCTAAAAATAGCGTTTAAATACTGATGCCATATTGACGGCACATGGCACTTAAACCACCGTTATAACCTTGGCCTACAGCTCTGAACTTCCATTCACCGTTATGACGATATAACTCGCCAAAAATCATCGCTGTTTCTGTCGAGTAATCTTCATTTAAGTCAAAACGTACAATTTCAACATTCGTTTGATCATTGACGACGCGAATAAACGCATTTTGCACTTGTCCAAAATTTTGACCACGGCTTTCTGCATCATGAATGGTGACGGTAATGGCAATTTTTTGAACTTCAGTAGGTACTTTAGCCAAATCAATTTTAACGGCTTCATCATCACCATCACCTGCACCCGTACGGTTATCGCCAGTATGTTCTACAGAACCTTCTGGAGAGCGCGTTTGGTTATAAAAAATAAAATCTGTTTCACCACGAACTTTGTCGTTTGCAGCCAATAAAAATGCCGAAGCATCCAAATCAAAATCTGCGCCATCAGTAGCCCGAGCATCCCAACCCAGCCCAATCAAGACTTGGTTGAGTGATGGATCTGTTTTACTTAAAGATAGATTTCCACCTTTATTTAATGAAATCGCCATAATTTTCCCTCTTCTTTATTACATGTAAATTAAATTGATACGGTTAATCTTTTGAGCCTTGAGTCCAACGGAAACCAAAGCGATAAAACTGATCTAAAAATTGTTGGTCTTTGAAATAACGGACTTCTCGATTGGCTTGAATTTCGCCATTTATATTTTTTAATTCTACAATTGCACAAGTCGTTAATTGATTACCTTCGGTTAAACGCACCTCAATTTCAGGTTGATCAGGAAGACGGATGGTTACTACGCCATCTGTTGCTGCCCATTGTGCTGCACCTTCATAAATATAAGCATAGATGACAATTCGCTCAATGCGATCCCATTGATTGCCATTAATATATAAATTTTCACCATTAATAGATGCGCCTGTACGGTCATCTGCATCTAATTTGATATAAGGGACTTGTTCAAAATGACCAAAGCGATTTCCAAGCGGTTGGACTAAATCAATACTGCCATCTTTAAGCTGCACCATTGCCCCTAAATCTAGGTCGATTGAATTAGAACGGGTTAATTTTTGGAAAAAGGATTCTGATTTAGCTGCGGATTTATTCCAGTTTAAATTCACCGAAATTTTGCCAAAACCTGCACCTTTTTTAGTTAAATTAATTCTAGAATTATTTTTATCTAACTTAATTTTTGACAAATTAAGACTCGACTTTGTTGGTGTTGGTGTTGGTGTTGGTAGAATGTTACTTTGAGTCTCTTCAATCACCACACCAAAGTTTTCAGCCAAAGGTTTCAAACCGCCATTAAAGCCTTGATTGATAAATCTAAATTTCCACTTATCGTTATGCTTATACACCTCAGCCAAAATTAAGGCTTTTTCAGTTTTGGCTTGAGTCTCTACGACTGCATTGGCGATCATTTGACTACCCGATAAAAGTTCCATCTGAATAGGAGCTATTCGACTAAAATTATTCGGTTCATTGAGCGTTGCACATAAGGTAACTTTTTGAATTTCTGGATCAAGCAATGCTGTATTAATTTTAAGTTGAGTTAAATAGGGATCATTTGAACTAGATTGAACTAAAACAACACTCTGATTCGGAGTTTGAGGCTGTCCATAGAAAATCATATCTTGGTCACCCCGCACTTTTTGCGTACTTTGTGCTAAAAGATATGCCGTAAGATCAAGCTCAATTTGTGTAGAAACACTTGTTTTTATGAGTATTTCAACAGTCTCAGAGACTAAACCAATATTCCCACCAGCAACAAGTTGCATAGACACCCTCTTAAGAGATCGTAATATTTTTTTAATTCATTAAATATATGAATTATTAATATAAAAATTGAGATTACTCGTCAAAAAACGAGTTAAATAAGCTTCTATTGTTTTAACATATTTTTTTTAAGCTCAATAGCAAAATTGAGTTTTTTAATCAATTTCTGCAATTGCATATTTGGCCTTATAAAATCATTGCGTCAACAGCATGAAAAATTATATATTCCTGACGCGGTATATATCAAAAGCACAAATTAATACTTGTTATTCAAGAAAATTGAGATCAAATCAACTGTGAAATCGCACTACAACATCTGGATTGCTGAAAGTTATTCCTGTCAAAATGACATTATTCAATTATTAAAACGCTCAAATTTAACTGCCCATCTGACAATTTTTTGTTCTCATAGTAAGCAACGCCCTGAACTAAAACTGCACGCAGATCATTTTTTTCAACAACCTCCCGTTGAAGACAGCGCAACTTGGCTTTTAGAACAATGTAAAGTGCACTCCATTCAACTGCTATTTTGTGGAAAACACAGTCAATTTATTGAAAAATTTCGTGAAGAATTTGCTCGGCATGATATTCAACTGGTGACAGGTGCCACTGGCATAGCGCAGCATGAAAACATGAACAATAAATTCCTATTTGGAGAAATTTGTGAAGCTTTAAACTTACCGAACATTCCTGCTGCAAAAGTGGATCATGTTGTTGGATTAAAGCAAGCAATTGCTGATTATCAAAAAAAATATTCACATATTTGTGCAAAACCTGTGTACGGCGTATATGGTTCTGGTTTTGTCCAACTGCGCAATGAAGTTTCATATTTTAAGCAATTTCAACTCAATACGCAGTGTAATACGCAACAATTTATAGAAGCCTATGCTCAATTAGATCAACCTATTGAATATTTAATTATGCCTTTTTTAACGGGACAAGAATGTTCTGTGGATATTGCCTGTAGCCATGGGCAAATTTTAGCCTTAGTGACTCGAATTAAATTTAAATTTTATCAGCAATGCTATATCGAGCATCCTTGTCATGAAATCTGCAAAATTCTGGTGCAACATTTCCAATGTGATGGATTGATCAATATTCAATTTAAGCAAGACGATCTGGGGGTATGGCATATTTTAGAAATTAACCCGCGTCCCGCAGGCGGTTTTGCCTATACACAACATACGGGTATTAATTTAATTGCAGAATTAATTGCTAAAAAATTGCAATTAACACTGCAACACACTGAACTGGTTCCCGTCGTTCAAGTTTTACCCATTACACAAAGTATAAAAATGGATTGTAAGCATTGATAAAACATATTGATTTAAGTCGTGGTCGTATTAGTGTGACTGTGAATCAGCATCATCCACAATGGAAATTGGATGATCTGCTCAGTTTTGCAGAAAGAATTAATCCCAAACGTGCATTTTTATTTGTTTCTAAAGTTCTTGGAAAACATATCCCTGTTGCACCGTCGACTATGCAAAGAAGTTATCAAGACCTTGCTGCAATCGTTCCTAAAGATCTGCCCTACCCCATTAGTGTGATTGGTATGGCAGAGACCGCAGTGGGTTTAGGGGCAGGTGTTTATCGCGAACTCAAACAAGATTTTGGGCAAAATGCCCTCTTTTTAACCACCACGCGGCATCCGGTTGAAACATTGCCTACGCTAGGTTTGTTTTTAGAAGAACATAGCCATGCACAAGATCAATTTATTTTATCTAGCCATGATCCGCTTAAGCATCAACATATTATTGCATCAAAAACGCTCATTTTAATTGATGATGAAATTTCAACAGGAAAGACCTTTAGAAATTTAATCTTGAGCCTGAAAAAATCGGGTTTACAACAGGTAGAACGGATTATTTTGGTGACTTTGGTCAATTGGGCGGAACAACATTTAGTCACTGATGACTTAGGGATTCCTGTTGAAGTGGTGTCATTATTACATGGTCATTGGCAGTGGCAGCCAAACCAACAACCTATTGACATTGACATGCCCGATGTGAGTTCAACCCAACAGCAAGCACAAAAAATTATTGCCCCTCATGATTGGGGACGCGAACCGACCTTTCTCAATTGTAGCGCTTGGCAAAATATTCAACCACCTCTGCCTCATGAAAAAATCTTGGTCTTAGGTTCAGGGGAGTTTAGCTGGATTCCATTTCTGATTGCCGAGCAATTAGAGCAGCAAGGGGCTGAAGTTTATTACAGCTCAACCACACGCTCTCCCATCAAGCAAGGTCATGCCGTTGAAAGTATTTGTTCATTTAAAGACAATTACGGACTGAATATTAATAACTATGCCTATAACGTTAAACATCAACAGTTTGATCGAGTTTTATTGGTCATTGAAACAGCACAGAATAGCGTTGACCCTCTCCTGTTTGAACAAATAAAGAATTTGGAAATTATTAGTTATGAATCCTAAGCCGTTAATTTTTGTTGACTTAGATGACACGCTGTTTCAAACAAATCGTAAAAGTACCCCGACACCACTACATAAAATTGCCACACTAGATCAATTTGGCGAGCCGCTGTCTTATATGCTTCCCAAACAGCAAATTTTTGTAAATTGGCTGTTGGCATCCGCAGATGTTATTCCTGTGACTGCACGCTCAGTTGCAGGCTTGCAGCGCGTACATCTTCCTTTTCTGCATGGTGCGGTATGTTCACATGGTGGAACTATTTTAGCGGCAGATCAACAGGTTGATCAGGAATGGCTTGAAATCCAGCACAAGGCGGCAGCTGAACTGGATGAGTTACTGAGTAATTTACCAGCGCTATTGCTCGATTATGCCAAACCATTTGGTTCAATTCGGACGTGGACGATGCAAGAAAATGGTGGGAAAATTTATACCGTTGCCAAGCAAAATGATCCTGCACCTTTATTTCTGCACCAAATGATTGAACACTTACCTGCTGAAGTACTTGAACACTGCTATGTCCATATCAATGGCAATAATTTAGCCATTCTTCCCAAATTTGTGTCTAAACAAAAAGCGGTTGAGTTTTTTATCAATAAATATGACCCAAATCGCGAACGTGCCATTTTAGGTTGGGGCGACAGTTTGTCTGATGCAGGCTTTTTAGGCTGCTGTGATTGGTTTGGTATGCCTAAAAATAGTCAGCTCGATAAGTTTTTAATCCAAAATTTAGTACAAGATCATCATGCAAAAGGATATTTAGGACATGTATAAAAACCATGCGTTAGCATCTAGTCTTAAAACACTGGGTTTCCATGGCTCTTATCGACCTGAAGATGTGACCTTTTTGCTCAATATTGATGAAATAGACCCGACACCAGTCGCTGAAAAAGAATACCTGATTCAATCAGGTAAAAAACATTACTCCCAAATGATTAGTGTTGAGCATCCGCCTACAGATGAGCAAATGCGACATTTCGAATACGCTTTTGAGCAAGGTGCTGAACGTCTGGCTAATGATGTGCAAAAGATTGGCAACTCATTGCTGAGCCGATTTAAAAATCAACCAATTATTTTGGTTAGCTTAGTGCGGGCAGGTGTTCCTTTAGGGGTACTACTGAAACACTATATTGAAAAACATCAGCAGTGCGTACATTACGGTATTAGTATTATTCGTGATCGCGGCATCGACTTTGCCGCCTTACATACCATTATTGAGCAACATGGCGCGGAAAATATTGTTTTTGTCGATGGCTGGACGGGTAAAGGCGCAATTTGTCGAGAATTGACCCAAAATTTAGCAGATTATCCAGCATTGTTTGATGCTGGATGGGAAATTCCACGCCTTGTCACCTTAGCCGATTTAGGTGGCTATTCATGGTTAAGTGCCAGCTGTGAGGATTGGCTAATTCCGTTTGGTATTCTAGGATCTGTGATTTCCGGTTTAATCTCACGGACGATTTTAAAAGACACCATCGATTTCGATCTGGCAAAAAGAAATTGCTCCGATCCAAATAATTGGCATAGCTGTTTAGTTTATCAACATCTGGCTCAGCATGATATTTCCGTCGAGTTTATAGACAAAATTTTAAATCTTATTCAGCAGAATCCGCATAGCGATTTGGCAGATTGGAATAATCACATTCGACTCAAACAACAAAAAATTTGTTTAGACACGATTGATTGGATTTCTGACACCTATATGATTAAAAATATTAATCATATTAAACCCAGCATTGCAGAAGCCACACGTGCTGTATTAAGACGCATTCCTGAAAAAATATTAATCCGTGATCCTTCCAATCCGCATGTACAATTGCTACTCCATTTTGCCAAAGAACAGAATATTCCCGTAGATATTTTAGGTGCCCAATTAGGTCCATATCATGCAGTGACTCTGATAAAAAAAGTCGAGAAAAATAAATGAAACAACTGCAACATGCGATTGAACTGGGTGCAACCATGTACATTCCTGCAACCCATGAGCAATTATGGAACGTTACTGAAGGCATTAAATTTCCAATACTAAAATCGATTGCGGTCTGTTTAGAAGATGCCGTGTTGGAAAAAGATGTACAAACTGCAATGGTCAACTTAAAGCACTTATTACAAAAGCGCTTAGAGCAACCAAACTTAAAAGCACCTGCGCTCTTTATTCGCCCTAGAAATATTGAAATGGCGAAACACATTGTCGATTGGGACTTAAATCACACCTACAGTGGCATGATTTTACCCAAGTTTACGCTGCACGATCTAAAACAGTGGATGGACGTGCTACCGCCCAACATTAACCTGATGCCAACGCTTGAAACCAAAGAAATTTTTGATATGGGGCATAATATGGAGCTTAATCAAGCACTCAAATATGACTTTCATAAAACCCTCTGTCTAAGAATTGGCGGTAATGATCTGTTGTCCTGTTTGCATTTACGCCGCCCTAAAAACAGCACAATTTACCAAACGCCAGTGGGCATGTTAATTTCACAATTGGCAGGCTTATTTATTCCATCTGGCTTTCAACTCAGTTCACCAGTCTGTGAACATATTGACCATACGCAATTGCTGATGGATGAATTATGCCAAGATATGAATAACGGCATTTATACCAAAACGGCCATTCATCCCTCGCAAATTGAATATATTCATCGCGCCTTTCAAATCAATAGCGAAGAATTTCATGAAGCAGAGCAAATTTTATCGAAAGATGCTAAAAGTGTATTTAAAAGCCACGGCTCCATGTTAGAACCAGCGACCCATCGTAATTGGGCAGAAATGATTTTATTACGCTATAAAACTTTTGGTTTATGTAAGTCTCAACCATCTATCCAAGATAAATTCATGCTCAATACATTTTAACGCTAAGCTTCAACCATCTGTACGACAGCCAAACGGCCACCCTCTTGTTTTGAAAGTAAAATTTGAACGCCATTTTTGAGTTCAATTTTACCTCCAATCGGGATCACCGTTTTGGTTGTCACATCCGTCAAATCTGTAAGACCCTCATTGACTAACCACCAACGCTCATTATGCAAGACAAAATACCCTTTACGTGTCGTTTGTTCTGATGTTAAACGCTCATTGGGTGCAATCATATTATTGGCATGCCATGCAAATAAAGACTGTCCTGTCCAAACCATTAAACGATGATTATCGGGTCTATAATTCCCTTGTTGACGTGCTGAATAAAGATTCAAAATCGGTAATTTACCGATAAAAGCGGTATTACAAAATGGGCATTTTGGCTGAGTTGTGTTATCAAATACATACCATTTTTGACTACATGCTGGATTGTGACAGGGTTGGATTAAATCGACCGTTTTAACCAAGGCTGTTTCCCAATCATTGGCAGATGGACGTTTACTTGGCTCATGTAAACCCTCAATAAAACTCTTGTTAAATAATTCTGTTAAATAGGGTCCAGTGACTTGATATGAAATTTGACTGGGATCAGCCCAAGGCAATTGTGATGATTTCAGTTGATTAGACTTCACCTGATTACTATGATCCGTTGGGTGTTCAACAAATAATGCTTTTTCCCCCATGCCAATATTTTCATCTTTTTGTGGATCATCCATATCATGAATTTTGCCACCGCGCAGTGGATGTCTGTATAACAAATACATATAGATCAGCACAGCTAAAGCATGTTTATCCGTTGCAATACTGGGCAAAAACCGCTTTGGATCCTGTTTAGATAAATGATTGGTCATCACCACTTCAGGTGCAATAAAATCAGGTGTACCCACAACATCAGGCGGATATTTCCCCGGAACGACTAAACCATCTACATCAATCACACAAGCGCTGCCTGTAACGGGATCAATCAGTACATTTTTATAAGATAAATCCGAATGTGCTAGACCAGCAGCATGCATTCGACGTACAGCCCGTGAAATTAAAATACCGATTTTCAGGTAATTCAGCCAACTTCCCTTTTCGCGCTCATCTAAAAAGCGGTTTTGGTTATTGGCACTCGCAAACCACTTACCTTCTTTTTCCTTTCCTTTGATTTTTAAAAAATCGTTATTTTTTGAACCATAAGCAAAAAAGTAATATTTCTTATAAGTAGGCGCGGTAATTCCTAACAAATCATTGTACTCAATGAGTCCATCAGGCCAACAAAAGATATTTTTCCAATAATCGCCACCGACACCATTAAAAATACCATTCCATTTATTGCCCACAATTTCTTTTAAGCGATCTTTTTGCTGTTCTAATGCTGCTTTTGATTCATAAAATTTATTTTTTTCTTTACTGAAAAAGCACACCACATAACTACGGTCAGGGGAAAAATAAACATCTTTCATTGCACCTGAAGCAATCACTTCATCAACAAATTCAATTGCTCGACCATCTACAGTGTTGCACTTAATAATCTTTGCAGACATATGTATTCACCTCATCTTTAAACTATTTTACTGAAGCAACTCTGCCTTATTTTTATTCCAAAGTACCGCCAAGGTACGGTCATCATGATGGCCTGGAGTAAAGAAATGCATCCACTCCAAAAGATTACTTGCAGCATTTTCAGTTTGTAATAAAGGAACTAACTGCCCATATAAGTCTTTCCATTTTTGCTGGTTTGCCAAACCAACCTCTGTTTCAAAGATAGGATCTGAAATACCATCGGTCATCACTATAATTGCATCAATATTGCTATAACATCCAATTTTGATCCGAGCGCCCAATTCTTGCCCAATACTGCGGTCTAAAAACTTGGTTTGACCTGCATATTCGCCACCATCCGCGACATTCATAATGCGAACCAGCTCATCGCTATAGGCTGCAATGACACCATCCCCGACTGAAAAAGTGCTCATAAACGTTTTATCTGGTTGGTGACACAGTACCGCGATTAATAAAGTTGTGGAAAAGGCCTTAGCAGCCACACCCATGTCTTGAGCGTGTTGTTCTATTTGAGTGATAATGGATTTATAAATTTCATAATAAACATGAAAAAATTGTTGATTCAATTTATGTGCAATGACTTTGGTTTGCTCATCTTGACTACCCACTCGCCATTTTTTGATATCTTCATTTAAAGATTCGATGGTGTAATCGTGTAAATAACGCTGAAATTCACTTTGCACAATTTCCACTGCAATACGTGAGCCTTCCCTAGAATACTGTGCACTCCCCGCTCCATCAGCAACTGCAATCACTGACCATGCACTATTCGGAATATGCATGATGGTAAAATCATCATCACGAAATGTCCCCGCATGTTCATGTGAGCGACCACGTCGACTGGCTGCAATGATCTTATAATCTTCAGTCTGTATCATTTTTTGTTCTGTATGCGTTTTAATAAAAGGCTGTTCTGCTTCAGGCTCCAGTACTTTCCATAAAGTTCGTGGATCAGGAATAATATTCATTTTGCACTTTGCCGTGCGCGTCTCATTTTTAATCCCGTATTGAAACGAAAAGATCAGTTCTTCTGCTCGTTCAGGTTTGCCTTGGATGGTCTGTGTTGCCTCATCAAAATAAAAATCATGCTCAGCAAATTTAAAACTGTCTGATTTAAATGTAATCTGTTTAGGATCATGCTTAGACATCACCATAATGCTTGATTGGTACGGTTGACCTACACGAGCATTCTCGACCTGAAATTTTACGTCATCTGCAAATACTTTATTAAATACATCCGCAATTTCGGCTCTATTTTTATTTTGATTGAGTGTCGTTGTATCTATGTGAATAGCATCTTGAATATTGACTTGATCTACGACTGATTCCGTTTTGTTGAAATGAGACTTTAAAGTCGTGCCCATATCATCAATTTTATTTTCAATGGATTGATCTAAATGTGGGTATTCCGTTTCACGTTGATCTTCTAAGTAAACCATCGCAGATGGTACTTTAGTGCTTTCTTCTGGCATTAAAAAAAGATTGGGTATGCTTTCTGCTGTATTGACAGGATCATCATTGGATTGAAGAATGGGTTCCATGATGGCAATCTCAAGCGCTTCAATTTCGGTCAATTTTAATGGCGCAGCGGCTTTTTCTTGAGCAAAATTTGGCTTTGTTTCAGGTTGGGAAATTCCGATGCCTAAACCCGATTTTGGCTTAAGGCGCAAGGCTTGTAATAACTTGGATAATTGTCCTAAATTTTCATCAGTAGAAATATAGCGAATAAATTGATCATTCAATCCCATATCATTTTTTTCTAACAATGTTTTTATTTTACATTTAAATTCAGTCATCACTTTCCCCCAGTCTGAACCATTTTGCTATTTTTATGCCTTAACCTTGCCCACGAGTGAGATTAAAATCTTCCCCAGATGCAGAAAAACTAATTTGACGAAGACACCATGGACAAACTGCAAATTCACTGTATCCGTCATAGCACATCAAATTGCCACATGCACACATTGCAAAAGCTGTTTCAGCATAACAATGAGGGCAATTAGAACCGCCCTCTAAAACAGAGGTATTAATTTTAGGCTTTTCAGCAGTATGATCTGTCCAACTAAAATAATCCTCTGAAATACCTGTACACGTTTGTAATTTAAAATTGTATAAATTGATATTTACATCAGAAAGCTCGCCATACTGTAAATGACGTGTATATTTTAAAATATAAGGATGATGCAGCTTTTGACAACGTCCTATAAATGTCACCGTACGATCATCAACCTGACCTTTTCGGAATGAAAGTTTCTCTTTAGCCAAATGCATATAGCGCTCATCTAATGGCAAAAGATCTTGTTTTTCTTGATTATTCCCAACACTAATACTTTGTGAAACCACAGAAGCACTAATCCATTTACATAGGCTTTTGACATATTCATGATCAATCTGGGTCAATGAAATACAATGTGTTGTTAAACGTTTTAATATGGAAAAATCAACATCTTGCCCCAAACCAATAGCGACTAAGGTCACTTTGTTTTCATATTTAGCTTTCCAACGAGAAATCGCATCTTCATAATCATCTGTCGGACGACCATCCGTAAATAAATATACAATCGGTTTCCAGTCCCCTTTGACATCTGCCGTCGTTCTCATCACAGAACGTTCAATTTCTTTAGCCAAATGATCAAGTGCTTTGCCTAAATGTGTACCTCCACCTAAAGGAAGTTCACAACTTCTATAGGCAAAAAGCTCTGTCAACGGTACTAAAGTTCGTACAATTCCTGCATAAGCAAGCACTGAAACATAGACCGTTTCTAAAGCATAGGGATCGGTACGCAAACCACTCATGATAAAATCAATGCCTTCCTGTACTGCCTGTAAAGGCTGTCCAGCCATAGATTCAGAACAATCAATGACGAAAAAAACGGGTAATCGGCGCATATTTTTTACCTAGGTTGTTTTTGTTATATCAATCAAATATAAAGTGTTGGGATATTCAAAAGACCGTTATGAATGGTGCCTATGTCTTTTGAATACGGACTATAAAACCAACTGAATTTCCGATGGCGGTGGTGGTAAAGAAATAGAGTCAGTCACTCCAGCACTGCTACTCCCCGCAACCACACTGGCTGAAACCCACTTAAAGAAACTTGAAAAAGAATTAGAGTCCATTGTGTCGAGTACAACCACCTGATTGGTTAGCTGTAATAAGAATTCTGTTTTCGCTTTCGGTCCCGCAGCACAAGCGACAATACTGGCAAAGTTTAATTGCTGAATGACAGGTACAATTTGTTGATACGCATAAACGTCCGATGGTGAACCATCTGTCATTAAGAATAACAATGGACGCCAATCTCCTCTTTGCTCGTCTGTCGTTTTTTTAACATTTTGCTGAACTTCATGCGTTAACAACTCCAAAGCAGCGCCCATAAAAGTTGCACCCACATTCGGTACATCAATATCTGGAATTTGGATTTGATCTAAAGGCGTTAAAGGCAAATATACTTTTGCGTCCATATCAAAGGTGATGACGCTCAAATGTACACTTTCTAAAGCATAAGGATCCTGCCTTAATGCGCTGAGCATAGACTGAAGCCCAACATTGAGAGAATGAATCGGTTCTCCTCGCATAGAACCCGAGGTATCAAGCAAAATATAAACTGGTAGACGACGCATTTTTATCTCTTTAGACGTATTTTTTTAACCATTCTACAAAATTATCAGATGCAGAAGATGAACCTAGCGCATTAAATTTCCAGCCATTACTTTCACGAACCAATTCTGCAAATAATAATGAACGTTGTTGATCATATTGATCTTTTCCTGACAAATTAAAACGCACCATCTCTTTACCAGAAGCATCAACTGCACGAATAAATGCATTCTGCACTTGACCAAAGTGCTGATTATTTTTAGCGCCCTCATAAATCTGAACAATAAATACAATCTTGTGATAATCATTCGACAGTGAATTTAACTTCACAATAATTTGTTCATCATCCCCATCACCTGCCCCAGTACGATTATCTCCGGTCAGCCAAATGTCCCCTGAACGATGTTTTAAATTATTAAAAAAAATTACATCACTGTTTTTAAGCGTTGGATTTCCTGACGCATCACGTCCAACATCTCGGACTGTATCGTTTGCATCACATAAAAAAGCAACCACATCGAGATCATATTCGGCAGGTTGCTCACCAAATAATCCCCCTAAAAAACGCTTCTTTTGTGCTGCAATATCCCAACCTAAACCTATAGTGACTAAAGACAAATTATGTTGTGATTTTTCAAGACTTAAACCTTGCCCTTTGGCTAATGTGATGGCCATTATTATTTCCTTTGTATTATTAAATTTTAATTAGAGTACAACATTTACTTCTGGTGGTGGCGGTGGTAAATCATTCAATCCACTCACTTCTTTCTGATCAGCATCAACTTTTTGACTGCCCGTAGAAATACTTGCAGAAACCCATTTAAAGAATGCCTTGATGGTATTGGTATCGGCAGTTGCCAACTCGACCACAACCTCAGTGATTTGCTTTAAAATTGAAGTATCGGCATTGTGACCTGCTGCACAGGCAATAATCATTCCTGTTTTTACTTGTTTTAATTTTTCAAAGCCTTTTTTCCAATCATCAGTAGGAACACCATCCGTCATAATAAAAATTAATGGTTTCCAATCTCCCCGAGTTTCAGGCGTTGTTTTTTGAACTTCTTGTTCAATTTTATCCGCCAATAAGACCAATGCTTCGCCTAACTGTGTTGTTCCTGTCGCTTGTAATGGTGGAGAGTTAAACATTGCAATTTCAGTCAAAGGGATTATTTGTTTTGCATGTGTGTCAAAACTAATGATCGAAAGATACGCTGTTTCTAATGCATAAGGATCTTGTCTTAATGAAGAAACCAGTGTCTCAACACCATTTTTGACTGCTTCGATAGGTTCCCCCATCATTGATCCTGATGTATCGAGTAATAAATAAACTGGTAATCTTCTCATTTTCACCCCTAAAAAATTTTAAATTTTTTCTTATTCTGCCACGGCTCATCACAAAATTTGATTCGGCACAAAAGTACCTATAATTTTTTTCTATTGAGTATTAATAATATTAAGCAAAGAGAACCACAAGTGAAAGTTACAATTTTTTGATCACTCATTCAAATCTCCTTGATGAAATTCATTAGATAAGTTGCAACAAACCACCATTCAACCTGTATGACCAAAACTTAAAGCAAATAGGCTTATCCATTATTTTCAAAAGTCACAACGGATGAGTTAAGCCTAAAATTTTGGATTACTCATCAATTGTTATTCATGTTCTCGTTCAATATTTGATGAAACATTGCAGCCTATCGTTCGCGCAATGCTTCTTGCGCTTTATTAAAGGGTTTAATCAAATAATCCAAGACTGTTTTCTCACCCGTACGAATATCCACGGTTGCCACCATGCCGGGGGTAATACTGAATTTTTTCCCTGCTTTATTGCTTAATTTGTCTGAATCTGTGCGGATATAAACCCGATAGTAAAATTGATCCTGCTTCACTTCATCCCGCAAAGTATCTGGCGAAATGATAGTAACTTTGCCTTTCAATCCGCCATAAATCGAATAGTCATAGGCGGTGATCTTGACCAAGGCTTCCTGTCCGGGATGAATAAAGGCAATATCCCGCGGTGAAATTCTCGCTTCAATCAGCAGTTGTTCATCTAAAGGGACTATCGTCATCAATTTGCCATTTTGCGGCACAATGCCACCAATGGTCATGACATCAATTTCTTTGACCACACCACGGACGGGTGATTTAAACACTGCACGGCTTAAGGTATCCGTCTTGCCCTTTACCACTTGTTGTTGAGTTTCAATATCGGTATTTGCCTTCGACAACTCTTCACGCGATTTCACATAATATTGGTTGCGTATATCATTCATTTGATTACGTAATTCATTGGCCTGACGCTTTAAACGTAAAACTTCAACTTCACTCGCCGCCCCTTTGGCAACCAAAGGTTCCGTCATGGCTAATTCTTGTTGCACCAGAACCAAAGCCTGCGCTAAACCAGAAATGGATTCTTCCAAATTGGCACGACGTGAACGGTACAAAGCCGTTTCTTCATGCACCAATTGGGTTTCGGATAACACTTCAGGCGGGAAAATCAGGGCTGTACCATTGACCTCCGCACGTAGCCGCGCCGCTGTCGCTCGGGATGACATCAGCAATGACTCTGACTCACCCACATTGGATGCAAATCGTGTTGGATCTAACTGTGCCAAGACTTGACCTTGAGTGACAATTTCCCCTTCATGCACATTCATTTTGGTGACAATACCGCCTTCTAAAGACTGAATAATTTGCTCTTTAGACGATGGAATGACTTTACCTGTTCCAGTAGAAACTTCTTCCAATTTAAACAACCAAGCCCAAGCCAAAATAACCAATAAGCCAATACAAATAATCCAAATAAAAATACTTGCTTTTGGTAGTGGTGGTTCTAATTCCACCACCTTCATTGGACGTTGTAATGCTAATTTTTTCTCGCCCATGATTTAGCCCCCGACCACATGCACTTTTTGTGGTTGTTGATTGTGATTTTGGTTCAAAATTTGATCCCGTGGCCCATCCATCACCACCTTGCCGTCATTAATGACAATAATCCGATCCACCAATTCCAAAACAGCACGACGATGTGTTGCAACCAGCAATGTTTTTTGCCCAAGCCAGCCTTTTAAATGCTCAATGAATTGTTTTTCCGAGACATCATCAATGGAAGCTGTAGGTTCATCTAAGAGCAGAATATTCGGTTGACGAATCAGCAAGCGCGACAACAGTAAGGCTTGTTTTTGTCCCCCAGAAAAACCGACACCGCCTTCTAAAATAATGTGGTCTAAGCCTTCTTTCTTTTCTTGTACGAAGTTAATCGCCCCCGTGATTTTCAGTGCAGCTAAAATTTCTTCATCATTGGCTAAAGGCGCGCCTAAAGTTAAGTTTTCGCGGACCGTGCCAAAAAATAAATGCGCGTTCTGATTTAATAACGCCATATCACGACGCACATCTGAAGGATCAATCAAACCTAGCTCTACACCATCTAATTTAATTTTTCCTTGCACAGGTGTCTGCATCCCAGACAATAATTGCAATAAAGTCGATTTACCTGCCCCATTACGCCCAAGAATGGCGATTTTCTCACCCACTTTAATTTCAAGCTTCGCAATCATCAAACTGGGCTTGGGATCATCTTTGCCATATTTAAAATCCACGCCTGTTAATTCATAATGCCCATTCAGCACTGGTCGATGGATTAAATGCGCATGATCGGGTTGATCGACTGCTTTTTTCATTAACTCATCTAAACCCATTTTTGCGACTTTGGCTTGTTGCCAACGTCCTAATACCCCAGTGATTTGTGCAATTGGACCCAACATGCGAGAAGACAACATCGAACACGCCACCAAAGCACCTGTGCTCATATCACCTTTCATCACTGCAAAAGCACCCACCAAAACCACAATAGCAAAAGCCAAGCCTTGGATTTTTTGTGTCCATGCCGACATGACCCCGACAATTTTACGTTGTCGCATCGAAACATCCGCAGATGCTTCATTCATATGGTTCCATTGGTTTTGAAAGCGTGCTTCGGCACGAAGTAATTTAATATCTTCAATGCCTTGTACCGCTTCAACCAACATGGCATTACGAATCGCTCCTTCGCGCATCCCTTCATTGGCCAGTTTAGCCAAAGGTTTTTGCGCCAATAAACCGGGAAGAATCATTAAAGGCACAATAACCAACATCACCCAAAATAAATTGCCACCAATCAGCCAAAAAATGCCAAGAAATAAGAAGAAAAAGGGTAAATCTGAAATGGCGGAGATTGTGGTCGAGGTTACCAAATCGCGCACACCCTCCAGTTCACGGATTTGTGAAATAAAACTCCCCGTTGATTTAGAACGTTCACTATTTTTAATTCTGAGGGCATGACCAAAAACCCGATCAGAAATACGTAAATCGGCACGCTTACCAATAATGTCAGATAAATAAATCCGTGCGACTTTTAAACTAAATTCAAAAATAGCCGCAATTAACACCCCACCCGCCAGTACCCAAAGCGTGGTGGTCGATTGTGCAGGGATGACCCGATCATAGACATTCATGGAAAAAACGATGGTGGCCAAGGCCAAAATATTGGCCAGCATGGATGCAAACATGACATCGACATAACGCTTCCAGTCGCGTAAAACAATCGACCAAAACCAGCTGCTTTCATAGGGTTTAATATATTCATCGACGCGCGCATCAGGCACTGACTTTGCAGGTCGGAGAATATAAACATGACCAATATTTTCCTTCAGTACATCGAGCGTTAAGATTTGCGCCAGTCCCTGATCACCACTGAACTGAACACTGGCATTGCCATCGACATCGACCTTGTCAATAATCGCCACTTGCCCACTATGAAATTCAACCAGCACGGGCAGACGCCATGGGTTGATTAAATCTTCACTAAAACTGGCTTTGCGCAGGCTCATGCCAATTTGGCGTGTGATTAAGGTCAAGATGTCATCAATGCTCTGATTCGGATTCCAATCCAATTGCAAACGAATACGTTCTTCAGAAGGCTCGATACGATAATGCTTGGCAATGGTGAAGACCGCTTGCAGCCACGGTTGATAATTGATGCTATGACTCATGGCTGCACCTCAAACCCTTGAATGGAAATATTATTGAGGTCATATAGGTCACGTGAACGACCCGTGACTCTGATATATCTCACAATAGCGCTATAAATGTCATAACGTGCGGCTTCAATTTCTTGTGCTGCACTGTGAATCGCTTGTTCTGCATTTAATAAATCCACCACTGTGCGTGTCCCTAATTTATATTGTTCTTGATACAGCTCTTTGGTACGAACCGTGGTTTCTTTTCTGGCCGCCAACACACCGATTTGCCTTTGTTTATTTTCAATTTCTTCACGAATCAATCGGATTTGATCTAACACCTCAAGATAGGTGGTATTGACTTGCGCCTTTGCTGCCTCTTCTGCATAACTGGCCGCACGTGTTTGCGAAGCGATTGCACCACCTTGATAAAAATTGCTCGATGCTTCTAGCATGATGGAATTATAAAAACCGTCATCTTCATTATTATTGGGGTTTCGACCATTAATGGCTTGGCTTAAAGAGCCTTTGACGTTCAACGTAGGATAATTGCTCAGTTTGGTTTTTTGCTTTTGTAATTTTGCAACTTCCACCGCCACTTGTGCCACCATCATGCTGGGAATTTGATTAAATTCTGGATCACGATACAGTTCAGAATCTTTAACCAAACGTTCTGGAATTTGCCAGTGGATTGCGGATATATCATAACCCAGCAGAGTTCTGAGCTTTTGTTGATACTGCCCGAGGTAGGTTTGTTGAATAATTAAATTCGATTGTGCCGCTTCTAAATTCGACTGTGCTTGGATGGGATCAGCTTGGCTACTAATACCCGCTTTGGCACGTAAATTGGCAATTTCAGCAATCCGGCCAATGCCCTTGATTTGCTGATTTGCAATCAACACAATGTCCTGATAACGCTTGATATTGACAATCGCATCGGCAACTTGGTAGGCCATATCATCCATCGTCACCAGCACCTTAGCTTGTTCTTGTAATCGTTTGGCTTGCTCAACATTGACTGAGGTTTTAACCTTCCCAAAGTCATACAGCATTTGCGTCGCGGAAAGACTCAGTACTTGCCGCCCACGCTCCCCCGAAGTTAAATCCCCAGTGCCAATCCCACCCGAAAGTTGCGGATAGTACTGCGCTTTTGCCACATCAATATAGGCACTTTGAGCAGCGACTGACGCAATACTCTGGGTAATTTCAGGTCGGCGTTGTAATACCGCTAAAATCGCCTCATTAAAATTTAAGCTTGTTGCATAACCCGCAAATGGTTTTTGCCTTACAGCATTAGCCCCTACGGCTAGGGTCACTTGCGGCAATTCTTGAACTTGAGAAGTATCTAATTGAAAATGACTGAATGAGCGAACACTGACTTTATTGACATCTTCTGCCGGTTTTGGGGTAAACAGTTGACTGATTCCACTCTTCACAGAAGTTAAATAGTCTGTTGATGTTTCTGCATGAACAGATGCAATGGGTACATAAAAAGGCAAAAGTAAAATTATTGTAACCCTTGTTTTCATCATTAAGTAATTTATAATTAAAATTGATTTTCTTATTTAACCATATATTCTTAATTATTCCACCTGCATTTTAAACCAAAATAAAAATAAAAATTCATTATAAACATAAAAAACACAACCTCTTAGAATAACAACAAATACAAAAAATAGAGCAGATTAAAATCCAGTACAAATCATTTTAGATAACGAGCATCACTCAAACATCGTATTAAAATATTTTATTTTATCGAGCAAAAAAACTCACTTATATCATTTAATAAAAAAGACCTAAGCATCATAATTATTTTGATAAAATTTATATTATTTTCACACCACATGCTCATTAAAATTCAATTTTATTTTCTTCTCCAGCCTTATTCAGAACCATGACATGAATATATAAAATCATTAAAACCATATTTAAATTAATATAAATCAAATACTTAAAACATTTACTCATTCCACCCATGCTGATTTTTAATTTAATAAAGACTCAAGCACATGTTGATCATTTGAAAAAATAAAAACCATATTAAATATAAGACATTAATTCAAAACAGGATCAGCACAATATAAACACCATACAACCCATTTAAAAAATCCAACCAATTGCAACAATTTACAATATAAAAAATAAACCCTTTATTAAAGTTAAAAAATTAGAATATAGAACAACAAGATTGAATTTACCAACATCTCAATTAATGCATAAATTCATCTTTAAATAGTCATTAAGTGAATAACATTCAGCATAAAAATTATTCATAGTTTAGCAAATTAATATTTTATTTTTAGCTTAACTACATTAAAATTAAAAACATAAATAATAATAGATTAACCACCACAAAAAATATGAGTGGCAGTTAATATAGTTTTTAGGTTTATTAAATTTTATTTAAAAAATTTTTCATTGGCTAAAATACGTTCCTTTTGTGACATCGGATATTTATTGTCTGTAATCAATTTTTGTATTGCTGCCTTACCCGCATCACGATAGGCAACACAATAACTTGCTGCAACAGCAAGTTCGTCCAAAGCACGCCACTCATACACACTGGCATCCACAAATAATTTATCTTGCGGTAGGCTAATATTGACAGCTTGCTGTGCAAAATAACTCGCCAAATCAAAAGTTTTCTTCCCTCTATAATATCGTGCTAATTCATATAGTGGTTCTGCGCGTTGCTGCCGAGCAATCCAACTTTGTAGATACTCTTTGTAGACAATTTCTTCACTTAGCCCCAGACGTTCAGCCATTTGAGCCGCACGAAATTGCGCCATCCAACGCTCTTCTTCCCAACCACCTGCACTGGCTCTTTTTAAGTAAAACTCACGACTTTTTTCTAATAATTTTGCATCACGATAACTCTGGGCTAAATAAAATAAATAGCGCAAATTATCAGGTTCATCCTGCAAACCTTGCTCCAGTAATGCAATGTCCTTTAAATAAGTATCGGCAATTTTTGCTCGTGCACCATCATGCTGAACACAAATATTCAAGCCTTCTAAGGTATGCCAAACATGGGGCGATGCAGAGTGTAAAAATTCATGTAATACGCCTTTCCAAATCCATGTTAACTGGGTCGAAACCAAAGCATTACGTCTATAACGCAAACTGCCATAAACCACATTAAAATAATAAGCAGACTCTTTTAGCGGGGGAAGGCTAAAATCTGGATCGGTAAATAAGGTTTCATCTGCATCAATAAAGAGTAAATAGTCCGTATGCGGTAAATCATTGGATTGAGCCAGTTCAATTGCTTCTGTACGATTAAAGCCAAAATTTTTCCAAGGACGTTCATATAACTGTCCGGGTATATCTTTTAAATAGTCCTGAATAAGCTTCTGAGTACCATCGCTAGAACCCGTATCCACAATACACCAAGAGTCTATCCATGGTTTTACAGAGGCTAAACATCTTAAAATAACATGAGCTTCATTTTTGACAATCATATTAAGGCGAATATGCGTTTCCATTAAATTCAAAATCTCCTCATTTATATAATCAACACAAAAATATACATTAAATTAATGCCTTATCAACTTATAAGACACTTTGCAAACCAATTTACAAAGTGCCTTTTGCATCCCTTAAATTCTAAAATCTAAAAGATAATTTGATCGTTATTCAATAAATCTTGCAGATTTGTGTCGATATTTTTTAAGATCAGTAAATCGACTTTTCCTGTAAAGGCTGTACCACCACCATCACGGTCAATGCGAATAACCGTATCAGTGCCATTAAAACTGACCGACAAATAATCACCTAAATTTGCATCGGTTTGATGACCATCTAAGAGACTCGCGATATTAATTTTATCTGCTTCGGTATTGGTATTTACATTTCCGAGGGTAAAATCAGTCCACGTATCAGTGCCATTGCCACCTCTTGTATCAAGATTATCTAATAACTCAAACAATGCAGTATCGGCACCAGTACCACCCGTGAGCGTATCATTACCAGATCCACCAATCAGTAAATCCTTGCCTGCCCCGCCATTTAAGATGTCGTTACCGTCTCCGCCACGCAGTAAATCATGGCCTGAACCGCCAATCAGCGTATCGTCACCATCGTAGCCATATAATCGAACACTTTCGGTTTTGGTAGAATGATCCAATATATTGGCTAAAGTATTGCCTTCGAAAATGTATTCTTGACCATTGCTGAATTGATCCAGCAAATTCACGTCAACTAAGCGATCACCGCTTGCTGATGCCGATTCGCCTTGACTGTCAATTGCAGTGAGGGAAACCGAGTTTAGGACATTGGTTGTCAGCAAGTTCCCCGTCAACAAAGTGCCATCTTCAGCTCTTAACTCGACTGCGGCTAATAGCTCATTCATGGCAAGATTACTGATGGTTTTGCCATCCAACGATGTAATGATGAGCGTATTACTATAACCAAGCAGATTTAATAAACCACCCTTAGTCACAGATTCAACTTTTAAGCCCAACTCTGCTGCTAATTCTGCACTCACAGAATAGTAAGCACGGGTTAGACCCACATTCACCACTGGTTGATAGACCAATTCAACACGCTGTAAATTATGATTCACATCAATCACTGAATAGGCCTGACGGCTTAAATCCAGTAACCCAAGTGCATCTGCACCAATCAAGCCTAAAAGCTGATTGAGTTCGACACTCACTTCTGGTGCAACATTGTTTGGATCAAAGTCTGGTAAATATTTATTGGCATCCTCTAAACTACCGACAATTAAATCCACATTGTGTGTATCGGTATCGCCATCTCCATCTTTAATTTCAATGCCAATATTGAGATGATCATCAGCTTTAATTAAGTCATAAGTGGCTTGATCAACCGTTTTATCTCCAATAATTAATTTACCTGACTTCAACAAGTACGAAATCAAGTCTTCCTTATTGGCAAACTGCCCTACAAAGCCTGTCACACCCTCAAGCACAATCACTTGATCGACTGCCGTTGCGGTATTGCCTGTACTGCTGATATGAATTTCAGTATTGCCCGCATTTTCAACAAAGAAGAGATACTGACCAATGTTTACCGAGTTCGTTCCCACACGGCTCGCGCCAGACAATAGACTGGAAAGATCAAGTACATCACCACCTTGAGCAACCGAACGGATATCAAAATCCTTAATCCTATCGGTTGCTGGCACTCCCACAGTACCTTGATCACCTGCTTCCCAGCGGAAAACGTCACGACCCAAGCCACCGGTTAAAATGTCATTACCTTGACCGCCAATAATGATGTCATTGCCTGCACCACCATTAATCGTATCAGCACCAGTACCACCACGAATAATGTCAGCAAAGTTACTGCCTATGATGGTGTCATCTCCACCTAGACCGTAGATACGAACCGAAGAAGTGGCGCTACTTTGATCTAAATTAACATCATTGGCTGATGTCCCTTTAATAATAGAACTATTTGCAGCGCTAGTAGAACCTAATACATTTGCACCTAATACTGAAGTTACCGACTCAGTATCACCCAACGTATTTGCATCAGTCACTTTCAAGGTATAAGTAGGCACTACTTTTAAATCAATGCCCAAAGCAGCATTATTAATATAAACAGTACCTAAAAATTCATTTAATACCTCACTAGAAACAGGCAATCCATTTGTAGCAGTAATGGTGAGTTTGCTTCCAAAAATACCACTATTATCAATTGTTTGCCCTGCTGTTGTAACAGTTAAACCTAATTCCTGAGCAAGCTCTACTGACCATTGTAATTTTAAATTGCTTAACCCAAGTGTAGATAACAAACCAGCCAGCCCACCGCCTACGGCATTAAGTAAACCAGTCAATCCTAATAAGTTAAAGATTCCACCAAGTACAGGTACATTAGAAATAAAGCTCCCTAAAGCTGCCGATAATGAAACATCAACACTTGTAATGTTTTCATTCGCATCACTGACACTGAATAATTGATTTTGACTTAAATCCACAACACCCAAAGCATTCGCATCAACAATACCCAGCAAGCCGCCACTAGAGTTAATCTTCGCCTCAGGCGCTTCGTTGACTGCAACGCCCTGACCTGTCACCTCTACAGTATAGTTACCTGTATTCAGATTCACTGTAATGGTCTCACCGCGGACAGTGGTGACAATTAACGATGTGCCTGAACTATCCGTCACGGTATGAGCAGCCACGACATTGGTGCCCGTAAAACTAGGTGTACCCACCGTAGTTCCATCGTAGGTGAAATTCACACCTTCAACAGTGACTTTACTCACATGTGCGCCTTCGGCATCACCACCAAACGTTGCGACGGCACTACCGCGATAGGTTTGCGGTGTACTCACAATCAGCGTATCTGCTCCTTGTGTCACAGTTTGGGTTAAATTGGCACTAGCAGCTGGTGTTGCAGTCGGTACGTCATCGGCAATTTCAAGTTTCAGTACATCATGGGGCTGACCGCCTGCCAAGACTGGAATGTTAATCGTGAGCTTGTCTGCACCTGCTAATTTATGGTCAAAACTATGACTTTGTACAATGCTGTATGTACCAGCATCTGTAAGGGTAATTTTTAATGCCTCAACACCATTTGCTTTTGCAATAAATGGATCAGCACTTGTACCTGTACCACTCCATACCAGCGGTACACCACCAACAGTCAGTGGAACTGGATTACCATTACCATCAACAGCCGTCACTGGCTCTGTGGCATTATTCATGCCCAAACCTATACCTGCTTTAAGATTACTGCCTGTTACAGGTGGGTTTGCACCTGTGCCTGCAAGCACGGCATCACTTAAGAGGGCAGGAATATTAAGGCTATAAGGTTCATCATCAACGGCTGGTAAGGATGCATTCCCTGCGGCATCTGTAAATATAGCTTTTACATGAACATCACCCGCACCTTTGGCAAATTGACTGCCTGGAATGGTTGCTGTCCATGTCCCTGTCAATGTGTTTACAATCGCCTGATAATCTTGCCCGTTCACTGTGACTGTGATGCTCGTTGTGACTGCATCAACAGGGATAGTCACTGTACCTGTTACCGAGATATTCGTGCCCGCTTCGCCTGTATCAACCACACCATCGCCTGCGATTGGTGTATTAATCGCAACTGTACCGCCTATAGGGGCAAGCGTATCAATTTCAAAATTCAGTTTTGGTGATTGATTTGAGACATTACCATTGCTGTCTGACACCGTATAAGCAATGTCATAATTAGTATCTGGCCAACCAGTCGTAGGTGTGTAGCTCCATTTACCATCCGCCTGCACAATGATGGGGGTTCCTGCTCCAGTCACTGCAATACCATTGACATAAAGCGTTATGATTTCTCCTTGTGTCCGTCCGCTACCTGTAATTTCTGGACGATTATCATTGGTCACCGAGCCATCGGAAATATTGCCTATATGCAATGGAATATCATCAATGGCTATTGGGGCAAGCGTTGGAACGGCTGGCGGTAAAACATCAACAATAATTGAATTAGATGTACGATCAACAGTACCCCACTCATCTGTTGCTGTGACCTCAATTGGATTTTGACCTTCTCGTACAGCGACATTTACATTGAGTATTCCACTGCCCACTTCTGCTGCATTAAGAATATATTTGTCACCATTGACAACAACGATGTCTCCCGCTTTAGCACCTGTACCCAAGGTAATTTTAACGGCTGTATAATTTTTACCATTCATTTCGACAATATTGAGCGTACCATCCACATTCGCATCATTCGGGAAGGCAATTGACTCTACAATATTGCGAGCTGCACCATCGACACTGATATCCTTCGAAGTATCATCTAAGAGAGCACCTGCCCCCGTTTTTATTTCAACCTGAAGTGTTTCCTTTTGCCCTTGTGTGACTGGAACATTATTAAACTCCACATAGCCATTACTTATATCCGCGGCAATTACTGTATGGTTTATGCCATCCAAAGTAACAACATCACCTACTCGAACATCGGCACCAATCTGAACACGCACATCAACGGTATTGCCTGCACCTAACTCGCTATTATCAATAACATTATTGTGATTAGCATCGTTTACAACCTCAACATTGCCAATGTATTTACCCGCTGATACTTCAAAAAATTTAAATTCTACATCTGTTTGACCTTGTGGATTCTTAGCGTCTACACGAATAAAATTTAGCCCATCAACAACAGTTACAGGAACTGTAATTTCTTTAGCAACGATATCCGCTGGGATCAATGTGTGGCTTGTACCATTGACAATAACCGTGTCACCCGCTTTTGCATCTTGGCCTAAAGAAATCGTTATTGTATTTGGGCCATCCCGAAGCTCTCCCTGACTTAATTTACCATTAGAGTCAGCATCAGAATTTAGTTTAGTTCCTGTTATCAAATCAGCTGAACCACTTACACCCGTAGAGCCTGTTCCACCTGTAGCACCCGTTACACCTGTAGAACCCGTTGCGCCAATATCACCCGTCGCACCGGTAGAGCCTGTTCCGCCTGTAGCGCCAGTCACACCTGTAGAACCTGTTGCGCCAATATCACCCGTCGCACCGGTAGAGCCTGTTCCGCCTGTAGCGCCAGTCACACCTGTAGAACCCGTTGCACCTATATCGCCAGTTGCACCGGTAGAGCCTGTTCCGCCTGTAGC
>NZ_NEGL01000020.1:0-6446 GCF_002135425.1 Acinetobacter sp. ANC 4654
TTGATTTAGGCTCACTGTCCCCCAACAGGGAATGCCGACCTTGCAGAAAATAAAAATGAAACAAATATAGTTCACTTCGTCAAATTATCTCATCAGAAGGAAGTCGTAAAGACTGCTCTTAATATATATATAGATAAAAAATCAAAACTTTTCTTTAAAAACAAAAACATAACAAAAATATGTTATCCAAAAATAGACAATGTAGTATCCAAATACATACAATAAAGATTACGAAAATTGGAAACTAAAATATGCAAGAAACTAATCTGAACATCTCCCATAAAGGTGAGATTATTGTAAAGACAAAAAAAGAAGATCAAATCGGAAGACCATTCGATAGTTTTGGTACAGATCCTAAAGGTAAAGGTTTAAGTGATATTTATGATGTACTTGAACAACTAAGTCAAAAAAGTTTGAAACTGTTTTGTATGCTAGGAAAAAACAGAGACTTCAACACTAACGAAGTAGTCCTAATCAGGAAAGAACTTAGCAAAGATGAAGTGTCTGCTTTAAACAAAGGTTACAAACAGCTAGAGGATTTCAACATAGTTAAGCGGATTAGATATGAAACATACTTAATAAATCCAGACTACATCATTCCAAAGACATCAAACCTGAAAGCAATACGAGCTAAATACAAAGAACAGAACACAAGCAAAAGTATGACTATAGATGAAATTCTACAGGAATCAGCTAATACCTGATTTAGGGGCACTTGTGCACTTTTACTTTAACCAAGTATTTACTGAGTTTCTGTGAACTCCAATGTGTTTGGCTATCTGAGTGTTATTCAATCCCTGTACTTTGAGTTGCTGTGCTTGCTTGCGCTTGTCTTGGTACTGCATAGAACGTGCTGTACCGCCTTTGGCTGCACCTAGCTTGCTCTTACGTGTCTGTCTGTCTATGAACTCTTGATAGCTGTAGCTATCTCGTTTCCAAACCCAACGTGCAATGCTCTTAGCGATGCCTTTAACTTCGTTGTAGCTCATGGGTAGTGTGAACTCACCATTTAACTTCATGCAGTGGTCAATAACGCCCTGTAGCCATTGAGTGTACGTGCTTCCTCTGTAGCTGCGTATTTCAACATATGCCCACTTTCGTACTGTGTGGAAGATGCAGCAATTACGCCCCAATCCCACTGCTTCATCAGGTGCTATAGGTTTATTGATCTTGTGCGTTGTAAGGTCTAAACGTTCTGACAATTGCTTAAGCGTGTAAGGCTGCTCACGCAACAAGTGAGTCCGCCAGTGCTCATGTAGAGCATTCTTTGTGATTAGTCCTGTGTAGCCTTGATCAGCTTGTAAAACTTCTCTTAGTGCCATGTATATGGCGTTACCGTACTGTATCGGCTTTGGTCTGCTTGCATCAGTGTTGTAGATTGGTGTTTCTAATTGATAGATATAGTGAGCATGTCCATTTTCAGGATTCTCTACGATCAAATTAGGTGTTGGTACGCCTACCATAGCGTAGAAGAAATCTACATAAGCTGTAGGATAGTCCAAGTCAAAGATTAGGAAGTTGGTGTAGTACGGATGGTTTGCTTGAATATACCGCTTAAGCAAAGCGATAGCTTTGGGACGTACCTTGACCCCATACGAAAGATCATCACTGCAATAAGGTTTTGCAGGGAGCTTGTTTATTATTTGCTCTAAAGCTAATGGTAACTGTTGCATTGCATACTTCACTGTTTGCAATTGCACATTACTTCTGTATTATTACTAACAGATCATGTGCAAACGTGTTCTAAGGATTTAACCCTGTAACTTCTAGTCCGCCAAGATTTGAAAGTTACGGGGTTTTTCATTTTCTGTAGGTAGTTTTACCACAAATCCTTGTACTAGCAAAAATTTCTAACGCTTAATTCAGCAATCTATCCGAATATCCTTCCCAATAATCCTTTCTTCTCATTGTTCTTGTGCTCAATGAGCTTCTGGTCTAGTTGTTGCTTTAACCATGCTTCGTTAGCCTGAACATACTGCAGTTGCTGTTCCAGTGCTTGTACTTGCATTTTGAGCTTATCAACTTCCTGTTGCAGTAACTGTTCACGGTGTCCTAATATCTGTACTTGAACGTTGTCACTTGCTGTTGATGACTGTTGTTTAGTTGTACTTGAGCTGAACAGTCTTAGCATATCGGAAGTGTCCACTAACCCATCTGAATCCTTGGTTAACTGCCCACTATTAATTTTCTTATAAATACTATTTCGACTTACTTTGAAGTCCCTTGCAGCTTGGGAAATACTTATACGTGCCATGCTTGTTTTATTCTCGTTGTCACCTGTTCTGAACAGTGTACTTAAACTGTTCATGTATTGCACCTAGAAGGACGTTAAGTGTTGGCATTGCGCAGAAGCTTATAGAACCCACCTGTTTGCTCTATTAGTTGTTTTGTGTAGGGTACTAAGTGTGTGTGGTTAAACGCTCTCTGAGAGCCTACTGTAAGCTCCTGATGCAATATTTTATCTATATTCGAGACTGTTTGAGTATTGTTAGTTTCATTGTTCTTTTAGTGCTGCACTTCACTGTTAAAGCAGTATGCTTATTGGGATCAGCATCAGTATTTTAATTTACAGAGATTCACGGCGAGGGGAGCAGGTATGTTTAACTTTTGGTGGTCTGACTATCCTGGAAAAAACCAGGATTTATAGGTGCAGGGTTTAATCCCATACACCACTTAAAACTTGTAGTTCTTTAAATTATCAAAATATATCTCTACCCTTAATTGCTAGTCTTCTAATGGCATCTTCTTCTGTTTCAATATCTACAACTTCATTTCCATCATCTAGAGTCTGTTCATAGATAGACAATATTGTTCCTGTTGAGCATCGTAAAACCATACCAACAATATCCATGCCTACTGTTTGTTTTAAGATTTGTATATCTAATGGTAAATTAATTTTTGGAGTGGAAACCATTGCATAGTCAAAGTTACTGCTTTTTATTGGCTTTCCAGTAAGTTTAGCAAATACATACACTTGCTTATTACAGGTGGCATTCTTTTTCGCAGTTTCAATATCTGCAGGAAAAGTAAGTCCTCCATTATTGACATTTTTAAAGCTTTTTGAAGACTCTATATAGAAATCCTTCCCCTTAATTTGGATAACATTAGCTGTCTTGCCATAAGCATTACTTGCCTTATATTGACTTGATGTACGGCTCAACTCGCCTACACGGAGAGTAGAGCTTGAGTTAACACCAAAGATAGATCGATCAAGCAATCGACCTTTAGGTCCTTTGCCACCACTGTCTACTTCATATAGAGCAGTATCTGGATTGTAGTTAACAGAAATGGAATCTAACTTGAAAGCATAAATTTTATCTGAGTCTAAGGATTTAAATTTAGTCCCCTGTGCAACTCTTGCTTCGTAAGCAACTGTAGTTTCAAACTCACCTTTTTTAAGTACAGATGAAACTTCAGCAGCATAGCGTTTAGCAAACTCTGACAAACTGGATGAGTTAAACTTATTAGGATTAAAGCTATCCATTGGATAAAGCGCAGATGTTGTACTTTGAGGTGCAGCAAATGTAGATGTTAGAGCAGTAGATGCTACTAAAAAAATCGCGATTTTCTTCATGAAATTTATAATAAAAATAAAGTTATTAGCTTATGAAGAATACAGCATTGAAATGGATATAAATATTTTAAATTATCTACTTAGGTATATTTCCTAAAAAATAATATGAGTTATAGGTTTGGTGCTTAACACACCAATACTCCCAAAATATAAACTTGTTTGAAATCTAAAAATATCCAGGAGGTGTTACCCTCCTTTTGCAACTCGATACACAGTAGCAATCCCCACACCAACCGCTTTCGCTATTTCATCTTTCGTCATATTGCCAGCCTCAAGTAGTTGCTTGATACGTTCATGCTTACCAATATTCGCTTTTTTACCTGTAGGTTTGTATCCTGAACGTTCTAAACCTTGCTTAATACGTTCACGGCGTTTGTCATTGTCCAGCTTCGCCATAGTTGCTAGCAGGTCGATCAACATATCATTGATCACAGTTAAGATTGAATTTTCTAGATCGTTGCCAGCTTTGTTTTTAACTTCATGGGTAGTAGGCAAGTCAGCTACGACTAAACGTAAACCTTTATCTTTAATGCGTTGTTTCAATATTGAGAAGTCATCTTGAGATAATCTTGAAAGGCGGTCGACTGATTCCACCAAGAGAATATCTTCTCGTTCCGCTTCTTCCAGTAAACGATTTAATTCAGGTCTATCGAGTTTAGTACCAGTATGGTTTTCAACATAAGCTGTGTAGCTGTCGCTATATTTCTTACTGAACTCAACCAAGTCGTCTAATGCTCGTTCTGCATCTTGTTCTTTAGTACTTGCTCTTACATAAATGCGAACTGTCATACCCCTACCTATTATCATTTAGACTTAATATTTAAACTACAATGATAATACTATCATTTAATTAATTATAAAAGTCTATTGATAGGTTTTTTATCATTTAATGTTTTTATCTTTTGGGTATAGTGCAATAATAGGTCTGTACGGTTTAACTAGAAGCTCATACGTGTATGAAACTAAATTGCACGTAGCGTTATGCACTTTCATTCAAGCATAAAAAAAGCGCCTACATTTGCAAGCGCTTCTTTCTACTAATCTTTAGTACATAACGAAATAGACGATCTGCAACATATCAGCGACGAAGCTAATAAGCTGCACGACTAAATAAATTATATTCATGTCGCACCCCTTAAGTTGAGGGCACTACTCTCTCGTTCACAATGTTGCTATCGGAACGATGATGATGTTTAATATAGTTGCATATAAAATGTTTTTTTACATTCTAGTAATTAAACATCGTCAATGATGATAGTAATGCTGTTGTTAATGACACTGCTACTACTCCACTCGAAATTTTCGACGAGGACGAGTGAGAGTAGTTGCCCCTATTTATTTCTTGATAGTAACTTGCCCTGATTTAATAATCCAATAAGTACAGCATACTTTGCGACAAATCGTGTCCGATCATGCCACTACCTTTCATTACTTATGCTGCCGTATTTTCAATAACATAGCAATATTGACATTTTAGTAAAGTTTTCTCTAATACCTCTTTTATTTTTAAGGGAAAAAACTTTATGATCATGTACTTTATGTATGAGCCTTATTAGATCAGTAGATAGCATATCAAAGCCTAGATTTAGTGCTTATAGATAGCATTGTGGATAACTCTAAATTATTAAGCTTAATTCAATTTTTTATAAAATTCATAACGTTTAATCATAGAAAAAACACTACTAATTTTATTATTATTATTTATAACCATATAAATTTATTAAAAATTACAAGATCCTTAATCCAAATTACTGATGAATTAAAGGACTTTTTTACAAGTTATCTTCTGGAAAAAAAATCAAGGTTAAATGGCGTCTATGCTCTTCGTCTTTATGAATTACTTATCAAATGGAAATCATTAAAGAAAACTCATGTAAGTGTCCGTTGAGTACAGACACTAATAAAACCTAATTTAACCTTTATTTTTTAAAACTCGATATACAGTTGCTACACCACAGCCCATAGGTTTGGTTTAATACTTACATCTTGATTGCATCTTAACCTTAGGAACTGTTAGATTCTTTTTAAGAAAAAGATAAGGCATTATAAATGCTACAACTACCAAAAGAAATCGTCCTAACAAATGGCAAAAGATTTGATAGCAATGATTTTGAATTAACGAATCCACGACAAGGGCATTATTTCTTACAACACAAGCATAAGAATTTTGAAGTAGGTTTTATTGAAAATTCTGGAGTGTTTTATACAGGAAGTTCAACAATAACTCCGTATACAGAAGACGACTCAGAACCTGTCTTCATATCAAATGAAACTCTAGAACAGATTACTGAACTTTAAAACCGAAGTGTGTACGTAAACGAAAGAGTATAACTACCCACAAACTTTAATTTCATTTACGTACAACCTTCTACTTTGCTCTTAACTGAATAATCTTCTTGGTGAAACAGGAAGTAACGGTCTTAAATCTCGACTACCATCGAAAGTACGTTTATCACCTTCAAGTTTCTGGTCTAGCTTTGCCTTGTAGCAATGACGTAGGACTGCATCTTCTAAACCATTCTCCCCGTATTCTTTCAGGTTGTGGAATAGTGTATCAAACACGATAGGCGAACAAACCCCAAAGGCTAATAACTTGATTTAGGCTCACTGTCCCCCAACAGGGAATGCCGACCTTGCAGAAAATAAAAATGAAACAAATATAGTTCACTTCGTCAAATTATCTCATCAGAAGGAAGTCGTAAAGACTGCTCTTAATATATATATAGATAAAAAATCAAAACTTTTCTTTAAAAACAAAAACATAACAAAAATATGTTATCCAAAAATAGACAATGTAGTATCCAAATACATACAATAAAGATTACGAAAATTGGAAACTAAAATATGCAAGAAACTAATCTGAACATCTCCC
>NZ_NEGL01000021.1:0-4036 GCF_002135425.1 Acinetobacter sp. ANC 4654
AGCGAAGCGAAGTTTTCCCGTTACGAAGTAAGGGCGCACTTAGCCATTGAATTTCATTCAATGCGTTGCGACAAGGGGAGACCCCTTTGTAATCCCCGACCAACCTATACAGTTTGGTGAAATTTGGTAAACCAAATTTAAGAGAAAGAGCAAAAATAAAATGTCGTTATATCATTTGTCGGTGAAAGCTATTAGTAGAGGTGACGGACGTAGTGCCGTTGCTTGTGCTGCTTACCGATCTGGTGAAAAATTGACATGCGACTATTATGAAAAAACTCAAGATTACACAAAAAAGTCAGGTGTTGAATTTACAAATATTTATGCACCACCGAATACCAACCCTGAATTACTAGATCGTCAAACACTTTGGAACACAGTCGAAAAAGTTGAACGTCGCAAAGATGCTGTACTTGCTCGTGAATTTGAAATTGCATTCCCATGCGAATTGAATGCTGAACAGCGTAAACAGTTACTCGACGAGCTATGTCAGAAACTTGTTGAAAAGTACGGTGTCGTTGTCGATGCTGCGATTCATGCACCGCATACGGAAAGTGGCAGTGATGCACGAAACTATCACGCACACATCATGTTCACGACACGAGCGATCAATGAGCATGGTGAGTTTTCAGCAAAAAAATATCGAGATTTCAGTCGTGATAATGGCACACAAGAAGTCTGCGACTGGAGAGAAGATTTTGCAGGCTTATGCAACAAGCATTTAGAGCAAGCCGGATTCGATCAACGTGTTGATCATCGTAGCTATGAAGATCAAAACAAGGACTATTTAGAGCCGACCACGCATGAGGGTCCGGCAGTAACGGCAATGCGTAGACGCGGTATTGATACAGAAATCAGTTTAAACAACGATGAAATTAAGTTGCGTAATGCTGATGCTATCGAACTTCATGAGCAGATTATCAAAGGACTTGATCAAGAAATCATTGTTCCGCAGTACATCAACGACCGGATCAATGAATTAGAGAATGAGCTACGCTTAACAGAAGCAGAAGAACATGAGTTATTGGCTGAATTTGCAAGTTTAGACCAAGCAGAAGAACAGCTTCAAACACAGCAGACACAAGCGATTGACTACGCATACGATCAATTCATTGAATTGCAGTATGAATATGCTCAGTACGCTCAAAATTATCATCATCTTGAGAACATCAAGAACAAAGCAATCGCTGATAAACAGCGAGAGCGTGATAAATCAGTCAAATACATGCAAAAAAATGGTTATGAGAATGACCAGTTGTTTATCAGTGCCGTGTATTCAAGTCAGGTTATGCAGCCCGATTGGTTCGTTTCAGAATCAGATATGTCTGCTTTCAAACACGCACAGCACAAGGCTTTCAAAGATTCTGCAAAAGATGATCTGCAACAAATTTCTCGTATTTATTCAGAGTTAGAACGTCACAGCAAAGTGCTAAACGATCACGATATTGATTTGCCAACAGCCACCGTCGAGAAGTCTAGTTTCTTAGGTCTCGTCAAAAAAGAAGTCGAATTGGACTTCAACTGGCGAGATTTAGACGCAAAAATGGAAGAAACAGGCGAATATCGTCAAATTTTAGAAGAAATATCAGCAGAGCAAAGCAAACATGACGCTCAGATGCGCTCAGATGCGCTAGATCGAAGTTTATTAAATCAGTGGTCAAATGACCTTGAAAAAGACAATAAAGCTCGTAGAGAGCAAGAGAACGCAAATAAACAGCATATTCAGAATAAACCTGAAAATATTGTTCAAAATAGACCAGTGCCTAAAAAAGAAATCAGAAATGATGATGATTCACCGAGTCCGGGTTTTTAGTTTATCTAAACAATAAGATTCAATTACTTAGCGAGTGTCTACGAGCGACACAAAGAAAAGTTGCCCCTTTCCTTTCCCTGATTACAAGCTCCCTTTCGATTTTGAACGGTAAGTACAGAGCATCCCGCATGGGTGCGAACTTTGGAGCTTTTGCTTTTAAAAACGTATGAGCGAAGCGAATACATTATTGCTGTTTGGGATTGTCACGTAAGACCATTACAAAAACTGCCCCCTGCATTCAGCTTGTCTGAATGCAATAGAGTTTGAGCGTAGCGAAAACATAGGGCAGTTTTCGGGAGGGTTTTAGGCTTTTAATAAAAGAAAAAGCTTTTAAATGCTTTTAAGACCTCTGAAAGCCTTTACAGTAAAGGCTTTCAGCCTTCATATATGGACATTTAGTTGGCAATACATGGACATTTAGTTTGCGGATAACTCTCTATACATGGACATCTAGTTGGCATATATTGACAATAATAATTGCGTCAATATAATAGAGGTTAGTCTGATATGACGACAATAATAATTGCGTCAATATATAGACAATAATAATTGCGTCCATTCAATGAAGTTTAATAATATGAAAACCACTAATGAAGAAAGAATTAGTTGTGAAAGACAACGTATTAATTGAAGCAAGCTATAACCTTGATTTAATAGAGCAGCGTTTAATCTTGCTAGCTATCATCGAAGCTAGGGAAAGCGGCAAGGGTATTAATGCTCACGACCCTTTATCAATTCATGCTGAAAGCTATATCAATCAGTTTGGAGTGCATCGCAACGGTGCTTATCAGGCTTTAAAAAATGCGTCTAAAGACCTGTTTGTTCGTCAATTTAGCTATCAAGAAAAGCGGTCAAAAGGTTTAGCGAATGTCACCAGCCGGTGGGTGTCTGAAATTGCATATATTGAAGATGCTGCATGCGTTGAACTGATCTTTGCTCCTGCAATCATTCCTTTGATAACACGGCTTGAAGAGCATTTCACTAGCTATGAACTGGAACAGGTCTCTAAGCTCAATAGTGGTTATGCGATTCGTTTATATGAATTAATTATTGCTTGGCGGAGTACTGGTAAAACTCAGGTTATCAGTTATGACGACTTGAGAAAGAAACTTGGTGTCTTAGATCAAGAATACAAAGTGAAAGCAGACTTCAAGAAACGTGTGCTTGATAGTAGTCTCAAACAAATTAATGAGCACACTGATATTACAGTGAAGCATGAGCAGCATAAAACTGGTCGTGAAATTACAGGCTTCTCGTTCACATTTAAACAAAAGCCACAACTGAAAAATATCAAAAAGCCACAGCAGCGAGACCCGAACACAATCGACTTGTTTAGCAAAATGACAGACGCACAACGTCACTTGCTTGCTTCTAAACTCTCAAGACTGCATGAAATGAGCGAGTATTCAGTTGGCAATGAATCATTTGAAGACTTAGCAAAGCGTCTTGCTGAAAAGTTATTAGATGAGAAGTTCTTTAATTCGGTCAAGCCCCTGTTTGATCAAATAGATTACAAGCCCTATTGATGCCCATTTTCAACGACCTCAATACCAGGACAAGTCTTGGTATTGAAAGGTCATTAAAAATAGTCATCTCATAAAATACCTTTAAACAAATCTTTATCTTTTTGTCTGCTCGATTCATTTTTATTTTCAGTATTTAAAAACTGCTCAAAGTCAGATAGCTGTTGTTTAAACGATTCATCATTTTTAATTTTATTAAGAACCCATGCCCCTAATAAAATTTTACGTCTTGTATCATCTTTACGCTCTTGTGATTTAGCGATATTTAAGAGCTTATCTTGCTCTTGTTTTAATTTACTTTGCTGTTTTTTGGCATCTAATAAAATCTGTTCAGCTTCTTTTTTTAAATAATCTATTTGCTCTTGAATAGATAATTTCTTCTGCTGTGCTTTTGTGAGTTTTACAAATACAGCATCTTTCTTTTCTTCAATATCTGACATACTATTAAACCGTGTGATCAAGAATAAAACATGATCATAAAAGCAAAAAACCAAGCGAGCAATATCAAAACGTAGCGAAGCGAAGTTTTCCCGTTACGAAGTAAGGGCGCACTTAGCCATTGAATTTCATTCAATGCGTTGCGACAAGGGGAGACCCCTTTGTAATCCCCGACCAACCTATACAGTTTGGTGAAATTTGGTAAACCAAATTTAAGAGAAAGAGCAAAAATAAAATGTCGTTATATCATTTGTCGGTGAAAGCT
>NZ_NEGL01000022.1:0-12570 GCF_002135425.1 Acinetobacter sp. ANC 4654
CGCTGCATAATTTCACGTGGACACGGACTACCCGCCATAATGCCTGTACGCAAGCTAGACAAATCGAACTCATCGAACTGTTCATGTTCAAGCAATGCAATAAACATGGTCGGAACACCATAAGCAGCGGTACATTTTTCTTGCTGAATCGTTTTGAGTGTATCGAGTGGATTAAACACTGCTGATGGATAAATCATGGCAGAACCATGCGTAATACAGGCTAAATTGCCCATCACCATGCCAAAACAGTGGAATAAAGGCACAGAAATACAAACGCGGTCTTGTGGTGTTAAATGAATGGCTTCACCAACAAAATATCCATTATTTAAAATATTATTGTGAGTCAGCATGGTCCCTTTGGGATTGCCTGTGGTGCCAGACGTGAATTGGATATTAATGGTTTCATCAAACTGAAGATCTGCGGCAATTGCCTGTAACTGGTCGAGCTGTACGGGTGTGGGTTCGGGCAATAAATCCGCAAAACGATGAATGCCAGCATAAGCCTCTTCATCAATTTTAATGATATGTTTCAAATGCGGTAATCGTTTGGCCGATACTAACTTACTGGTCGATTGCGTAATTTCAGGAGCAATTTTGGTTAAAATTTCCTGATAATTGCTGCTTTTAAATTGTGATGCAATTACCAATGCCTTACAGGACACTTTATTGAGTACATATTCAAGCTCACTGCTTTTATATGCAGGATTTAAATTGACTAAAATAATACCAGCTTTAAATGCTGCAAATTGGGTAATGGTCCATTCCACACAATTGGGTGACCAAATCGCAATTCTATCGCCCTTTTCCAAGCCTAATTTAAGCAGACTACAGGCAAAGGCATTCACTTGTGCCTGCAACTGCTTATAGCTTAAACGTACATTTTGATGCACGCTGACGACAGCATCCTGATTCGCATACTGCTGACAGGCTTGGTCAAACTTTTCACCAATCGTCATCCCCAGTAAGGGTTGACTGCTTGTTCCATAGGCATAACTTAACCGTACTTGTGCCATTGAATCACTCTCCTTGATTCTTTGTAATTATGATTCTTTCACTTTAATTGTTAATTGTTTTGACTTAGGACGCCTTTCCCAAACAGCACTACTTTTGTGTTTAACCGCTTACTTCTCCTCTGCTATGCATACTCCACTGACACAAAAATCGGCAATTTGTTTGACAAAATAATCCTTATAAGTCTGATCAAACATGACATTTTTTGATGGATTTAACGGTTCAATGACCACGAAAGTCATTGCGCCCACCACACACAGCGCTGCGGTGTTTAAATCTTCAAAGCCAAATTCACCATTGATTTTTCCTTCGGCAAGAATTTGGTTAATACTTTGTTTAATCAGTTGTTTACTGCGAAAACGCTCATGTTCTATCAACGGATCGACAGGTTCAAACATCAACGAATACGACAGTTGTGGACTGTTTAGAGCACGTTTAACAAAAGTGGTCACTGCCTTGTGTAATTTTTGCTTTGCTGAAAGTTCACTGGCAGCAATGGCGTTCAGAATCTGAATTTCATGCTGGATGGCCTCTGCTAAAATTTCAATTAACACCTGACTCTTGTTATCGAAATAACGATAAACCAGACCACTTGATACGCCTGCACGTTCAGCAATCGCCTGTATTTGCGCATCTTTAAATCCACCTTGAGCAATCAATTCACGTGCGGATTGCAAAATCGTCTGACGATTTTGTTCCATACGCTCCTGCATCAATGATGATCTTTTATAACTCATAATCGTATTCTCAACCAGATAAAATGAATTGTAAATCATTTTGTGAATTTTGATTCACTTTTTTGTAAAATCGTTGTATGGTAAAAATCAAGCACAATAAAAATGCTTTTTGGAACAACAAATATAACCATCAGGATGAATGAAGAAATGAATCTGCAAAGTTTAAATTTCGGTTTGGATGAAACCTTACTTGCCCTTCGTGATTCAATCGCTGTATTTTGTGCAAAGGAAATTGCACCAATTGCTCAGCAAGTTGACCGAGACAATAAATTCCCTGCTCACCTATGGAAAAAATTTGGTGATATGGGTTTGTTGGGTCTAACGGTTGATGAGGAATACGGTGGTACTAACCTTGGTTATTTAGCCCATATTCTGGCAATGCAGGAAATTTCCCGTGCATCCGCCTCTATTGGCTTGTCATACGGTGCACATTCTAACTTATGTATTAATCAGATTAAGCGTAATGGTTCAGAGGAACAAAAAAAACGCTATCTGCCTAAACTGGTTTCAGGTGATTTTGTCGGGGCACTTGCCATGTCGGAACCGAATGCTGGTTCAGACGTGGTGAGCATGAAATTAAAAGCTGAAGATCATGGCGACCACTATGTGCTCAATGGCTCAAAAATGTGGATTACCAACGGTGGCGATGCAGATGTCTTGGTGGTGTATGCCAAAACAGATCTGAAAGCTGGTGCAAAAGGCATGACTGCTTTTCTGGTAGAAAAAGATATGTCTGGTTTTAGTCATGGTACACATCTGGATAAATTGGGCATGCGCGGCTCAAATACTTATCCGCTATTTTTCGATAATGTTGCGGTGCCTAAAGAAAATATATTGGGCGGCGTTGGCAATGGCACCAAAGTTCTCATGAGCGGTCTGGACTATGAACGTGCTGTTTTAAGTGCGGGACCACTGGGCATTATGGATGCCTGTCTAGATACAGTGATTCCCTACATTCATGACCGTAAACAATTCGGTCAGGCTTTGGGTGAATTTCAGTTGATGCAAGGCAAAATTGCCGATATGTATTCGACATGGCTGGCCTGCAAAGCGCTTGTATATGCTGTGGGTGCTGAATGTGACAAAGCGGAACATAGCCGCAGTTTGCGTAAAGATGCTGCCAGCGCAATTTTATATGCTGCGGAAAAAGCCACATGGATGGCAGGTGAAACCATACAAACCTTAGGTGGCAATGGTTATATCAATGAATTTGCCGCAGGTCGTTTATGGCGCGATGCCAAACTGTATGAGATTGGTGCAGGAACTTCTGAAATCCGTCGTATGTTAATTGGTCGTGAACTGTTTAACGAAACTAAATAAAACATTTTTAGCATTAACAGGGATGTTCAGAATGAATATATTACAAAGCAAAATTAATATCCGCAGTGATGATTTTAAAATCAATCAGGCTGCCATGCAGATACTGGTCGATGACTTAAAACAAAAAGCACAACAGATTGCATTGGGTGGTGGTGAAAAAGCCCGTGAAAAACATTTAGCGCGTGGCAAACTGTTACCCCGTGAGCGAGTCGATCATCTGATTGATACAGGCACAGCATTTTTAGAAATTGGACAGTTGGCTGCCTATCAAGTCTATGCCGATGATGTCCCTGCTGCTGGTGTCATTGCAGGTGTTGGGCAAGTCAATGGCGTGACTTGCATGATTGTTGCCAATGATGCGACTGTTAAAGGCGGAACCTACTATCCGCTGACGGTTAAAAAGCATTTGCGCGCGCAGGAAATTGCAGAACAGAACCATTTGCCGTGCATTTATCTGGTCGATTCAGGCGGCGCTTACCTGCCGATGCAGGATGAAGTTTTCCCTGACCGTGATCATTTCGGACGCATTTTCTACAATCAAGCACGGATGTCGAGCCAAGGCATTGCACAAATTGCCGTGGTGATGGGCAGCTGTACAGCAGGTGGCGCTTATGTGCCTGCTATGTCGGACGAAACCATTATTGTCCGCAATCAAGGTACAATTTTCTTGGGTGGCCCGCCTTTGGTGAAAGCAGCAACAGGTGAAGTTGTCAGCAGTGAAGACTTAGGTGGTGGTGATGTACATACACGCTTATCTGGTGTAGCGGATCATTTGGCTGAAAATGATGAACATGCCCTCGCGATTGCCCGTAACATTGTGACAAACCTGAATAAAAAACCAAATAAAACCGCAGCTGAAATTGAAGCGCCGTTATTTGATGCAAAAGAGCTGTACGGCATTGTACCAAGTGATGCGCGTAAACCCTTTGATGTGCGTGAAGTGATTGCCCGTATTGTTGATGGTTCTCGTTTTGATGAGTTTAAAGCGCGTTTTGGTACTACCTTAATCACTGGCTTTGCTGAACTTTTTGGTATGAAAGTCGGCATCATTGCCAATAACGGGATTCTGTTTTCAGAGTCTGCGCAAAAAGGCGCGCACTTTATTGAACTATGTACCCAGCGCAATATTCCATTGCTGTTCATTCAAAACATTACCGGCTTTATGGTTGGTCGCCAGTATGAAAATGAAGGCATTGCCAAAAATGGCGCCAAACTGGTGATGGCTGTTGCCAATGCCAACGTGCCTAAACTGACTTTAGTGATCGGCGGCTCTTTTGGTGCAGGCAACTACGGCATGTGCGGTCGTGCTTATTCCCCACGTTTTCTCTGGACTTGGCCAAATTCACGTATTTCCGTGATGGGCGGTGAACAAGCATCAAGCGTATTATCGACTTTAAAACGCGATCAAATTGAACAAAAAGGTGAAACTTGGTCGGCAGAACAAGAAGATCAATTTAAACAGCCAATCCGCGATCAATACGAACGTCAAGGGCATCCTTACTATGCATCATCACGACTTTGGGATGATGGCGTGATCGATCCTGCACAAACGCGTCATGTATTGAGTCTGAGCTTAGCCGCGGCAATGAATGCACCTATTGTACCGACTAAATTTGGCGTATTCCGCATGTAAGAGGATGAAAAAATGACCTATCAATTTTTACAGCTCGAACAGGCTAATCAGGTTGCAACAGTTTGGATTAACCGTGCCGAACTGCACAATGCCTTCAATACCGCCGTCATTGAAGAATTGCAGCACTGCTTTAGCTATTTAAATGCGCAGGATGATGTGCGTGTGGTGGTATTGGCGGGACGCGGCAAAAGTTTTTCCGCAGGTGCTGATCTAAACTGGATGAAACAGGCCGGACAAGCTTCGCAGCAAGACAATGAAGCCGATGCACTAAAATTGGCAAAAATGCTGCAAAGCCTTGCCTGCTTAAGACAACCAACTATTGCACGCGTACATGGCATTGCTTTTGGTGGCGGCATGGGGCTGGCTTCGGCTTGCGATATTTGCATTGCCAGTACTGATGCAAAGTTTTCAACCTCTGAAGTTCGCCTAGGTTTAGCGCCATCGACTATTAGCCCTTATGTGATTCGTGCCATTGGTGCACGTCAGGCTTCGCGTTATTTCTTAACTGCAGAACGTATTTCAGCAGAACAGGCCAAAAATATTGGCTTAGCGCATGAAGTTACTTTGCCAGAACAACTCGACAGCAAATTGGATGAAATTATACAAGCGCTGTTGCTGGGTGGCCCTCAAGCACAAGCATCTTCTAAACAACTGATTCAAATGGTGGATCAACAGATTTTAACAGAACAACTGCTGCTGCAAACTGCACAACATATTGCCCATGTGCGTCAGGGAAATGAGGCTAAAAATGGCTTAAATGCGTTTTTAGATAAACAAAGTCCTTCTTGGATCAAGACAACAGCATAACAACTATAAGGAAATGACGATGTTTCAAAAGATTCTCATTGCAAACCGTGGTGAAATTGCCTGCCGCGTGATCCGAAGCGCAAAAAAATTAGGCATTGCAACGGTTGCTGTATATTCAGATGCAGACGCTAATGCTCAGCACGTTAAGTTAGCAGATGAAGCGATTTATATTGGCGAATCCCCTGCTGCACAAAGTTATTTACAAGGCGAACGTATTATTCAGGCGGCACTGGATACAGGTGCACAGGCGATTCATCCCGGCTATGGTTTTTTGTCAGAAAATGATCAATTTGCATTGGCATGTCAGCAAAATAACATTACCTTCATTGGCCCACCTGTCGCAGCCATTCTGGCGATGGGTTTAAAAGCCACCTCTAAAACCCTGATGGAAAAAGCGGGTGTGCCCCTCACTCCGGGTTATCACGGTACTAATCAGGACATCAATTTTTTAAAACAACAAGCAGATGCCATTGGCTATCCAGTACTGATTAAAGCCAGTGCGGGCGGCGGCGGTAAAGGCATGCGCTTAGTAGAACGCGGTGAGGATTTCCTCAGTTCGCTTAGTTCTTGTAAAAGCGAAGCCAAATCGAGCTTCGGCAATGATGAAGTGTTGATTGAACGCTACGTGATTAATCCGCGCCATATCGAAGTTCAAGTTTTTGGTGACTCACATGGCAACTATGTGCATTTATTTGAACGTGATTGTTCGGTACAGCGCCGTCATCAAAAAGTGCTTGAAGAAGCGCCAGCGCCATTGGTATCACAAGACAAACTCGATGCCATGCGCCAAGCTGCGATTGATGCCGCTCGTGCAGTCGATTATGTTGGTGCAGGCACGGTGGAATTTATTGTTGAACAAGACGGTACAGCGTATTTCATGGAAATGAATACCCGTTTGCAAGTCGAGCATCCAGTGACTGAAATGATTACTGGTGTGGACTTGGTCGAATGGCAGCTTCGTGTAGCTTTTGGCGAGCCATTGCCAAAACAGCAAGATCAATTGTGTATTCATGGTCATGCCATTGAAGCCCGCGTGTATGCAGAAGAACCTGAAAAAGGCTTCTTGCCTGCTATTGGTCAAATCAGCTATTTGCATTATCCAGAGCAAAATCAATTTGTACGCGTTGACAGCGGCATTGTTGAAGGCGATGAAATCAGCACCTATTATGACCCGATGATCGCCAAACTCATTGTCTGGGGTGAAAACCGTGAAGCAGCACTGGTACAGATGCACCATGCTTTAGGTCAGTTTCATGTCGAAGGTTTGGGCAATAATATTGCTTTTCTTGACCGCATTGTGCGCTGTGATTCCTTTAAACAGGCGCAATTAGATACTAATTTGATTCAACGTGAAGATGCTTTTTTATTTCCAACGGCACACAGCATTGCACCCCAATTGGTAATCACCGCTGCATTGACTGAATTGCTGTCCCGTTTTAGCCAAAATAAAACCGCCAGTAATCCAGTCTGGCAGACTGAGTCACTTTGGCGCATCAATATTAACAGTAACTATTGCTTAAAATTAATGCTGGATGAGCAGCCTGTTCAGGTTCGCTTCACAGCTGAAAATGATGCATTTATTGCCGAATATCAGGACCATAAATATCGTATTGCTGGAGAAATCCTCAGTAGAAATAGCATTCAAATTAAAATGGATGGCAAACAAGATAAATTTGCCTTTAGCCGAAATAGTCAGGGCGTAACGCTGTTTAAAGACAGTCAAAGCTATAAGTTTGCTTATCCTAGCCAAAAATTCTCTGCCGATGAGACACAAAGTACCGACGCGAATTTAAAAGCCCCTATGCCGGGTGTGATTACCCAAGTTTTAGTGGCTTTAAATGAACAGGTCAAAAAAGATGATGTGCTGATGACACTTGAAGCCATGAAAATGGAATATGCCATTCGTGCTCCGCATGATGGCATGATCAGCTCTTGGTATTTTCAGGTCGGTGATCAGGTCAAAGCGGGTGATGAACTGGTGGAGTTTCAGTCTTTGGAGCAAGTTGCATGAGTGAATTTGTCAAAATAGTGGAAGTTGGTCCACGTGATGGTTTGCAAAATGAAAAGACCCCGCTCACATTGGAACAACGTAAAGCCCTTATTTTAGATTTGATGAAAACCGGCCTAAAGTCGATTGAAGTCGGTTCCTGTGTTTCGGCAAAATGGGTACCACAAATGGCCGAAAGCGATGTGCTTTTTACCCAATTGCCCAAAAACCTCAATATTCAGTTCAGCCTGCTTACTCCGAATTTAAAGGGCTTTGAAGCTGCACGTGCTGTGGGCTGTCAGGAGGTTGCGGTCTTTACCGCAGCTTCTGAAAGTTTCACCCAAAAGAATATCAATTGTTCAATTGACGAAAGTTTGGAAAAATTTTCAGATGTGATGGCAGCTGCTAAAGCCAGCAATATTAAAGTCCGTGGCTATGTCTCTTGCATGGTCGATTGCCCTTATGAAGGTGCAATTGATCCTCAGCGTGTTTCCAAAGTCAGCAAACGTTTATTGGATATGGGCTGCTATGAAGTTTCTTTAGGTGAAACGATTGGCACAGCTACACCTGATCGAGTCAAAAAGGTTTGGGACGTGTGTTTGGCTGAAATGGATAGTCGTTTTTTAGCGGGTCATTTCCATAATACCTATGGCATGGCCATTGCCAACATCTATCAATCCTTAACGCAAGGTATCCGTGTATTTGATTCATCCATTGCTGGCTTAGGCGGTTGTCCCTATGCCAAAGGTGCATCGGGTAATGTCTCAACTGAAGACTTGTATTACCTGCTGTCTAAAATGGGTTTTGAAACTGGTATCCATTTAGATGCTTTAATGCATGCCAGTCAAAATATCAGCCAAGTGTTAAATCGCCCCAATCCATCCAACTATGCCAATGCCTATTGGCAAACCCGTTGTGCTTAAAGCTAAATTGGCATAATTTTATTAAAAATCATGCCAAAAATGATTCTATTCATATTTAAAACCAAAATGTCATTACAAATGAATGACGTTGTCAACAAAAATAGAGGTATCGGATGCCGAATAAAGTCTATGCAAGTGCAAATGCTGCATTACAGGATATTGTAAAAGATGGTCAAACCTTGGCAGTTGGCGGTTTTGGCTTATGTGGTATTCCTGAAGCATTAATTGTTGCATTGCAACAAACTGGAGCCAAACAACTGACCTGTATTTCCAACAATGCTGGAGTTGATGGTTTTGGTTTAGGTATTTTGCTGGAAACCAAACAAATTAAAAAAATGATTTCATCCTACGTGGGTGAAAACAAAGAATTTGAACGTCAGTATTTAAATGGCGAATTAGAAGTTGAATTGACCCCGCAAGGTACTTTGGCTGAAAAACTTCGTGCAGGTGGTGCAGGCATTCCTGCCTTTTTTACCCCTACGGGTGTCGGAACATTGATTGCTGAAGGCAAAGAAATTCGTAAATTTAACGGTCAGGACTTTATTCTAGAAGAATCTTTAACCGCAGACATTGCGCTGGTTAAAGCCTATAAAGCGGACAAAGCAGGCAATCTCATTTTCCGTAAGACAGCACAAAACTTTAATCCAGTTTGTGCTATGGCAGGAAAAATTAGTATTGCTGAAGTGGAAGAAATTGTTGAAATTGGCGATTTAGATCCAGATGAAATCCATTTACCAGGCATTTATATCAACCGCATTGTGCTCAATGCACATCCTGAAAAACGCATTGAACAAATGACATTGAAAACGGAGGTATAAACAATGGCTTGGACACGTAATGAAATGGCACAGCGCGCTGCACTTGAGCTTGAAGATGGTTTTTATGTCAATTTAGGCATTGGTTTACCGACACTTGTTGCTAATTATATTCCTGAACATATTAATGTTTGGCTACAATCTGAAAATGGCTTGCTCGGCATTGGAGAATTTCCAACTGCTGATACCATAGATGCCGATTTAATCAATGCAGGCAAACAAACCGTTACAGCACGTAAAGGCGCAGCATTTTTTTCCAGCGCAGAATCTTTTGCGATGATTCGTGGTGGACATGTCAATATTGCGATTTTGGGTGCAATGGAAGTATCTGAAACGGGCGATCTTGCCAATTGGATGATTCCGGGTAAAAAAGTTAAAGGTATGGGCGGCGCGATGGATCTAGTTGCTGGTGTACAAAAAGTGGTGATCTTGATGGAGCACTGCGCAAAAGATGGAACGCCAAAAATTGTCGGGCAATGCAGCCTACCTTTAACAGGTAAAGGTGTGGTTCATCGTATTATTACCGATTTAGCCGTTATGGATATCGCTGAACATGGCGTTAAGCTGGTGGAGCTTGCCCAAGGTGTTAGTTTTGAAGATATTCAGAAAGTCACAGGGGTAAACCTAATTCAATAATTGGTTTGCACGACTCATTCCATACTTCCCTATCAAATTGGTCACAACTTGATAGGGAATTTTTTTGGCGCAGATATGGCAAATAAAAATGGATTTTGAGTATGGATAGTTCTTTAAATATATTGCGAAAATTTGTCTTGAGAGTCATTGGCTAATTAGAAAAATAGTTTCTGGAGATTACTCCGCTTAGGATGTTAATTGTAGTAAGTTTAATATTTCTTAAACATGATATAAACCTTGTTGCTATTCATTTATTTTTAATAGATATTTTTCGATTTTTTTTGTTGAGTTTTATTTTATTCTAATAAGAATTTAATTAATTACCATTTTTAAAAAATATTATTTTGCTTAGGCTATTTTGTAGTGGCTTAAATATACGATTAAAAACATTTATTAGATTTCTCTCATAAGTCATTTTTTGATCAATTCAAATCATTCGTAAAACTAAAAAGGTTTTGGTCTTGCGTAGCAAGTGTTACTCATCAACCTTTCAAAAATAGAAATAATACTTAGGCAAAGGCATAAAAATTGAATTAATTAAATGAGGTAGTGCTGATTTTAAAAAATCGTATATTGAACATTTTTTGATTTACGTAAGTTATCTATTAAAAAAATCATTATTTATTTTAACTACTTAGGATAAAATCCCTGTTTTTATATTGCTAGATGAATAAAATTATGATGTCGGAATAAAGAGTGATATTTAATTTTACTTAGGCTAATTTTAATGATCAGTTTATTTTAATGACATTACTAATAGGCATATCAAGAAGCATATCCCCTACCAAAGAACCTACAATACAACACTGTATTTTGTGTACTTAAAACCGTCAAAATATTTCCACAATACGATCAAAATAGCGGTAAAAAGATACGGCTTAAAATCTAATTTGATTACTAAGATTTATAGTATTGAGTTGGGCATAAATGAGTGATGAAAGAAATTTATTCAATAAAAAGCCTGAAACTTATTTTATAGATGATACTCATCAATCATTAAAAATAAGTTTCAGGCTATAAAGTTATTTAACCAATTTATTCTTTAAGTGGTTGTTCTATGTAGTTTACATCTTCTTCTACTGTACTTTTAGAGCTACTTAATACCGCATCAGAACGATTATGATTGATAAACGACAATGCCACTGCGCCAATTAAACCTGCCGCTGCAATCACCATGAAGTTTTGTTCAATCGGTAGATTTAACGCAACAATGAAACCAATCAATACTGGTGAAAGAATTGCACCCATACGACCAATACCCGCTGCCATACCAATACCTGTAGCACGAATCCCACTTGGATAGAATTGACCGCAATATGCATAAGCTACAATTTGAGCACCAGTTGTACATGCACCCACCATACCGATGTTGAAATACAACACTTCAATTGGCATTGGCAAGGTCATCATATACAAGAACACACTGCCCAACCCATACATACAAACCAGAACCCATTTAATATGGAAACGGTCTGCCAATCCTCCACCGATAATACAGCCTGCAACTGCACCGACATTTAATGCAATGACAAAACTTAAGGCAGAACCTAAGGTATAACCCGACATTGCCATCAATTTGGTTAACCATGTGCTTAAAGCATAAACCATGAATAGGCCAGTAAAATAAGCTCCCCAGAACATTAAGGTACTAAATGAACGACCCTCTTTAAAGAGTTGAACCATCGGGGTGTGTTCATTATCTGCTTTTATGGTTTGGGTAAATTCAACCGAAATATTCATTTGAATAGTTGGGTTGATGTCCTTAACTACTTTTTGTAAATCTTGCTGATTTTGACGTTTTAATAAATAAGCCAAAGATTCAGGCATTGATTTTATAATAAATGGCAGTAATAAAACAGGAACACCCGCAGCAAAAAACACCACTTGCCAGCCAAATTCAACAATGAATTGCTTACCAATAACCGCTGCTAAAATACCGCCAATGGCATAACCGGAGAACATAAATGTGGTCATTAAACTGCGGATTTTTTTAGGAGAATACTCAGTCATTTGGGCAACAATATTCGGCATTACCCCTCCAATGCCTAATCCAGCGATAAAACGCAAAATACTAAAGGTGACTGGGTCATTGGCTAAACCAGCAGCTGCGGTAAAAATACTGAATAAAAACACACAAATTGCGATGGTCAATCGGCGGCCAATTTTATCCGACAATGCACCTAGAAATATGGCGCCAAACATCATGCCGAAAAGTGCAGAACTGGCCATAAAACCAGCGGTCGAGGCAGTCACACCCATTTCAGTCATAATAGAGGGCAAGGCAGCTCCAGCAACTGCAATATCATATCCGTCGATAATAATAATGATAAAACACCAAGCTAGCACTTTTGCATGAAACTTATTAAATTTCGCTTCATCTGCAACTTTATGTACATCTATGTACTGCATAATCATCTCCTTGATATTTATGATCATTACATTAATTGTTCTAAATATTTTTAGAAAAAATCAATTTTTGAGTTTTCCTAATTTTTATCCATTTTTTAAAAAACTATGCTTATTCTCATCAGAGATTTTTTCGATTTAAAATTCTTCAAGCTATTTTAATTAGGGAATCCATTTCCATTTAATTTTTTGATCTGGTCTATACCCCATCTAAAACATCGAATAAGTAAACAAACTAATTACAAAGCCAATATATGTCAACAGCATTACATATATTTTTTTAATTTATTTTTTT
>NZ_NEGL01000023.1:0-3807 GCF_002135425.1 Acinetobacter sp. ANC 4654
GAGAGTTTTTGGGGCATACTCAAAAATGAATTGATTCATCATCGTAGTTATAAAACTAGGGAGGAAGCAAAAGCAGATATTACAAAATACGTAGAGCTATTTTATAATCAAAGTAGAATTCAGAAAGGTCTGGATTTTAAGACACCGAATCAAATGGCAGAGAGTTTTTATAAGTCGGCTGCCTAGAATCTCCCAAGTGGAAGTCTCCTGCAATTTCAGCACACATCAACTATATTAGTGAACATATTACTGGGTTCCAGATATTCTTTTTTATAATCTCTTTTGCACCAATGACAGTCGGAGCTTATATAGCATTTCAACAGCTGAAATATATTTACTATAAAGAGAGTTGTAGAAATATCTAAAAAGAATAAAAGCCTTTACTTATACTAGGGGCTTTTATTACCATAATTTTTGTAAGAAACTGACGTAAAAAAATTAAAAAAAGTAATAGCGATTTAAAATTAAATACTTATAATTAATAAACTTATATAAAAATTTACCACTGAAATGAATTACGAAGAAATTAAAGACTTAACACTTCAGCTTAGTTATAGAGATAAATTTAGACTTGCTCAATTGCTTATTCAAATCGGAAGAAAAGAGGAAGAAGAGCAATATATTGAGAAAGTACAAGATGAAGAGTCGGTAGACCTAAATTACGTTTCTGAACGATTAGAAAAAAGCCGGCCTGGTAAATTAAAAACATTAGAAAATTTTATTGAAGCAATGTTCCAATTTAAAGGTTCTATTTCTGAGAAAGAAAGAGATGAAGTTATATCTAGACTTCAGAAGAAAAATATTCTGAAAATTGAAAATAATAAGGTCACCTATTTAAAGTAGTAATTATAAAAGTCCTCCTTTGAGGACTTTTATTTCATGCTATATAACAAATATATGATTAATAAATTGCATTAGCCGTATGTTACTGAATTTATTTAAATATTTAATTATAAAATTTTCTACCTGCAAAAAAACTGCAAAATAACGGCAAAACTATTATCGAAAATATAGAAAATATTGACCATTCTGACGACAGAAAATCATAAAGATTTAGCTCTATTCTTTGATTGAATATAGAATATGAAGGGTTCTAAAATTGCATTCGAATTAATTAAAAATGAAAGTATCTAATCTAACACTCAACCAGCTTCCCTTCACTCTTGCTAAAGCAATGAAAGTAAAATCAGCGCCAGTGATCGATTGGGAGTTATGCGGAAAGTTAATCGAAAAAGAAAAAATTAGTTTAGTACGCTCATATTCAAGATGGACTGCTTTTTATGTTGGCCCACGTGCTGATAGTAAGGAAGCTGAGCAAACTGTAGATACAGCCATTGAAGCTATTTTGAAGTGCTATATTGAGAAAAAATTGGGTAGCGAGATTTAAGGAAAGCCAATAAAAACCATGAAGATTTGATTAAATAGTAAACGTGAAAAATAAAAAAAGTTGCTGCCCTATTACTCTGTTATTCAGGGTAGCAACTTTCAATATACTGATTTTAAAAGACAAACCAATAGCATTGCGCATAAGGTGTATTAGATTAATTTTAGAAAAAAATTGAAGCCATTTATAATAAATAATAGGCTATTTATATTCTATAGTTAAAAATCATTATTTTAATCAAGAAGTCTTACACCACGAACACTACCATAATGATTTTCATCTAAAAAATATTCACCTTGTGTCATAACTTGCAAGTTATTTCCGTAAATATCTTGGAATTTAAATATGCATGGTGCTGCACCAGTTCCAGCACAATTTTCAACCTCTATAAAACCATGTTTAAATAATTCAATAGTTTGTATAGAAATTGGTTCAGTGCTGATGGTGTTATAAGTATATGTTTGTCGGGGTTGCCATCCTGATTGAATCAATTTTTTTCTAGCTATATCATAATACTCACCATAAATACTGGGTACTTCACTATGTTTATTGGGCGATGCATTGCTAATGCTTGGAATAATTAAGGATACCAATATAAGAATAAATAATTTGATTTTTTTCTCCCCAAATTTTAACCATAGATATTTAAGAGTTACATAATTCAATAGTACTGGCTCTATGCAAGCCTAATCCTCTATTGGAAGTTATTAATATAAATATTTATCTTAATAACTTCCATCAATTATTTTATTTAACACAATAGTCATTATACGAAACTGCACTTACTTAAGGATCTTTACAATAGCACCATGCCTGCTTTTACAGTCATTATATTTCGCCACAGTATCAACAGACCATAACATCACTGCTTTACCCTGCCCTGATTCTAATTTTTGAAGATCAGGGCAAGGCTCCATTAAATTAGCTGGAATCACTGTCAATAAGTGAGTTGAGTTGCTGCAACCCAGAATCGTCAAAACAATGCTGCTGATACACAGGGCGCTCAACGATCTTTTGCACTTCACGTGCAACTGTTTCGATCTGTCTACTTTGTGCTGATTTTGCTTTTTCATAATCTGCGCTCACTTTGTTCATTTCATTCTGTTTTTCGGCTAAAGCTTTTAATTGCTTTTGCTCAATTTCCTGAATTTTTGCTGTGCACTTTGTTTCCGCTTCTTGAAGCTTTCCGCTTAAATGATTTGTGTATGCAAGCTGCCCAAGACAGATAAAAGAAAGGACCGCGATTGCGATCCAGTATTTGAATTTCCATAGGATTAAGAGTGTTGGCATTTACTGTGCCCCCATGCATTTTGTGTGGCGCTCAAGCTGTCGAGTCCAAACGCCATAACAATTGTTGGAGCGAACCGAACAATCACGCCTTGCAACGTATTTCCATTTCAGTAATGAATCACATGCTTGCACGTATTTACCTTGCTTCAAGTTACGAAGCATTGATGATCCATTCCATGCAGGAATGCCGTACTGATATACAAAGTCGTTGTATAAGTCATATTCAACTTGTGAAACCTTCACATTCTGTAGTGACTTATTGAAAGCCAGTGCATTCTTTTCGATATGACATTTAAGTTGCTGGAGAGCCTTCTCTTTAGAGATTGCTGGGTCTTTCAATGTGACTTTCTTGCCATTGCAGTAAACAGTTGTGCCATTACCGATTGTTGGAACATCACCTTTCACCGGGATTATAGGTTTAGGTGTATAGCCTTCTTTTACTGCTGTGGCTTCGACTTGCTGATTACTAACCCCAGATATAAAAAAACCGCCTGATAAGGCGGCTGTGACAATTGATCCAATTACTAAATATTTACTCTTTGACATTGCATTCCCCATTCAGTTTTCTAACAGTAAGTTGATGAATTTCTGTCTCACGTTGCTCTTTTTTCTGTAGTGCAACTTTCTCTCGCTTATCGCGTCGGTACGAAAATATTGCTTGTAAGATCAGACCAAGCACTGCTACGCAAATACCAACCCAACCAATCCAATCAATCCCCATAAAAAAACCAGCGGCACTTGCTGCACCACCGGTTACTGTTGCTTTTGATCCCAGTGTTGCAGCTGAAGCCTCTACTACAGTTGCAGTTGTTTCAGACATGCCATTCCCCTTATTTTTGGCAATAAAAAAGCACCTTTTCGGTGCTCTATGTTGTTGTTAAAACTTAAACCCCAACCATCTTACTTGCATGTGTTGACCAGTTTGTTGCGGCTTGATAAGCAGTTAGTGATGCAGATGGTACTTTAATTACGCAAGTCGATTTAAGCCCTGTTAATACATTTGCTGTTATTGTTGGTGGAGTTTGTCTTGGACAGATAAGCTCATTACATGCACTTAAAACGCCCAAACCATTCGATGCAATATCGCTAACATTTAGCCCGAGTGTTAATTTTAGGCAGAAAGTATTTTGATA
>NZ_NEGL01000024.1:0-1140 GCF_002135425.1 Acinetobacter sp. ANC 4654
AAAGGTGGTTTCACCTTACAAACCAATGGTACAAATGCTGGCGCGATTAAAGCAGGCGATACCGTTGATATTGGTGTATCAGATCCTACTGATAGCAATCTTATAGCAACGAAGATAGGTAAAAATATTGCATTTGCCTTAAACAAAGACCTGAACCTGACCAGTGTTACTACAGGTAATACAGTCATTAACAATGCGGGGCTTACGGCTGATAAAGTAATGGTGGGCGGTATTGTGCTGAACAAAGCCAATAACGACATTACTGGTTTGAGCAATAAGAGCTTATCTGCAGCGGACTTTGCGACACAAGGTCGCGCAGCGACTGAAGAACAGCTAAAAACCGTCAGTGATGCGCAAGGTAAGACAGACAAGTATGCGGTTAAATACGATGACAAAGCTGGTGTACCAAACAAAGACAGCGTGACCTTTTCAGGTACAATTTCAAGCAGCGTAAAAGATTCAATCACAGGCAAGATCAACACCACCGGTGGTACGAGTCTAAGCAATGTAGCCAGTGCAGGTGATTACACCGATATTGCTAACGCAAGCAAAGGTGTAAACGCAGGTGACTTAAACAATGCTGTAATTGATGCAAAAACAGCAGTTACAAACACGGGTATCAAGTTCGGTAATGGTACAACTGCCAACCAATACAAGTTGGGTGAGACCATTCATGTTAAAGGTTCAACAGATGGCAGCATCACCAGTACAACTACAGCAGATGGTGTACAACTAAGCTTAGGCAATACAGTTAAAGTCGGCAGTGGTGCAACTCAGATCACCGTTGATGGCAGCACAGGTGAAATTGGTGGCTTAAGCAACAAGACATGGAATGCTTCAAGCATAACCAGTGGTCAAGCAGCGACAGAAGACCAGTTGAAACTTGTGAGTGATGCACAAACGGCAACAGATAGTGCGGCAGTGAAGTACGACAATGCGGCGACGAAAGACAAAGTGAGTTTAGGCGGGGCAACAGGCACAACCATCACTAATGTCAAAGCGGGTTCCTTAAATGCAACCTCAACAGATGCAGTGAATGGCAGCCAACTCTATGCAACCAACCAAAACGTTGCACAAAATACAGCCAATATCAGCACACTCAACACCATAGTGAGCAACCAAGGTACACAGATTACAGCT